>CAYMJJ010000077.1:3469-11752 GCA_964390445.1 uncultured Anderseniella sp.
GTTGTTTCGCGCCCGAAAATAGAGTGAATTGCCGTAGGCGCAATGCGTAGCGCGACACCACACTGCATGAAGGCGGCAGACACAAGGTCTGCGCGTGATTTCGTCATCGCTGTGGAAGACAACGCCAGAGGAACAATGCCCATGAAGTCACACTTCGTCCCTGCCCTTTTGGACCTGACACTACTGGCCCGGCCACAGGACAGGGAAGTTTCCTTCACGGTGAGCAAGTGAGAACCGTCTGCAAGGTGGTAACCGGCATCTATGCCGCGCTGTGCATCGCGGCCCTGCTTGCCATTCCGCTGGGCGGTGATGCGCTCAGCGGCGTCTTCGCCGTCATCCTGGCCATGCCGTGGCTGCACCTGTTCAACAACCTGATCGGGGATGCAGCCAGCGACATGTCAACCAGGCTGGCACTGGTGGGTACCAGCATGGGCCTCAACATCGCGATCCTGTGGTACGGTTGCCGCTGGCTGGCGACCGGCAAGCTGACGCCGGACTGACGCCTGCCTGCCCCTGCGCCTGTCCGTCTAGCTGGCGTAGTTCGAGCCCTCGTCGTCCAGAATCGCCTTAAGCTCGTTGAGGTGGCAATCGGCCTGGCCGGGATAGTCTTCCAACTCGCGGGCGGTCTTCTCCGCCACCTCGTCCGACAGCACCTTGAGCTTGCGGCCGGTCCACAGCGCCTTGATGTAGGTCTCGGCGGCGCGCTCGAAATAATACATCCGGTTGAACGCCTGGGCGACGGTATCGCCGATCACCATGATGCCGTGGTTGCCCATGATCAGCACCTGCTTCGACGGGTCCGACAGGTGCGAGCAGGCGCGCTCCGCCTCTTCCTCGAAGGCGAGGCCGCCGTACTGGTCATCGATGGAGTAGCGATTGAAGAAGGTGGCGCAGTTCTGGTCGATGGGCGGCAGGCGCGGGTCATCAAGTGTCGCCAGCACCGTGGCATAGATCGAGTGGACGTGCAGCGCAACGCGTGCATGGGGGCAAAGCCGGTGGATGGCACCGTGCAGGCCCCATGCGGTCGGGTCCGGTGCGCCAGGGCGGTTCATCGTGTCGGGGTCGTTGGCGTCCAGCAACAGCAGGTCGGAGGCCTTGATGCGCGAGAAGTGCACCTGGTTCGGGTTCATCAGGAACTTCGTGCCATCGTCGTTGACCGCAACGGAGAAGTGGTTGGCAACCGCCTCGTGCATGTTCAGCCGCGCTGTCCAGCGGAAGGCGGCAGCAAGGTCAACGCGCTCGGGCCAGTGATCGAGTGTGTTCGGGCGAAGCTGTGTGGCGGTGGCGGTCATGAATGGCCCCTTTGGCATATTGCTGCTGATGGCATCAAAATTGCCGCAGAAACCATCGCCGGGCAATGACAATCGTCATGCAGGAACGGTCTGGCCGTCCCACGCAATCACGCTGCCCGAAGCTTCCGGTCCGGCCTTGTCGATCACGTCGAGCAGGTATTGGGCCGACTGCTGCGGCGTGAACAGCTTGCCATCTGCCACGTTCGACTGGAACGGTTTGGACAGGCCGGTGTCCACCGTACCCGGGTGCAGGCCGAGGATGACCTGGTCCTTGCGGGTGCGGGCAAGCTCTATCGCCGTCGTCTTCAGCAGCATGTTCAGTGCCGCCTTTGATGCCCGGTAGGAGTACCAGCCACCAAGGGCATTACCGGATATCGAACCGACGCGGGCAGAGATTGCAGCAAGCACCGCCTTGCCGTTGCGCGGCAGCAGCGGCACGAAATGCTTCATCACCAGGGCCGGCCCGATGGTGTTGACGGCAAAGCTGCGCGCCATCATGTCAGGGTCCAGCTTTCGCAGCGCCTTTTCCGGTTGCACTTCATCACCGTCGTGCAGCAACCCCGTGGCGACAATGACAAGCCGCAGGTTTGGCAATTCGGCGGCCCGTGCGGCGACCAGTTTGACAGACTCTTCGCTGACGAGGTCAATTCGGCTGTGCGTGATATTGCGGTGTTCCGGGCCATTGCCCGAGCGCGACAGCGCGATCACCGTGCCTATGCCTTCGTCCTGCGCCAGCAACTGGCAGAACGCCGAGCCGATGCCGCCACTGGCACCGATCACCACCGCGTCGTATGGCGCTTCAAGGCTGGTCAGTGCTGCCATCTCAAAGCTCCCTTTCGCCTGCCCCGGCAAACTGCACCGCGCCGCGTCCGGCCATGGCGCCGGTCGAAAAACACGCCTGCAACAGGTAACCTCCGGTCGGGGCATCCCAGTCCAGCATCTCGCCACAGGCAAAAACGGCGGGCAGCTTGCGCAACATGAACGCGTCATCGAGTTCGCCCATTGCAATGCCCCCGGCAGACGATATGGCGCGGTCTAGTGGCTGCAGGCCGGTGACGGGCAAGGCAACCGCTTTCAGGCTGGCAGCCAGCGCCTCATCGGTGCCGGGCAGCTTGGGCGTGAAGTCGCGCCACACGGAAATTGCTGCCGCACTCAGCCCGGTCCCCTTGCGCAACCGGTTGGCCAGCGATTGCTTGCGCGGCACCGCGGCAAGCCGGGCCGCGAGCGCGACAGCGTCCTGATCGGGCTTGAGGTCCAGCATCAGCGTGACGCCGTGTCCGGGGTGGTCGTCAAGACCCGCGCGTAGCTGCCTCGACAGCGCGTACACGGCGCCGCCCTCCAGCCCTCTTGTGGTGATCATCGCCTCGCCGGCAACAGAGTGACCGGCCAGGGACAGCGCGATGCGCTTCAGTGGCTGGCCGGCATGACGGTCGATGGTGAGTTGCGACCAACCGATGAGGACGCCCGCGTTCGAGGCGCGCAAGCGTCTGACCTCGATGCCTTGCGCCTGCAGGATACCGACCCAGTTGCCGTCCGCGCCCAGCCGGGGCCAGCTTGCGCCGCCCATCGCCAGCACGGTTGCATCGGCGGCGATGGTTGAACCATCGGCGAAAGCCAGATCGCCGTTCGGCGTCCAGCCTGTCCACTGCCTCCGGGTCAGCAGCGTCACGCCCAGACGGTCAAGCTCGCGCAACCAGGCGCGCAACAGGGGCGAGGCCTTGAAGCTCCTGGGAAACACTCTGCCGGAAGAACCCGCAAACGTGGTTTCGCCGTGGGCATCGGCCCAGCCGCGCAATGCATCCGGTGGCAGATGCTCCAGCGCAGGTGCCAGCCAGCTTGCGGCAGATCCGTAGTGTTCGAGGAATTGCGGCAGCGGGTCGGTATGGGTGAGGTTGAGCCCGCCCCTGCCCGCCATCAGGAACTTGCGCGCCGGTGACGGCATACGCTCGATGACAGTGACCTGCGCGCCGCAGCGCGCGGCAACACCGGCTGCCATCAACCCCGCCGGCCCGGCCCCGATGACGACGATCTGCGGGCTGGTCAACACCACTTCCGCGCCCGCTGCATCAGCACCGGGGTGCCCGGCATCAATTGGTCTGCTGGTTGGCGCGTTGCTGCGAGGCAAAGGCCTGCTCGATTGCCACCTTGAGCTGCAACAACGCCCGCCCGCGCGTATCTCCCGGCGGCAGCATCAGGTAGGCCGCGTTCACATCGCGCATCGCATCCTGCAGCTTGTTGTCGCGATAGAAGGTCGTCGCCCGGTTCACGAAGGCGTTGTAATAGTTCGGATCAAGATCGATCGCCTGATTGAAGAACTTTATCGACAGTTCGAAATTGCCGAGCATGAAGTGATTCTTGCCCATCAGGTTGAGCGCTACAGCGTTCTGGGGCTCCAACTTGATTGCTTCAGCCAGGTCAATCATGGCAAGATCGTGTTCCTGCTTGTGGAAGTACGCCCGCGAGCGCGCGATCCACACAGTCACGTTTGCCTTGTCTGCCTCGAGCGCTGCCGTGAAATCCTGGATCGCCGTGTCCATCTGGCCTAGCTGACCGTAGCTCATGCCCCGGTGCAGGTGCGCCGTCACCAGGTCCTTGCCGGAAACGCCTGCCTCCAGGGTCCGCGAACAGGCACCAATTCGCTCAAGCGCCTCAACGTTGACCTCTACCGACAGGCATCTTTCGGCATCACTGTCAGCTGCTGCCGCAATGCCATGTGTGCCCGCCAGAATGGCGACGGCAGTTGCCGCCCCTGCAATCATCTTCGACATGCTGAACCTGGACAACTTGGACACTCCACCCTCATTCGATGCGAAACAGGGAGCAATGCGGGCCGGATAGAATCCGGCGAGTCATGCACGCCCTGAAGCTCTTGCTGCCCGGCATTTGCGGAGAAACTTGGGCAGAGACCTTGGCGTAGGACGATACACCCGCCGAGCGCAAGAAAAAAGGCTGGATACCCGGTGTACCCAGCCTTTCGAAAGATTATTCTGGCGTAGTGCCGTTGCGGCGCGCGGGGCCTGAAATCAGGCGTCGAACCTGGCGCGGCGCTTCAGGTAATCCTGCTGCATGGCTTCAAGCTGCTTCGGGGTGAGCAAGTGCCCGGCTTCCTGCTGCACGCGATAGATGGCGCGGGCTTCGAATGCCAGCAGCAGGCCCTGGTAAATGCGCGAGAGCGTGCTCTTGCCTTCCACGGAGGTGGTCGGGAATTGGCCGAATTGAGTAGTCGTTGCCATGGAAATCTCCTGTAGTGGCTTCTCTAACGCCTTCAGGCAGCGTGTTCGAAATCATTCATACAGGTAAGATAAGACGATTTTGTTGCGTCGCAACATAGATTGCTGCATTGCAGCAATACCGTATCCGCATGGCCGGTAAACTTATCGTTAATTGACCTCGTCGAGCACGATAACAGTGGGTCTGCCGGGCAGGTTGTCGAGCGTCAGCGTGAGTGCCTCGGGCCCGCGCCGGTCAACGGCAAACTCCTGGGCCAGTCCATTCACGAACCGGTTGAGGGAGTAGTCGCCGAACGCATGCATCGGTATGACCACCCGCGCCCGCAGGGTCTTGATGACCTCGATCATGTTTTCCTGCGGCAGCGTGTAGCTGCCATCCACCGGCACCATGACCACGTCAAGCCGCCCGATCCAGCCGACGTGCTGGGCGCCCAGTTCGTGGTGGAGGTGACCAAGGTGGCCGATGCACAGGCCGGAGATCTCGAAGATGAAGATGGAGTTGGCGTCCTTTTCCGGTACGCCCCAGGCGCGGATGTCGGTGGTCACGTTTCGGATCAGCACATCGCCGACCTCGGTATTGTGGCTGGCGGGGCCGCCTTCCGGGTTCCAGCCGCGCAACACGTGCTCGATGGCGGGGTCGGGATGGTCGGTGTAGTGGGTCTCATGCGCCTTGTTCATGGTGACGACGCGGGGCACGCCCTTGCTGCCGGCAAAGCCTGCATAGTCGGTGGCAATGGTCACGCCGCCGGGGCTGGAAATCCAGAACGTCGAATGGCCGATGTATTCGATGCGTACCGCACCGGCCGGCACCGGAGTCAGGTTGACATAGCGGGCGGACGGCAGGCCTTGCGCAATGGCGAGGCAATTGCTGGGTACCAGTTCGGGCACGGCCTGTGTCTGCGCCGGGATGATCTGGGCGCCCGCGTGTTGCCCAATGCCGAGCAGCATTGCCCCGGCAACGAGGCATGAACGTGTGAATTCAGCAATGCGGCCGGCCATGACGCATGCACTCCCCGAGTGGTCAGGGACGCAGCGTGGCCGGCCGTCAACTTGTCAAGACAGGCCTACTGCCCCTTGATTTCGATCTTCGCGGCGTCGCGAAGTTCCTTGATGATGCCTTGCAGCTTTTCAGCTTGCAAGGACACCTTGATGCGGTCCTTGACCTGGTCAAATGCCGGGAACGCCTGCTCGCGCTCGTCATCCTTGCGGATCACGTGCCAGCCGAACTGGGTCATCACCGGCTGCTTGGTGTAGGTTCCCTTTTCGAGCGCATTGGCCGCGGTTTCAAATTCGGGCACCATGCGGCCCGGGCCAAAATAGCCCAGGTCACCGCCGCGCGGGCCGGACGGTCCGGTGGACTTGCTCTTTGCCAGCTCGGCGAAGTCTGCCCCCTGGTCCAGTTCGGCGATCACGGCTTCAGCTTCTTCCTTGGTCTTGAGCAGGATATGGCTGGCCTTGATTTCCCTGGCGCCGGACACCTGTGCCTTGGCCTCGTCGTACTTGGCCTGCACGTCAGCATCGCTCACCATGGAGGCGGTGCGCTTCTGCACGTAGCCCTCGCGCAGGGCCTGGGCCTCCAGCCACTCCATCTGGCGCTTGTATTCAGGGGTTTCGGCAATGCCTTCCTTCGCACCGGCATCGGCCAGCAGCCGGCTTTCGATCAGCATGTTGATGACGAAGGCGTCCTGCTGGTCAGCCGGCATCTGCTGCAATGCTTCGCCCAGGGCTTCCTTGGCGAAGTTGACATCGGCATTGGTGATCTCGGTGCCGTTCACGGTGGCGAGCACGACCGGTTCCTGCGCCATGGCAGGGGCAGACAGTACAATCGCGAGGAAAGCTGCGCCAGCAAGGCTGCGGCGCAAGGTAGTGAAAACAGGCATGAATATTCCTTTGAATGTTGGGTCGGTCTTGATCGGGGCCGCGACCATGCCCCGGCGTTGACGCCAATACAAATGAAGAATGTGTCAGGCCGACGGCGCTACACGGGTCATCAATACCACATCCTTGCGGATGATTTCACAGCTCACTCCCAGACGAGTTGCAAGCCAGGCGAAGGTTTCCGGCCTGTAGAACACCACGTGGGTCGGATCGAGCCGGTAATGCCAACTTTCGAACCGGGCGTCATCGGTCTGGAACATGGTCATTACGGCCAGAATGCCGCCGGGCCTGAGCAAGCCTGCCAGCCGGGCAAATTCGCTTGCGGGGTGATGGAAGTGTTCGGCCACCTCGGTGCACGTCACGAAGTCATAAGTGTGCACAAGCGCATCTGCGTCCGGGGCAAACAACGGATCGTACAAGGCCACGTCATGACCGGCCTCGCACAGCATGGCCGCAAGCGCCGGTCCGGGGCCGCAGCCATAGTCCAGGCCGCATGCGGCCGGTTGCAGGCGCGCCAGCAGCGGGTCTGCCAGCCGTGCCAGGAAAGCCCGGTAACCAGGGTCATCAACCTCATTCTCGTGCGTCAGGTAATGGGCTTTCTGGGCCTGCAGTGGCAAGTGAAACGCCGCATCAAGGAAGCGCGCCTGACAGGAGGCGCAAGCGTGATAGCGCCTGCCCTGCCGGTCGCACAGCAGCGGGGCGATCTGGTCGCTGGTGCAGACAGGGCATTCGGTCTGGCTCATGGAGCCAGACTAGAGCAACAGCCGTTCTATTCGAACGGCTAAAGTTGCTCTGACAATTTGAAAGTGAGAATTTTTACCCGATCAGATGATTCAATCTGATCGAATGATGCTCTAGCGGGTTTCCACGGCGATTGCAGCCTCCGGCACCGGTGCGTCGGGCGTTTCCTGCAGGGTTGGCGGCACGACGGGCTCATCACACTCGGTACGCAGGAACGGGTGCTCAACCGGCTCGCGCTGGCGCAGCAGCCAGTGGCGGGCAACTTCAAGGTAGCCGCCGGCATAGTGATAATGCTGGTTGGCTTCCAGCGTTGCGGCCCGTTCAGCCGCCCACAGCGCCGGCAGCTTGTACCAGGCCAGCGTGGGATGGTTGTGGTGTACCGCATGATAGTTGTTGTTGAGGAACAGCAGCCGCATCACGGGGCCTGCCTCGATCACGGCGGTGCGCCCCGGCGTGGTTTCGGACGCTCGGTGTTCGATGAAGGTGCGGATCATCAGAACGGACAGGCCCACATAGGCCACCAACAGGTACTGCCACACCGGTACACCGGTCCAGGCAATCAGCACTGCCACGGGCACCACCCCGAGCGCGTGGGCGATCCAGTTGCGCCGAACCCGCGAATCGCCATCCAG
Organism: uncultured Anderseniella sp.; assembly: GCA_964390445.1. Taxonomy (GTDB): domain Bacteria; phylum Pseudomonadota; class Alphaproteobacteria; order Rhizobiales; family Aestuariivirgaceae; genus Anderseniella. The sequence continues at coordinate 11,243 of CAYMJJ010000077.1, forward strand.
CACGGCGCGCAGTTCGCTGCGCCAGAACCCGGCAAGTCCCAGCAGCGGCCCCATGATGAATCGGCCGGCCAGCGTGTTGTTGATGTTGAGGATGGCCCGGCGGACGCTGCCGGTGCGCTGCCAGTCCGCGCGGGCAAGGTACCAGGTTTCAGGATCGTCGAACGGGTCTGTCAGGTTGGCGTCGTTGTGGTGGCGCAAATGGGTATCGCGGAAACTGCGGTACGGCACCAGCAAACCTACTGCAGGAAACACCAGCAACTCATTGATCCGTTTTGAATTTGTCGGATGGCCATGCAGGGCTTCGTGCTGCAGTGAAGAATGCAGGGTGACCATCGGCGTGGCTGCGATCATCCACCACCAGCCCAGCACGTCATGCCAGGCAAGGCTTGCAAACCAGATTGTGTAACACCCCGCCAGCGTGACCCACGTGGGCCATTCCCGGATCAGTCCCAAACGCCCCGGCACCCTCATGCCAAGACTCCTGTCGCGCTCAACACAGGCCGTTAACCC
>CAYMJJ010000078.1:0-11706 GCA_964390445.1 uncultured Anderseniella sp.
CAGAACCAGAACCAGAACCAGAACCAGAACCAGAACCAGAACCAGAACCAGAACCAGAGCCAGAGCCGAAGAGCGGCTGGTTCCGGCGGCTGCGTGACGGGCTGTCCAAGTCGTCACGGTCGCTGGGCGACAACATTACCGGCATCTTCACCAAGCGAAAGCTCGATGCCGATACGCTTCAGGACCTTGAGGACGTGCTGATCCAGTCGGATCTTGGCGTGGCCATGGCGAGTCGCATTACCGCCGAAGTGGCGCGCGGGCGCTATGACAAGGAAATCGATCCGCTGGAAGTGCGGCGCATCATGGCGGCAGAGATCGTCAAGGTACTCAAACCTGTGGAGGTGCCGTTCACCTTTGATGCTGCGACGCAGCCATTCGTCATCCTGGTCGTGGGTGTCAATGGAGCGGGCAAGACCACCACCATCGGCAAGCTGGGCGCGATCGCAACAGGCGAAGGCTTCAAGGTGATGATTGCCGCGTGTGATACATTCCGGGCTGCAGCCATCGAACAGCTGTCGGTGTGGGGTGAGCGGGTTGGTGCCAGAGTGATGTCGCGCCCCACCGGTGCCGACGCGGCGGGGCTTGCCTTTGACGCGCTGGAGCAGGCCCAGGCCGATGGCACAGACATCCTGATGATCGACACGGCAGGCCGGTTGCAGAACAAGACTGACCTGATGGCCGAACTGGAAAAGATCGTCCGGGTGATCAAGAAGAAGGATGAGACCGCGCCGCATGCAGTGCTGCTGGTGCTGGATGCCACCACGGGCCAGAACGCGGTTGCCCAGGCTGACGTGTTTACGCGGATTGCCGGGGTGACGGGCATCATCATGACCAAGCTCGACGGCACGGCGCGGGGTGGCATCCTCGTGGCCATTGCCGAGAAATTCAAGCTGCCGGTGCATGCCATCGGGGTGGGTGAAAAGATCGAAGACCTGCAACCGTTCGACGCCGAGGCGTTTGCGCGTGCCATTGCGGGCGTGGAAGAAGGCGACCGAAAATGAACGATGCCGACGTCAAACCGAAGGTCAATCCAGTGCTCAAGCTGGTGCTGGAGCTTGGACCACTGGTGCTGTTTTTCTTCGTCAACAACCGGGGTGCGTCGCTGATCGAGCAGTTTGATCTTGCCGGCTGGTTTCCCCAGCCGATCTTCCTCGCGACCGGTGTGTTCATGGTGGCGATGCTGATTTCGCTCGCGGTGAGCTGGGTGTTGACCCGCCACCTTGCCATCATGCCACTGATCACCGGCATCGTCGTGCTGGTGATGGGTGGCCTGACCCTGTGGTTGCAGGACGACCTGTTCATCAAGATCAAGCCGACCATCGTCAACGTGTTCTTTGGCGGCGTACTGCTGGCAGGGCTGATGTACGGCCGCTCGCTGCTTGCCTATGTGTTCGATTCGGCGTTTGCGCTGGATGATGAGGGCTGGAAAAAACTGACCCTGCGGTGGGGTTTGTTTTTCCTGTTTCTGGCGGTCGTGAACGAGGTTGTGTGGCGCACCCAGACCACTGATTTCTGGGTGGCCTTCAAGGTCTGGGGCATCATGCCGATCACCATGGTGTTCGCGATGGCGCAATTGCCGCTGATGCAACGCCACATGATTGACCCTGAAGACGGCAAATAGTTCAATATATTGTATGGTTTACGCTTATATGGCCGGGCATTTGCACTAATGCATTGATTTTCACTATACAACAAGTTACGAAAGTAGCGTTCAATGGCTTTGTGCAACCGGGGGATCAGATGCACGCTGCACCGACATGCAAGGGGCCCGCTCAACAAAAGAGTGGCCTCGTATTAAATGGATCGACTTGTAGGGAGGATCGTCCAAATGGATGATCGTCCTTCGAGCATAATTTTCACTGATAACCAGAATACTCCACCAGTCAGCTTCCTGTTGAAGAGGGCGGCTCAATATTCTGCCGATCTTTTCGCCGAGCAACTCGGCAAGACGGGCATGACACAACGTCAGTTCACGCTGATGGAAACCGTGCTCGAAAACGAGGGTGCCAGCCAGACCGAGCTTGTCCGGATTACCGGAATTGATCGATCCACCCTGGCAGACCTGGTCAACCGTCTCGAAACGCAGGGCTACGTTCGTCGTGAGCGAAGCAGCACCGATGCTCGAGTGAACTTCGTGTTCCTGACAGAGTTGGGGCGCAACAGCGTGACGGCTGCACGCCCAGTGGCGATGCTGGTGGACCAGGCGCTTGTGGATGCCCTGCCGCCACGGCTGCGCAAGGCGTTCGTTACGTCGCTCGAAGAGCTGTCCAGCAAACTCGACCAAGGCTGAGTTGCCAGCCTTTTCAATCGCTGAACCAAAGGCCGGGTGCAGTCACTCTGCTGCCCGGCCTGTTGCAGCGATGCGTTGAAGTCTTACTGCTGCGCTGCCTTGGCAATTTCCGGCAGAAGCTGGCTGGTCAATCCTTCCGGCGTGAGCGGACCGGTGAACTTGTAGGTGATGATGCCGCGCGGTGAGATGACGAAGGTTTCCGGCACACCGTAGACACCATAATCGACGGCGGTGCGGCCTGTGGCATCCACGCCCACCCGGGAGAACGGGTTGCCCAGCACTGTCAGGAAGCGCACGGCGTTCTCGCGCTGGTCCTTGTAGTTGATGCCGACCAGGTTGATGTCGTCGCGTTTTGCAAGGTCCATCAGGATCGGATGTTCGTCGCGGCACGGCCCGCACCAGGACGCCCACACGTTCAGCAGCGTCACCTTGCCGTTGCCGAAATTGACAGTCGCCAGGGCCGGTATCTGCTGCCCGTCAGCCTCGAGGCCATCGAGTTGTGGCAGGTCGAATTCCGGTGCTGGTTGCCCGATCAGCGCAGAGGGCAGCTTCGACGGATCACCGGACTGCAGCCCGACAATGAAAATGCCGGCGAGGCCTGCGAACACCAGCAGGGGCAGGATTATCCACGTTCGTCCCCGCGGCTGAGTTGGGGCAGTACTCATGACGGGTTGACCGCGGTTGATGCGCGGCGGCGAGGCGGGCCATCACGGTCGATGGCCGACAGCCGGCGCGAGACGGCGCGGGCCCGCAACAATGTCCAGGCCAGCAGTCCGCCAAGGACGGCAAAGGTCAGCACGTAAGAGGCCAACACGAAACTGATATGGTCAGCACTGAAGTCCATTTTGCAGGTGTCCTTGGTCCGGTCAGCGCATTGCGCCGGTCTGGGCCAGTTCGTGCTGGCGGATGCGGCGCGCTCCAATTTCGGTGCGCATGGCTTTGAGGTGCAGCGCCAGGAAGAGGAATGTGTAGGCGAGGCCCATCAGCAGCAATGGCACCAGCAACGAGTAATGAATGGTTGGCCCATCCATGCGGAACACGCTGGCGGGCTGATGCAGCGAGTACCACCAGTCGACCGAGAACTTGACGATTGGTACATTGATGAAGCCGACGATGGCGACAATTGCAGCCACCCGGGCAGCGCGGCGCGGGTCGTCGATGGCCTGCCAGACAGCCATATAGCCGAGATACAGCAGGAACAGCACGAACATCGAGGTAAGTCGCGCATCCCAGACCCACCAGGTGCCCCACATGGGCTTGCCCCACAGCGAGCCGGTGGCCAGGCAGATGAAGCAGAAGCACGCACCGATCGGCGCTGCCGTCTTGGCAGCGACGTCAGCCAGCGGATGACGGAAGATGATGCCGACGATGCTGGCCAGCGCCATGACGGAGTAAACCATCAGGGACGACCAGGCGGCGGGCACATGCACGTACATGATGCGCACGGTCTCGCCTTGCTGATAGTCGGTCGGCGAGGTCACCAGGCCAAGGTAGAGACCGGAGGCAAACAGCGCTATCGTAATGGCCCACACCCACGGCTGCACGGCGGCCTGCAGCCTCAGGAAGCGCGTCGGGTTGGCAAATCTCTCGATGGAACTCATGGGGCAATTCTCTAGCCTTGCAGGCCGGGCTGCGCAACGTTCGATTGCGTTACAGATTGGTCATCTGGTGCGGCTGCGCAAGGCGGCAACTCACCTCATGTAGCTGCGCAAGGCGGCAGCGGAGGCCAGCGGCGCTACGACCACGGCCACGAGGGTAATTGCGAACAGGATCAGCAGCGCGGTCGCGGAATTGTCGATACCGGTCTGGAAGCCGGAGGTGGACAGCACGCCGAAGATCATAACCGGCACGTAAAGCGGCAGGATGAGCAGCGATACCAGCAGGCCGCCCTGGCGCAGGCCAACGGTGATGGCCGCGCCGAGGCTGGCCAGCAGCGAAAGCGCAAGCGAGCCCGTCACCATGGCCAGCATCAGCGGCAGCACCAGCGCGGTGTCAAGGTTAAGCAGGAAGCCGAGTACGGGTGCGGCGATGGCCAGTGGCAAGCCCGAGGTGAGCCAGTGTACGCACGCCTTGGCAAGGGCAGCGACCTCCAGCGGGGTATCCGACAGGCTCATGACTTCAAGTGAGCCGTCGTCGTAGTCGGCCTGCCACAGCCGGTCCGCCGACAACAGCACCGACAGCAGCAGCGCAATCCACAAGGCACCGGGTGCGATACGGCCGAGCAGGTTCTGGTCCGGTCCCAGCCCCAGCGGCAGCAGCACCACCACGGTGAGGAAGAAGCCGATCGCCGTGCCGATGCCACCGCCCTGGCGGATGGCAAGGGTGATGTCGCGGCGCACGATGGCCATGAAAGCGCGCATCATGCCACGGCACTCGCGAAATCAAGCACGTCGGTGCTGGCAATGGGCAGGTCGATGTGGGTCGATGCGATGATGATGTGGCCCTCGTTCAGATGCGCGGTCATCAGGTCTGCCAACAGCGCCTGGGAACGGGTGTCGAGACCGACGGTGGGTTCATCGAGCAGCCACACCGGCCTGTGCGCCAGTGCCAGCCGGGCAAGGCCAAGCCGGCGCTTCTGGCCGGCTGACAGGCGCTGCGCCTGGAAGCTGCGCAGGTCACGCAGGTTCATCGCATCAAGTGCACGCTCGACATCGGCGACGGTATCGCTGCCGCCCAGGAAGCGCGACCAGAACACCAGGTTTTCCTCGACGCTCAGGTGCAGTTTTATTGCGTCCTGGTGAGCGACGAAATGCACCTGGCCTGCGAGGTCTTCGTCCGCAAGTCCCGAGACCGAGATCACGCCGCCGGCCGGTTCGGCCAGGCCCGCGATGAGCCGCAGGAGCGAGGTCTTGCCGGCACCGTTGGGCCCGCGCAGCACCAGCATGCGCCCGCCAGTTGCGCGGAAGTGAAGTGCGTCGAACACCAGCCTGCCGCCGCGTTCGCACGCCAGATCGTTTCCTGAAATTTCCATCAAGGCCCGTTTAACGCAAGCTTGAGGGCGATAATAGCCCACTTCGACAAGAGACGTACTGGTAAGTGACCCGAGATTTGGCTAAGACACGGCCAACCTTTGTTCACGCACGCGACGGAGCACCAGACATGAGCGATCAGTCCCTCGACAGTTTCAAATGCCGCAAGTCACTGAAGGTCGGCAACAAGACCTATGTGTACTACTCTCTCAAGGCGGCCGAGAAGAACGGCCTCGAGGGAATTTCCAGCCTGCCATACTCGCTCAAGGTCCTGCTGGAGAACCTGTTGCGCCACGAGGATGGCCGCACGGTAACCCGCAAGGACATCGAGGCGATGGCCAAGTGGGTGAAGTCGAAGGGCAAGTCCGACCGCGAGATCGCCTTCCGTCCTGCGCGCGTGCTGATGCAGGACTTTACCGGCGTGCCGGCAGTCGTCGACCTGGCTGCGATGCGTGATGCGATGGTCAACCTTGGCGGCAACCCGAAGCGGATCAACCCGCTGGCACCGGTCGACCTCGTGATCGATCACTCGGTGATGGTGGATTTCTTCGGCACCGCCGGGGCGTTCAAAAAGAACGTCAGCATGGAATATGACCGCAACGGCGAGCGCTACAAGTTCCTGAAGTGGGGACAGGGTGCGTTCGACAACTTCCGCGTGGTGCCGCCCGGCACCGGCATCTGCCACCAGGTGAACCTCGAATACCTGGCGAAGACCGTGTGGACGAAGAAAGAGAAGATCGACGGCAAGCCGGCAACGGTTGCCTATCCCGACACGCTGGTGGGTACCGACTCGCACACCACAATGGTCAACGGGCTGGCCGTCCTTGGCTGGGGTGTGGGCGGCATCGAGGCCGAGGCCGCCATGCTGGGCCAGCCGATCTCGATGCTGATCCCGGAAGTGGTCGGCTTCAGGCTAACCGGCAGGATGGCCAAGGGCACCACCGCAACCGACCTTGTGCTGCGCGTGGTAGAAATGCTGCGCCTGAAGGGGGTGGTCGGCAAGTTCGTGGAATTCTACGGACCGGGCCTCGGCAACCTGTCGCTGGAAGACCAGGCGACCATCGCCAACATGGCGCCGGAATATGGCGCCACCTGCGGCTTCTTCCCGACCTCGAACGAGACGCTGGAGTACCTCACCGGTACGGGCCGCACCAAGGCACAAGTGGACCTGGTGGAAAAGTATGCCCGCACCCAGGGCATGTTCCGCAGCAAGTCCTCTCCGGACCCTGTGTTCACCTCCACGCTGGAACTGGACCTGGCTGATGTGGTGCCGGCCATCGCCGGACCGAAGCGCCCGCAGGACCGGGTTGCACTGTCAGATGCCGCCAGCTCGTTCGCCAGGGCTATGGCAGACATTCACGGTGGCCCGAAGAGCAAGGCAGCCCCGTCCAAGGATACCGACGAAGCCCGCTACATGTCCGAAGGTGCCCAGCAGGACCAGCACACGCGCAAGTACAAGGTGAACGATTCCAACTTCGAGATCGGTCACGGCGATGTTGTCATCGCGGCCATTACCTCGTGCACCAATACCTCGAACCCCACCGTCATGATCGGCGCAGGACTGATCGCGCGCAACGCCAACAGGCTTGGCCTGAAGGTGAAGCCGTGGGTCAAGACCTCGCTGGCACCGGGCAGCCAGGTGGTGACGGCGTACCTGGAATCTGCCGGACTGCAGAAGGATCTCAACAAGCTGGGCTTTGACCTGGTTGGGTATGGCTGCACCACCTGTATCGGCAACTCAGGCCCGCTGCCGGAAAACATCTCGCAGGCGATCAAGGACAATGACCTGGTCGCCTGCTCGGTGCTGTCGGGCAACCGCAACTTCGAAGGCCGTGTGAACCAGGACGTGCGCGCCAACTACCTGGCATCACCGCCGCTGGTGGTGGCCTATGCGCTGGCCGGTACGATGAACATCAACCTGACCACCGATCCGCTTGGCCACACCCCGAAGGGTGAGCCGGTCTACCTCAAGGACATCTGGCCGGATGCCAAGGAAGTTGCCCAGTTCGTCCGCAAGAACGTGACCCGCAAGGCCTACCAGTCCCGCTACAAAGACGTGTTCAAGGGCGACACCCAGTGGCGCAAGATCAAGGTTGATGGCGGCATGACCTATGGTTGGGACAGCGCCTCGACCTATGTGCAGAACCCGCCCTACTTCGATGGCATGAAGATGCAGCCGGAAGCGATGCGGGACATCGAGAACGCCCGCATTCTTGGCCTTTTCCTTGACTCCATCACCACCGACCACATCTCGCCGGCAGGCGCGATCAAGGCGGACAGCCCGGCTGGCAGATACCTGACCGAGCACAAGGTAGATCGGCTGGACTTCAACTCATACGGCGCGCGGCGTGGCAATCACGAGGTGATGATGCGTGGCACTTTTGCCAACATCCGCATTCGCAACCAGATGCTCGATGGCGTCGAAGGTGGCTACACGATGCACTATCCGTCAGCCACGCAGATGGCGATCTACGATGCAGCCATGCAGTACGCCAAGGACGATGTGCCACTGGTGGTATTTGCCGGCAAGGAATACGGCACGGGCTCGTCACGTGACTGGGCCGCCAAGGGTACCCGCCTGCTGGGCGTGCGGGCGGTCATCGCCCAGTCGTTCGAGCGCATTCACCGCTCAAACCTGATCGGCATGGGTGTGCTTCCGCTGCAGTTTGCCGACGGTGAAAGCTGGCAAACGCTGGGCCTGAAGGGTGACGAGGTCGTTACCATCAAGGGTCTGGAGGGCAAGATGAAGCCGCAGCAGTCCTTTGACGTGGAAATCAACGCGAACGGCACGTCGCGCACGGTCAAGGTGAAGAGCCGCATCGATACCGCAGACGAACTGGAATATTTCGTCAACGGCGGTATCCTGCCTTATGTGTTGCGCCAGCTTGCGGCCTGACGCCGGCTTGCGGCGGGTAGTCATGAGCGTTGCATGCCGCGGTAGGGAGATCGCAGTCACTGCGGTCTCACTCACTCGTGAGTAGTAGTTGAACCGGGCATCAGCGATAAGTGCTGCATGGATATGACAACGAACATCAACCGGCGCGGCCTGCTGGCCTCAGGGCTGGCATGTGGCGTGGCCGCACTGGGCGGCGGCGCACGGCCTGCCGCAGCGGCGACCGGCAACCCGCCGGTGCTGGTGGAGCTGTTCACGTCGCAGGGTTGCTCGTCGTGCCCGCCGGCTGACGAGTTCATGGCCGAGTTGGTCAACCGGCCTGGCATCATCGCTGTCAGCCTGAATGTGGATTACTGGAATTACCTCGGCTGGCAGGACACGCTTTCACAGCCGTTGTTCAGCCGCCGCCAGAAGGACTACGCCACCCGGCGCGGTGACGGCCGGGTGTATACGCCACAAATGGTGATAAACGGCCGCACTCACGTGGTGGGGTCACATCGCGATGATGTGCTTGCCGAGATCAGCCAGCAATCATCTGTGCCAGACCGGTACTTCGTGCCAATTGAAATGGGCGTGCGCGGATCCGAGCTGGATATCATGGTCGGCGGATCGCCAACCGACCGCATCATCCAGGACTCCACGGTCTGGGTCATGTCGGTGGCGCCTGAAGTGACGGTGCAAATCGAACGCGGCGAAAACAGCGGCCGTACGGTGACTTATCACAATGTTGTGCGCCGGCTGACGCCAGCCGCCATGTGGAAGGGTCAGCAGTTAAGCATTTCGCTGCCGCGCAAGCACATGATGGACAAGCAGGCCAGCAACTGCGTGGTCGTGCTGCAGGGCGACAATGGTGGCGTCGTGCTCGGCTGTGCACACATGGCAGCCAGTAGCTGAGGTTGGGCTACATCCCCTCGACGATGACGAACTGGCCCTCGGCAGCGCCGTCACGCCTTGCCCGGGCTTCAGTGTATTCGGGCGACGAATAGAAAGTGCGCGCGGTGGCGGCATTAGGAAATTCGAGGATCACCACACGGCGGTCCTCGGTGTCACCTTCCAACGTTTCGGTCGCTCCGCCGCGGGCGAGATACTTGCCGCCATACTTCGCAATGGCAGCAGGGGCGAGCGCCTTGTAGTGCTCATACTGTTCCGGGTCGGTCACGGTGATGCGGGCAATCAGGTAAGCGGGCATTTTTGCGGTTCCTTTCAGGATCAGGCAGTGACAGCGAATTTGGCCGGGTCGACATTACCGCCACAAATGACGGCGCATACTTTCTCGTGCGGTTCGGGAACATAGGTCCCGTCGAGCAGGGCCGCCAGAACGGCGCATCCGCCGGGCTCGGTGATGATGCGGCAATGGTTCCACAGCCAGTGCTGGGCGGCCTCGATGGACTCGCCGGACACCAGAAGGTAGTCGTTGACGTACTTTTGCGCGATGGCGAACGGCAGTGTGCCAATGGTTGAAGCGCCCAGTGAATCGGCGGCAATGCCGGACACGTCCACCTTGACCGGCCTGCCGGCCTCATGGGCCGCGTGAAGTGCGCGCGAGGTTTGCGGTTCGACCGAGACAACGCGCACACGATCCTCGTACCAGGCGGCGACGCCACCGATCAGACCGCCACCGCCAACTGCCACCAGCACGGTGTCGAGATCAGGTGCCTGCTGTTCCAGCTCGAACGCCAGTGTGCCCTGGCCTGCCACGGTGAGTGGTGCATCATAGGCATGTACCGACACCGCGCCGGTGCTTGCGATGTAGGACTCGCACAGGGCCAGTGCCTCGGCATATACGGCACCCTCCTGCACGATCTCGGCCCCGTAGGACCTGATCTTGGCAACCTTGGCAGCAGACGAGATAGTGGGCACGAAGATGTGCGCCTTGAGACCCAGCGCATCAGCCGCGCATGCCACCGCCGCACCGTGGTTGCCGCCGGAGGCCGCTGCCACGCCTGCGGCCATGGCCGCCTCATTGCCGACCAGCGAATTGAACGCGCCGCGCGCCTTGAATGCACCAGACCGCTGGAAGCAATCCAGTTTGAGCGTGACCGGGGTGGCAATGCCGGGCAAGCGGACTTCCATCACGGGCGTGCGGCGCAGGTATGGCGAAATGCGTTCGTGGGCGGCGGCAATATCGGCGGGCGTAATCATTCGGTGTTCCGGTATTCAAGGGCTTGGCTTGTTCAGGCACTAATCTGCATCCGAAGACCGCGGGCATCAAGCTCCGGCTCGGACGGCAGTGACAGGTGTTGCGCCGTGGCGATGCGAAATGCCGACCATGCGCAGGCGCAGGCGTCGATGATGTCATCCTCTGCGACGTCCGATTTCCGCCAGTGGGGATGTTGAAGACAGTCGACAGGAAAGCCGTTGCGGCTCAGAAGTTCGCGGCGCAGCGCAATGCCGTCGGGATTGGGGCGCGACTTGATCTTCTTCGCCAAAGGAACGGGCTTGTAACCGTTCATGGCCCAGAAGCACAGTTCCGGGTGGACCTCCCATACGTGCGACTGCAGGTCCGGCGTGATCACCGCATCGATCTCGCGGATCTTGGGAAACAGCATGAAACATTGCTTCGAGACCTTGCGAGGCGGGTCGGAGTTCTCGATGTTGACCCGGCAGGAGGCGAAATAGTCCTCCTGCATCACCGCTGCACGCGACGGCACGGCGAACACCGATGACTGGCGCTGCCCAAGGCGCGCACGGGTTTCATGCTCGCAGGTTCGTCCAGACAGCTGCGGCAGACCGATCGGCATATCCACGGCGATGATACGCGCAGCCGTGGCCAGCGCGGCGGTGATGTGCGGGATCACCGTGGCCTGCGGGGCAACGTCATGGTTGCCCGCCCACGTCACCATCACCCATCCGGCCCGGCACCCGTCCAGCCCGGCGACAAAGAACTCAGGCATTGGTCGAGCGTACGTGAATAATGTTGCCGGTATGGGGAGGAGCATCGATCAGGTCATTCCATTTGGCGAGGTCAAGCTCGTCATGACCGGACTGTGCCGTTGCCTCGATGACGCGATACACGGTGTTGCCTGCATGAATCAGCGACTCGCGTGCCGATGACTTGAGGATGCGGGCGGCGAACACCCCGGCAAACAGGTCGCCGGTACCGTGTGGCGGGTCGGGGAAGGCCATTGTCTCGTGCAAGGTGGCGTTCCTTGGTTCGACCAGCAGGTTGCCGATGCCAAGCGTCTGCGAGAAGGCGGATGTCACCGCCACATTCTCCGCGCCGAGTGAGCGCGCGGCGTGGACAAGGCTGACGTTGTCGTGCCACTCGCCGCCCGTCAGCACGTTCAGCTCGAAGCGGTTGGGGGTAATGGTATCTGCAAGCGGGATGAGGCGAGACTTGATCGCGTTGATGACGTCGACCGGCACGTAGGTACCGCGGGCATCACCGCAGACGGGGTCAACCAGCACCTGGAACTGATGGCGGGCCTCGCGCAGGCGGTGGATGAAGGCTGCTGCGGCCTCGACCTGACCTGCGTCGCGGAAGTAACCGGTCATCACAAGGTCGATTTCGCTGCGCCAGTCGGGCCGTTCAAATGCCATCAGCATGGCATCAA
>CAYMJJ010000079.1:0-6961 GCA_964390445.1 uncultured Anderseniella sp.
TGATCGTTGACCTGATCTATGAAGGCGGCATCGCCAACATGAACTACTCGATCTCCAATACCGCGGAGTGGGGTGAGTACGTGTCGGGTCCGCGCATCATCACCGAAGACACCAAGAAGGAAATGAAGCGCGTGCTGCACGACATCCAGTCGGGCCGCTTCACGGCGGAATGGATGCAGGAATGCAAGGCAGGCCAGGCCCGCTTCAAGGCCACCCGCCGCATGCACGATGCCCACCAGATCGAGGAAGTCGGCGAGAAGCTGCGCGCCATGATGCCGTGGATCTCTGCCAACCAGCTGGTCGACAAGGCGAAGAACTGAGCAAGGGGATCCCCGGTTCCCTGTTGCCCGGATGCATCCGCATCCGGGTGATCTCCGGCAATCATCTGCTGGACAAGGCAACGAACTGGGTTTCACTCGCTTGCAGAACTACTACGCAAAGGCCGGGGTGCAAGCTCCGGCCTTTTGCTATATTCCCCGGTGATGAAAGACACCGCCTTCACATTCCGCCGTGCCGGCCACGCCGACCTTGATGCACTGACAGACCTGGTGATCCGGTCCAAGGCGTCAAACGGCTACAGCGAGGCGTTCATGCAGGCGTTCCGGCCCGAGTTGGTGATCGGACCAGACAGCCTCGATACCGGCGAGATATGGGTGAGCAAGGCTGGTCGAGACCTGGCCGGCGTGATGCACGTGGTTGTCGAAGACCAGGTGGCCGAGGTTGAAGCGCTGTTCGTGGAACCTCGTTTCAAGCGAACCGGTTTGGGACGGCAATTGTGGGGGCTGCTGGAAGACCGGATGCGCGTGCTGGGTGCGGTTCGGGTTGAACTGGATTCCGACCCGTTCGCGGTTGGTTTTTACGAGGCGATGGGGTGTGAGGTGTTCGGCGAGACACCATCAGACTCGATCCCGGGGCGAATGTTGCCAAGGCTGCGCAAAACCGTGCGCTGACATTTGCGTGGATTCGTCATTCGCCGCAGTGTAGCTGCCATGCATGACGTGATTCAGATCGACGGCTATGACTTGCCGCTGTGTGACAGGCCGTGGGCCTGGGCGGATGACAACGCTGCCGCCATCAAGCGGTTCTGGGGCAAGGCGCAGGCCGAGCAGCCGGCGCTGTTCAATGGCGACGTGCTGGTGATGGCTGACCACGCGCTGAGCGATGGCGCGCTCACGGGTATGACTCTGACCACCGATTTTGCCTCCTTCCTGTACTGGAAAGACAAGGGACTGCCCCTGGACGCCGGCGTGCGCAACGTGTTCGGTTGTGCGGTGGTGCGCTCGGGCGACGGGCACCTGTTGTTCGGACGCATGGCGCCGCATACGGCCGCGTCCGGCAGGGTCTACCCGATGGCCGGAACGCCAGACCCGTCAGATGTGAGCGATGGAAAACTCGACCTTGAAGGCTCCATCGTGCGGGAACTGAAGGAAGAATCTGGTCTTGATGCCGCCGATGCTGTCCGCGCGCCCGGCTACCTGCTGGTCGAGGATGGCGCCATGTGCTCGCTCAACGCTGTGTTCACCTTCGATGCGCCGTCGCGCGAGTTGAAGGCGCGGATGATGGCTCATGTCGATGTGCAGGAGCAGTCCGAGCTTGACGAGATCGTGGTGTTCCGCCGGGCTGCGTTTCATGTGCACCACCGGATGCCCGGCTTTGCGCGCACGCTGGTCCAGCACCTGCTCGATTGATGGGTCCGGCCAACCCGGGGGATGTGCTGGCCGGACCCATGCCGGGCCAGACGGATCAGGCCGCGTTGGCGTGATGCAGGCAACATGCGCCGGCAATAGCGCCAACATGGCGCTCGTCGGTGCCGCAACACCCACCCAGCACGGTGAAGTTGGGGAACCTGCTGCGGATGCCGGCATAGAGGTTGCCGAGTTCAACCGGATTGCCGTCGTCCAGCTCGGTCGACTCGTCCAGTTCGGCATGTGACATGCGTGACGAGTTTGCCCGCAGTCCCCTCAGCCGTTCCATCCATGCAGCTTCCGGTTCCAGCACATGTGCAAAGTGGTCGGGGTGAGCACAGTTGATCATGTAGTAGGCCGGGGCCTTGCCGGCGCGGTCATCAACGAAGGCGATGGCATCCTTCAGGCTCTGGCCGGTGGGCAGGTTGCCGTCGGTTTCCACGGTGAACGAGATGGCAGACGGCATCCGCAACAGCCGCGCGGCAAGCGCTATGCCGGCAGCTTCCTCGGCGCTGGTCATCGTCATCGCCGTCACCTGGTCTGTGGCGGTGGTGGCATAGGTCGCAATCTGCTCGCCATGATAGTCCTTCGCTTCGGCCACGGTCATGGCCGTGCCGGCCACATAGCCGTCACCGCGCGGGCCCACGCAGCCTGAAATGACCATCGGCATGGCGGGCGTTTCCAGTTCGGTGCGAAGTTCCTCCAGCAGGCGGATGGACTCACGGTTGAACACGGCAAGAGCTTCACCGTCATGGCCGAGTTGTGCGCCCCAGTCACGGTTGGCGCGCCAGCCGATGCCTTCCAGAATGAAGCCGGCACCCGAGCGGGCGGCGATGCCAGCATAGGCAGTGTAATAGTCGCGAAGCCGCTTGCGGCCCGCCTGGTCAGCGAGCAGGGGGTAGGCGGCAAAGGCCGGCAACTCCATACCCTCGTTGAACACCAGCGTGGTTTCAAGACCGCCATCCAGCAGGAACAGCCGGTCCTTGCCATTGGGCAGGTCATGTCTGTACTTGGTCATGCTATAATCTCCGTGTCAGGATTGGTTTCGCCGTCAGCAGATGCCCCGGCGAGGTGACTGCAGGATGTGCGAGAGATCACATTGGAGCTAGCCAACTAGCGGTACAGCTGACGCAGAAACATTTTTATGACGCTCGATCAGTAGGTTGCGGCTCATGTCTGGCGTACTGAGTCAGAATTGCGAAGGCCGGACCGGCCTTCAGGTGTACCGCAGGTCAAGTTAAGCGAGCAGGATTTGGATCATGCACGAGATACGTACCGGCAAGCGCGAACAGATACTTGATGTTGCCACCAGCAGCATCATGGAGAAGGGCTTCGCGGCCACCTCGATAGAGGAAATCATCGTCCAGGTGGGCATCACCAAGAGCGGTTTCTTCTATCACTTCGCCGGCAAGAACGAACTGGCGAAGGCGCTTTTCGAACGCTACTTCAGGGTTGAGGACGAACTGTTCGACGATCTTGAGCGGCGTGCCTTCGACCTGAACGACGATCCATTGCACGGCTTCCTGATCTGGCTGAAGCTGCTGGCCGAATTGTTCGACGATCTGCCCAATGGCCATCCGGGCTGCCTGGTGGCATTGCATTGCTACCAGTCCCAGATGTTCAACCGTGAAATCCGGGAGTTGAACGAAGAGGCCATCCTGTCGTGGAGGCATCGCTTCCGGTATCGCCTTGAGCGCATTGCCGCGGTCTACCCGTTACAGGCGAAGGCGGAACTGGACGATCTGGCCGACATGCTGACGTCGGTCATCGAGGGCGGGATCATCCTGTCGCGTGTGCTGCGCGACACCGCCGTGCTCGGACGGCAGGTGATGCTGTATCGTGAATTCATTCGCATATCGTTCATTGATACCCGGCGCGAGCACTGAAACCACCCGTTGAATCCGCCCTCCAGACATGTCAGTATTGCTGACCTAAATTGGAGGCGGCGATGGCCCACGAGTTTTATACGCTTGACGTGTTCACGACCAAGGCCTTCACCGGCAACCCTTTGGCGGTGGTGATGGATGCCGACGACCTTGATGGTGCGGCCATGCAGACGATCACGCGAGAGTTCAACCTGTCGGAAACCGTGTTCGTGCTGCCGCCTGATGACGCCGCCAATACCGCGAAGTTGCGCATCTTCACGCCTGACCGGGAACTGACGTTTGCCGGGCACCCGACCGTGGGTACGGCGATCCTGCTGGCAGAGCTTTTCGGCATCACAGACGAGGTACGGCTGGAAGAGGGTGTCGGCCTGGTGCGGGTGGCGCTGGAGCAGCGCGAGGCCGGTCTGTTCGCGCAACTGTCGGCCGCCGTGATGCCGGAACCCTGGACCAACGTGCCGTCAGACAAGAAGATCGCCGAGGCGCTGGGGTTGAAGGTCACGCAAGTTGGCTACGGATCGCACCGGCCGACCGTGTTCAATCCGGGCAATCATCCCATGCTGTACATCCCGCTGAAGGACCGGGCAGCACTGGCCGAGGCGAAAATTTCGCATTTCCACTGGCCGGCGCTCGGTGCCGCCGGTGCCTTCCTTGCCTATCTCTACTGCGAGGGTGAGACGGGCAGCGGCATTGATGTCCACGCCCGCGCCTATTCGCCCGGCACCGGCATCGGCGAGGATCCGGCGACCGGGTCTGCTGCAGCCGGGTTCCCGGGTCCGATGTTCAATTTCGAGGGCCCGTGGGATGGGACGCGCAAGTGGGTCATCATGCAGGGCGAAGACATGGGCCGCGCCAGCCGGATCGAACTGGAAGCCGATACGGGGAAGCAGAACCTGACGGCCATCCGGGTTGGCGGCCATGCTGTGCGCATCAGCCAGGGCAAGCTGATGCTGTAGTGGCTTGCGCATGCGCGTTGCTTGCCGTAAAAGTCCGTTAACGTCTGGCGGGCAAACTTGTGACCCGGCGGAACGGGATGACAGGCACATGACCATCGCAGATCACATTGCGGGTTTTGGTGCGGGCGGCAAGAGCATTGCCGGCCTACTTCTCCTTATCTGCCCCTGACCATCGGCTGCCTCGCCCCATGGCTGAAGGCGGATGTTCAGGGGATGACACGTTCAACACCTCCACAGTGACAGCAGGGGACGCGGTTTGTGCATTGCGCACCGGCCCCGCGAGCAACGACGAAGGACTTCCGATCCGATGAGCAAGGCAGCAGACAACATCATCATATTCGACACCACGTTGCGCGATGGCGAACAGTCGCCGGGCGCGACCATGACCTTCGAGGAAAAGCTGCAGGTAGCAGCACTGCTCGACGAGATGGGCGTGGACGTGATCGAGGCCGGTTTCCCGATTGCCTCTGACGGCGACTTCGAGGCCGTATCAGAGATCGCCCGGCGCACGAAGAACGCCACCATTGCAGGGCTCGCCCGCGCCATTCCCGGCGACATCCGCCGGTGTGCGGACGCGGTGAAACATGCGAAGAGCCCGCGCATTCACACCTTTGTTTCCACCTCGCCGATCCACCTCGAATACCAGATGCGCAAGACCCGGGAAGAGGTGCTGGACATCATCCACGAAACCGTCTCGCTGGCGCGGTCCTTGTGCGACAATGTCGAGTGGTCGGCAATGGATGCAACCCGAACGCCGCTGGACTACCTGAGCGCTTGCGTGGATGCCGCCATCAAGGCAGGCGCCACCACCATCAACCTGCCGGATACAGTGGGCTACACGGTGCCGGACGAAATGCGCACCCTGTTCCGGACGGTTCGCGAGAACGTGGCCAACTCCGACAAGGCAGTCTTCTCGGCCCACTGCCACAATGATCTCGGGATGGCGGTGGCCAATTCGCTGGCGGCCATCGAGGGTGGCGTGCGCCAGATCGAGTGCACCGTCAACGGGTTGGGCGAACGGGCCGGCAACGCCGCACTGGAAGAGGTGGTCATGGCCATCCGCACCCGCAATGACGTGATGCCCTATGCCTGCAACGTGAAGCCGGAATACCTGACCCGCGCCTCCAAGCTGGTATCGGCGGTATCTTCGTTCCCGGTGCAGTACAACAAGGCCATCGTCGGCAGGAATGCATTTGCCCATGAAAGCGGCATTCACCAGGATGGCATGCTGAAGAACCAGTCGACCTACGAGATCATGACGCCTGAATCCGTCGGCGTGACCAAGACCTCGCTGGTGATGGGCAAGCATTCGGGCCGCCACGCCTTCAAGTCGAAGCTGGAAGAGTTGGGCTATGACCTGTCGGACAATGCGCTGCAGGATGCGTTCGTGCGGTTCAAGGCGCTGGCCGATCGCAAGAAGCACATCTACGACGAGGATATCGAGGCGCTGGTCGACGAGCGTATCGCGTCGGCCGAGGACCGGATGAAGGTCGTGGCGCTGACCGTCATTGCCGGCACCATGGGACCGCAGACCGCCACCCTGACCCTCGACATCGACGGGCGCCAGTCCACGGTGCAATCTGTCGGCAACGGGCCGGTGGACGCCACGTTCAATGCCATCCACGCGATTCATCCACATGATGCCAAGCTGGCGCTGTATGACGTACATGCGGTGACCGAAGGAACCGACGCGCAGGCCGAGGTTTCGGTGCGGCTGGAAGACAAGTCCACCGGCCGGCAGGTGACGGGCCGGTCGGCTGACCCCGATACGCTGGTGGCGTCCGCCAAGGCCTATATCGCGGCGCTGTCGAAGCTGGAGATGAAGATGGCGCGGGGTGACACCACTGCCCCAACCAAAGCGGCGCTGTCGGGTGCCGAGCGCCGGGGCCCGTAATTAACTATTAACCCAACACCCGCTGGCACTTTCCGGCATTTGCCAGTAGACATCTTCTCACTCCTTTGATATGGCACTCGGACTGAAGTGAGGGGCGCGCTAGGCACGGCGCGCCCTTTCACACTCTGCCCCGGACGTTTGTTTGTTCTGGGCCCTATGAATTGGTGCGGGCGTATAGCTCAGTTGGTAGAGCATCTGACTCTTAATCAGACGGTCCAAGGTTCGAATCCTTGTGCGCCCACCAATCATTTCAATCGCATAGGCGATTTTAAATCGCTCCCCTTTGGGACTGGCAAGCGCAGGCATCTACGCTGAAACTTGACTCTTCGGGATGATGGCACCAATCTTCGCGCGTTGGTCGAACGTTTTCAGCAGGGAAGAAAATCATGAATCCAGTTGCCCGTCAGCGGCCCGGTGAATGCTCACCAGAGCCCAAAGACTGTAGCTCTGAAGTTACCCCCATGGTGCTGACCGAGACCGTGTTGGCTGCGGCAGCAAGGAAGTCCTAGCCGGCTCGGCGCCAAAGCATAGCCGGGCAAGCCG
>CAYMJJ010000079.1:7061-11556 GCA_964390445.1 uncultured Anderseniella sp.
GCGGCAGCAAGGAAGTCCTAGCCGGCTCGGCGCCAAAGCATAGCCGGGCAAGCCGATCTGCTTTTCCTGCTTGTGTGGCTGGTGATTGTGGAGCGGGAGGCGCTGCAGGGCGTCTGCGCTGTCACACAGCCTCATGCCATCCTCAGTCGCTGTCGTATTCATGGTGTCGTATTGGTCGCCTTGAGTTTGCTACCCCTCGCAGGTTGGCCAGCCACTACTTACCTTCTGCCGACCGGATTGAAGCCTATGTCCCTCATCGTGTGCGCATCAAGGTGATTGGTGGCCAGCAGGCTTGTGCCCTTGCGGGGGCGGAACAGGCGCTGCACGGAACCCAGAATGGATATGGCGATGGTGGTGTGATGTTGCGTGTTCATGGCTGTTTTCCTCGGTGCATTGAACAAACTGCCGTCCTGATGTCTGCAGTGTTGCCCAAGCCACAGCCTGCCGATGTGCAGTTCGTCACATTTTGATCAGAGTGCTGAACGGTTCATCAGCTTGAACCCCAGCATGCCGGTCAGCATGCTTGCGATGAATACCCACACCGGCCAGCCGCCCAGCAGGGCAGCCGCCAGTGCCGGGCCTGGGCACAAACCCACCAGCCCCCAGCCAAGCCCAAAGATGGCCGCGCCGCCGATCAATCGCGCATCGACCGCAGGTGAGGGCGGGCCGGGCAGGGGATCTCCGCTCAGGCTGTTCGAACGTTTCGAGGCGATCAACCAGGCCATTGCCATGACGATCAATGCACCGCCCATGACGAAGGCCAGCGTGGGGTCCCACTGGCCGCCGAACAGGTCCAGGAACCCGAGCACACGGGCCGGGTTGATCATGTCTGACAAGGTGAGGCCGGCACCAAATACCAGGCCGGCCAGGAGTGCGATTATCTTGCGCATGGGCGACCTCAACCGATGACTGTGCGCATCAGCGCGACTGTGGCGATGGCAACCGCCATGAACGTAAGGGTGGCAAGGATCGAGCGTTTCGACAGCCGCGACATGCCGCAGACGCCGTGCCCGCTGGTGCAACCGGCACCGAGGCGCGACCCGAAGCCCACGAGCAGGCCGCCAGCCACCAGCAATGGTACGGTGTGGGTGATGATGATCTCTGGCCGCGCGACGGTCAGCGACCAGATCACCGGGGCGACGGCGAGACCGGCTATGAACAACAGGTTTTCGCTCCACCAGTCAGGCAGCTTGCTTGTTATGAGGCCGCCAACAATGCCGCTGATGCCGGCGATCCGGCCCGAGGCGATCAGGAAAATCGCGGCCGACAACCCTATAAGCGCACCGCCCGCCAGTCCGGCAAGTGCGTCTGCGAGATCAAAGTTCATTCATCTAGCTCCGTGCAACGTCGTGAATACATTTCAGTCTTTGAATATGTTCGTGAAAGAGCTCCCGATCAAGGGCCTGTTTCATGAATTCAACATGAGCCGTTGATCCCGTCCTGCAAACCGGCATAACCTGGCGCCATGACCCTCATCCTTGTGCTGGGCGACCAGCTTTCTCCCAACCTGTCGTCGCTGGCGGCGGCTGACAAGTCCGCTGACGTCGTGCTGATGGCCGAGGTGATGGAGGAGGCAAGCTACGTCCGCCACCACCGCAAGAAGCTGGCATTCGTGTTCTCCGCCATGAGGCATTTTGCCGGTGAGTTGCGCTCGCAGGGTTGGAAGGTGGACTACGTTCAGCTTGATGACGATGCAAACTCCGGCTCGCTCCGGGGTGAGGTGGCGCGCTCGCTGTCGCGGCATGGGCAGTCGTCGGTGTGTCTCACCGAAGCCGGGGAATACCGGTTGAAAGTGGATATTGATGGCTGGAGCGAAGCGCTGGGCGTTACGGTGACGGTGGTCGAGGATGATCGCTTCATCTGTTCGCACGACCGGTTCCGGCGCTGGGCAAGTGGCCGCAAGAGCCTGCGCATGGAGCACTTCTACCGCGAGATGCGCCGCGACACCGGGTTGTTGGTCGACGAAGATGGCGAGCCGGAAGGCGGGCAGTGGAACTACGACCATGATAACCGCAAGCCGGCCGGGCAAGACATGTTCATGCCGAAGCTACCGGCCTTCCAGCCCGATGAGACGACGCGCACCGTCATGGCGCTGGTGGGAGAGCGGTTCGCTGGCAATTTCGGTGACCTGGAACCGTTCACCTTGGCGGTGACGCGGGCTGATGCTCAAGCCGCGCGTGATCATTTCATTGCCCATGCGCTGGCGCGGTTCGGGGATTACCAGGACGCGATGCTGGAGGGCGAGGACTATCTTTACCACTCTGTGCTGTCGCCCTACATCAACATCGGCCTGCTTGACCCGCTGGACGTGTGCCGCCGGGCCGTCGAGGCGTACGAGGACGGCAAGGTCCCCCTCAATGCGGTGGAAGGCTTCGTGCGGCAGGTGATTGGCTGGCGCGAGTACGTGCGCGGCATCTACTGGCTGCATATGCCCGAGTACGCTGAGCGCAACTTCCTCGACGCGCAGCGCCCGCTACCGGCGTTCTACTGGACCGGCGAAACGGACATGGCGTGCCTGTCCGCAGCCATCGGCCAGACCAGGCGGCTGGCCTATGCACATCACATCCAGCGGTTGATGGTGACCGGCAACTTCGCGATGCTGGCAGGGTGCAGCCCGCAGGCCGTGCACGAATGGTACCTGGTGGTGTATGCCGATGCCTACGAGTGGGTCGAACTGCCCAACACACTGGGCATGAGCCAGTTTGGCGATGGCGGGCTGATGTCCACCAAGCCCTATGCGGCCAGCGGCAACTACATCAACAAGATGTCGGACCATTGTTCGAACTGTCGTTATTCGGTGAAGGAAAAGACCTCCGACAACGCCTGCCCGTTCAATTCGCTGTACTGGGATTTCCTGGATCGCAACCGCGAGAAGCTGGGCGGCAATCCCCGCATGGGCCAGATGTACGCGACCTGGGATCGGATGGGCGACCACAGCAAGGACGCGTACCGCCAGCGCGCCAGGGCGGTGCTGGACGCAATCGACTGGGACGACGGGTCGTGGACCCGCTGATCGCACTGTATACCCGGCCTCTAGCTTGACGTCTTGCTGCGTGGGGTGGTGCGGCAGCGGTCAGAGCAGTACCTGACCTCGTCCCACACGTCCTTCCATTTCTTGCGCCACGAAAACGGCCGCCCGCATGCCTGGCAGGTCTTCTGGGGCAGGTCGGACTTGCGACGCGTTTTCATGAGGTTGGCTACTGGACGATGATGGTCTTGTACTGCCTGTCTGCACCGCCCAGCTTGTCAAGTGCCAGTTGCAAGCGGCCGAAGAACGATCCTTCACCGGCATAGCCGCTGAACCGGTCGATCTCGACGCCGTTGTCGACCAGCACGAATGTCGGTGTGCCGGCAATCGGCAGCAACGGCTTGATGTCGTCGGGGGCGGGTGTGCCGACCAGGTAGACACGCAACGGCGCGCGGTCTGCGCCGGGCAGGCGGGCATAACCGGCAGCGCCAATTTCCGCGTGCCATTTGGCGCACCACGGGCAGCCCTTGAGATCGAACATGATAAGTTCGGCCGCGCGCGCTGACTGGGCACCAGCCACGAGGGCAAACAACAATACGGCTGCACAAAGAACCCTGATCATGAGGCAATCTTATAGCGTCAAACGCTGCGACAAGGCGATCAAGCTTTTGTAACCGGTTCAGCGCCTGATGTGGCGCTTGTAATGCATGACCCGCTGCCATGACCGGTACAGGCCGGCAAACGACAACTCGCCCGACTTGACGCCCTGTTCGATGGCGCGGACGGCGAAATCCGTGTTGGACGGAGCAGACGCCAGCACGTTGCCGATCAGCACCATGTCGTTGCCGGCCTTCAGGGCAAGCACGATGGCTTGCTCGAGCGTGCGGCGCGAAGTTATGGCGCGCATCTGCAGGTCATCGGTGATGACCAAACCGTCAAAGCCCAGTTCATCGCGCAGCCGCGTCTTGATGGCGATGGGCGACAGCGAAGCCGGCAGGTCCTGACCTGCGCCCCAGTCCCTGTGGTAAAGGTGCGAGGTCATTACCATGCCCTTGAAGCCTGAGCCGAACAGCCGCCGGTACGGCTCGATTTCGACCGGTTGCCACTGCTTCGTCACGTCCACGAATTTCAGGTGACTGTCGCTGGTCGACGACCCATGCCCGGGCCAGTGCTTCAGCGCGGTGCCGATGCCGCGTGCATCGTGGGCGTCGATGAACTGGCGGGCATAGCGCGCGACATGCAGCGGGTGGGTGCCGAAGGAGCGGTACTTGCTGGCGATCACCGGATTGTTGGGATTCAGCGCCAGGTCCACCACCGGCCCGAAGTTGGTGTTGATGCCTGCCGCTGCCAGTTGGCTGGTCATCGCGTCGTAGCGCTTGCGCGCCTGCGCGAGGTCAAAGCGTTGCTGCATCCGGAAATGGCCGGGCGTGTAGGTAAAACCCTTGCGCCGGTTGAGCCGTTCAACCGAGCCACCTTCCTGGTCGACGGAAATGATCGGGGTAGGGCCAATGTCCGATGCCAGCAGGA
>CAYMJJ010000080.1:0-7198 GCA_964390445.1 uncultured Anderseniella sp.
GGTCAGCCCTTGCGGATTGGACTTGTAGGTTTCAGAAATGGTGGTGAAGCCGCGCACATCGGAAAACATGATCGACATCTGCCTGGTTTCACCGCCCAGGGTCAGCCGGTCCGGGTCTTCCGCCAGTTGCTCCACCATGCTCTGCGACAGGTACTGGCCGAAGGCCGTCCTGATCTGGCGCCGGTCAAGCTCTTCGCGCAGGTAGCCCAGCACGATCAGCAACATGGTGACCGCGAAGGACGTCATCAGCGGAAATGCGTAGTCGAAAACCAGTCCATGTTGCGAGAAAGCCCACCAACTGCCGCTGGCAATGCTGGCGGCGATGGCTGCCCCCAGCATGATCGTCATGACGGCACCAATGCGCGGCAGCAGCCCGACCAGCAGCAAACCGATCAGCAGGGTGAGGCAAACTTCGCCGCCGAGTGCCCATGTTGGCCGCTTCAACAGGCTTTGCGACAGGATGGCATTGATAGCCTGGGCGTGCGCCTCGACGCCTGGCATCGATGAATCGACCGGTGTTGCCTTGAGGTCGAACAACCCTGTCGCGGATGTCCCGATCATCACGATGAGGCCGTTGAAGACCTTGTTGTCGATGCGCCCGGCCAGCACATCGGCAGCAGAAACATAGATCGAAGGGTCGTGTTTGTGGAAGTGCAACCAGGCTTTCGAGTTGCGGTCCGTGGGGATGGCCACGCCGGCAACCACGAGTGAGTCCACGCCGAACTCGTCGGACCTGATCAGCAAGGCGGACTGACCGGTGGCGACCCGCAAGGTCTCCAGGCTCAGCGAGGGCAGGATCTTGTCCTTCACACGAAGGACCAGCGGCAGTTTGCGCACGATGCCGTCGCGCTCGGGCCGGATGGTTACCACGCCACGGCCCTGGGCTGCCGCTTCCAGCTCCGGCACGTTGCGGATGATCTCGGGGTAGGAGTCGATGAAGGGTGCCGGGTCAGGGCCCATTGCCGCGATCGGCACGCCCTCGACCTCGTCTTGCCGGCCACCCTTGATGGCTTGATGGAAGGCGGACTGGCCAAGCACGACGCGGGTCTTGCGCATGGCCTCCGCGAACACTTCGTCGTTCGACTTCAGCTTGCGCAACCGCTCGGCGGTTATCGGGTCATAGGCCTCGACCGTTTTGGCGATGGTTTGCGGTGACGTACGGTCATGCTCGGGGAAAAGTATATCGAAGGTAACCACTGCAGCGCCACCGGCGGCGATCTGCTCGACGAGTTGCGCAAGTGTGGTACGCGACCAGGGCCACTGGCCAAGTTCGGTCAGGCTCTTCTCGTCAATGTCGACAATCATCACCTGGCGAGGCCCGGGCTTGGGCTCGGTCAGCGTCTGGTAGAGATCGAATGTTTTCAGCCGCAGGATTTCAAGTGGGGCCGGGTCCCATACTCTCAGGGCCATCATGAACAGCAGAAGTCCCAGGGCCAAAGCCCTGCCTGCAAAGGCGCTCTTCAGGAAAAACTGCAGGTCGGGCCTCCCGCCGTGTACAGAATGGAGTTGCCGCTACAGTGGGCCAGATTGTTCGTGTTGTGAACATGCTAATGCGCGGCTCCACCGACATTTCGCGCATATCCCGGCTCCGCAGGGGCGATCAGCCCAGCCGCTTGCCGGCGGTCAGGCCGTTGATGCGCTCCACGATGGCGTCCGCGTCGATGCCGAAGTGGTGGTAGAGATCCGCAATGGTGCCGGTCTGGCCGAAGTGTTCGACCCCCAATGGGATCGTCTGGTGGCCCACCACCGAGCCCAGCCAGGCCAGCGTTGCCGGGTGACCATCAATCACCGTGACCAGCTTGGCATGAGGCGGAAGATCGCCAAGCAGGTTTTCGACATGGGACCGTGCCGCCTTGTTGCCCCGCGCCCGCGCTCGCTGGGCGGCGGTCCACCCGGCATTCAGCCGGTCAGCCGAGGTGACGGCCAGCACACCGACATCGCGCCGGCCAGCACCCACGATACCGGCAGCCTTGATGGCTTCACCAGCGACCGCGCCCTGGTAGGCGAGTACTACGTCGCAGTTTGGCCCCGGTTCCTTCAACCAGTAGGCCCCGTCGATGGCCCCTTGCCGGAACGCGTCGTCGGCGCGCTTGCCGGGCTGTTCGAGCGGGTTGGTGGTCAGCCGCAGGTACACCGAACCACCGGTCTCATCGCGCAGCCAGGTTCGCTCGTCCGGGTCGCCGGCGCCGGAGCGCTGCATGTAGTCGAATGCCCACGCCATGATCACGGCAAGCTCGTCGGCAAAGGCCGGTTCGAACGCGGCAAGGCCGTCCTGCGACATGCCGATCAGCGGTGATCCGATGGACTGGTGCGCGCCGCCTTCAGGTGCCAGCGTGACGCCGGACGGGGTGCCCACGATGATGAACCGCGCGTCCTGGTAGCAAGCGTAGTTGAGTGCATCCAGCCCGCGCGCCACGAACGGATCGTACACGGTGCCGATTGGAATGAGCCGCTTGCCAAACAGCGCGTGCGACAGACCCGCCGCGCCCAGCAGAAGGAACAGGTTCATCTCGGCGATGCCCAGTTCGAGGTGCTGGCCAGCCGGCTCGAATTCCCACTTGGCGGTGGACGGAATGTTCTCGGCGCGGAAGGTGTCTTCCTGGACCTCGCGGGCAAACAGCTTGCGCCGGTTGACCCACGGCCCCAGTGACGTGGTGCCGGTCACGTCCGGCGAGGTGGTGATGATGCGTGCTGCCAGTTCGCTGTTGCCGCGCGCCAGTTGGTCGAGGATCTTGCCGAAGGCGGCCTGGGTGGAAATCTCCCGGTCGACTGGCGCATCAATGGCCGGCACGGGAAGTTTCGCATCGTCGTATACCCGGGGCCCGCGCGCAAAGAACGGCACCTGCGCCAAAAAAGTCTTCAGCGCATCGGCGTCCTTGACGGCGGCGAAGGGCTCCCACTCTTCACCCTTGGCCACGCCCATGTGCTTTTGCCAGCCGGCAAACTGCGTGGTCGTCATCAGCCCGCCGTGATTGTCCTTGTGGCCGGCGATGGGGGTGCCCCAGCCCTTGATGGTGTAGGCGAGGAAGCAGGTCGGCCGGTCATGTTCGATGCGGGCGAACTCGTCGGCCATGGTGGTCACGCAGTTGCCGCCAAGGTTTTCCATCAGCGCGGCCAGTTCGGCATCGGAACGCCGCTCGATCAGCGCGGTCACGTCGCCCTGGTCGCCGAGGTCGTCCATCAGCCGTTTGCGCCACACCGCGCCACCCATAAAGGTCAGAGCCGAGTAGAGCTGGTTGGGGCAATTGTCGATCCATTGGCGCAGTTTCTCGCCGCCCGGTTCCTTGAAGGCAGCCCTCTGCAACACGCCATACTTCACCGTCACCACGTCCCAGCCGAAGGTGTCGAAAATCTTCTCGATGCGCTTGAACAGCCCCTCGCGCACCACGCCGTCGAGCGACTGGCGGTTATAGTCGATGATCCACCAGCAATTGCGCAGGCCGTTCTTCCAGCCTTCCTGCAAGGTCTCGTAGATGTTGCCTTCGTCAAGCTCTGCGTCGCCCACCAGTGCCACCATGCGCCCCGGCCTGAAGCCGTCGCCCCACGGCTTTGCCTCGATGAAGTCCTGCACCAGCGAGGCGAACGAGGTGATCGCCACGCCAAGGCCGACGGACCCGGTGGAGAAGTCGACGTCGTCAACATCCTTGGTGCGGCTGGGGTAGGATTGTGCCCCGCCAAAGCCGCGAAACGCTTCCATCTTCTGCCGCGTCTGGTTGCCCATCAGGTACTGCATGGCGTGGAATACCGGCGAGGCGTGTGGCTTGACCGCCACCCGATCTTCCGGTTTCAGCGCCGAGAAATACAGCGCCGTCATGATCGAGACCATCGAGGCCGACGAGGCCTGGTGGCCACCCACCTTGATGCCATCCACCTTGGGACGGACGTTGTTGGCGTTGTGGATCATCCAGTGCGACAGCCAGAGCAGGCGCTGTTCAATGATTTTGAGGGCATCGTTATTGGTCATGCACGATACATTGCGAGGCGATGGCCAGAATGCAATGGCTGTTTGCTCATGGTGCGCATTCGCTCAGGTGCCGGGCTTGAACGGCTGGCCGAGGCAAGCGGGCGCGGCCGACGAGCCGGCCTTGCGTGCCGAGATCAGCGCCAGCACGGCGATGGTGGCGATGTACGGCATGGCGGCGAGGAACTCTGGGGCCACGAACGACACACCGGCGGCCTTGAAATGCAATTCCAGCGTCATGACCAGACCGAACAGGTAAGCGCCGAGCAGCAGCCGCATCGGCCGCCAGCTGGCGAACACCACCAGCGCCAGCGCAATCCAGCCGCGCCCGGCGGTGAGTTGTTCTGCCCACATCGGCGTTAGTACCAGCGAATAGAAACTGCCTGCCATGCCGGCCAGCGCGCCCCCGAACAGCACCGCCAT
This sequence comes from uncultured Anderseniella sp., assembly GCA_964390445.1. Taxonomy (GTDB): domain Bacteria; phylum Pseudomonadota; class Alphaproteobacteria; order Rhizobiales; family Aestuariivirgaceae; genus Anderseniella. The sequence goes on from CAYMJJ010000080.1 coordinate 4,385, forward strand.
GTAGCGTACGGCGATGACCGGGTAACCGATGGAATGGGCCGAAATGTCGGACTCGCCCACCGCCCGCAGGATCAGGCCGGCCCGGGTTGAGCGCAGGAACCAGCTGACTGCAAGTACAAGGATCAGCGACACGTAGACCAGCGGACCGTAGCCGAACACCACCCGCCATACCGGGTGGCTGGCCAGAGCGTCCGGAAACAGCGGGCCGAAGCCGTCGACCGTGCGGCCCACGAAGCCACCACCAACCAGCGCCGAAAGGCCGATGCCGAAGATGGTCAGCGCAAGCCCGGTGGCGACCTGGTTGGCGGTAAGCGTCAACGTCAGGAAACCGAACAGCGCCGCGGCTCCTGCCGCCGCCAGCATGGCCGCCAGAACCCCGATGGCCGGCTGGCCGGTGACCACGGTTGCGGCAAAGCCGGTCACGGCACCAATCAGCATCATGCCCTCGACGCCAAGGTTGAGCACGCCGGATTTCTCGACGACGAGTTCGCCCAGGGCGGCCAAAAGGATCGGCGTGGCGGCACCGACGATGCTCATGATGATGAGGATCAGCAATTCGCCTGTCATGGCGCGTCCTTTGCCAGCATGCGGCGGCCAAGGCGGATGCGGTAGCGCGCCAGCACGTCGGTTGCCAGCAGGAAGAACAGCATCATCGCCTGGAACACGCCGGTGGCGGCGTTGGGCAGGCCAATGCTCGATTGCGCCATCTCGCCACCCACATAGGACACCGCCAGAATGATGGCCGCCAGGATGATGCCGATGGGGTGGAGCCGGCCGAGGAACGCCACGATGATGGCGGTGAACCCGTAGCCCACCGGAAACGCCGGCACCATCTGCCCGAACGGCCCTGCGGCTTCGAGCACACCGGCAAGACCCGCCAGCCCGCCGCCGGCCATCATGGCGGCCCAGGTTGTGCGCGACGCACTGAAACCGCCATAGCGTGCTGCGGCAGGGGCTGCGCCCACCACGCGCACGTTGAACCCGAACACCGTGCGTGCCATCACCACCGCTGCGGCTATGGCGACCGCAAAGGCGATGGGTATGCCCAGGTGCACCACCGTTCCCGGAATCACGGTGGGCAATAGCTGGCTGTCGGTGAACATGCGGGTTTGCGGAAAATTGAAGCCTTCCGGGTCTTTCCACGGACCGCGCATCAGGTAGTAGAGGATCTGCACCGCGACATAGGTGAGCATCAGGCTCGACAGGATTTCATTGACGTTGAGCCGAGTCTTCAGAAGCGCCGGGATGGCGGCCCAGGCAGCCCCGCCCGCGATGCCGGCCAGGATCATCATTGGCAGGATCCAAGCGCCTTGCATGTGCCAGGTCGCCAGTGCCATGCCGGTGCCGGCCAGCCCGCCCATCACGTACTGGCCCTCGGCACCTATGTTCCAGACGTTGGCACGGAACCCGATGGCAAGCCCGGTACCGATCAGGATGAGGGGGGCGGCCTTGACGCCGAGGTCCTGCCACTTGTTGCTGTCGAGCAACGGACCGAAGAAGATGCGTGCCACTGCGTCGATGCCATTGTACCCGATCAGGGTGAAGATGAGCGCGCCGGTGACCATGGTGGCGGCAACGGCAATCACGGGTGTTGCCCAGGCCATCGCCTTGCTGGGCTCCTTGCGCCTTTCAAGCCTGATGAACATGCGCCGCCGCCCCTGCCAGGTCTGCCAGCTCTGCGGTGGCGACTGGGTCTCCGTGAATACCGCCCATCAGCAGCCCGATTTCATCTGCCGACGCGCTTGCAGCGTCAAGCGTGTGCGATAGCCGGCCCTCGTTTATCACCGCAAGCCGGTCGCATATTGACACAAGCTCGTCGAGGTCCTGCGAGATAACGACGATCGCAGACCCGGTGGCAGCAAGGTCCGCCAGTGCCTGGTGGATGGCAGCGGCAGCACCGGCGTCTACGCCCCAGGTCGGTTGCGACACCACCAGCACGTCGGGCTGCTGCAGGATTTCTCGGCCCATCACGAACTTCTGCAGGTTGCCGCCGGAAAGCGAAGCCCCAAGTGCATCCGGACCGGCTGCCCGCACGCCGAACGCCTCGATGATGCGAGCCGCGTAGGCGGCGGCAGCGCCGTGGTTGATGAAGCCGTTCGAGGCAAGGCCCATGCGGCGGCGCCCGGTCAGCACGGTGTTTTCGGCCAGCGTGAATTCGGCCACCGCTGCATGACCGTTGCGCTCTTCCGGCACGGCGCTCAGGCCCCGTGCGCGCCGCCCGGTAATGGGCAGGCTGGCAACCGGCTTGCCATCCAGCACGATGGCGCTTGCAGGGGTTGCGGTGCGTTCGCCACTAAGGGCCTGTAGCAGCTCGTTCTGGCCGTTGCCTGCCACGCCGGCGATGCCGAATATCTCGCCGGCACGCACGGCAAAGCGCACATCGCGCAGGCTGATGCCAAAGTCACCTTCGCCATCGAGCGACAGGCCATCGACGATCAGCCGGTCAGCGCCAAACGCGCGGGCAGGGCGCATCACTTGCTTCAGGTTGGTGCCGATCATCATTTCCGCCAGTGACTTTGGCGTCTCGCGGGCAGGGTCGCAGGTTGCCACAACCTTGCCGCCACGCAGGATGGTGGCGGTGTCGCACAGGTCACGGATTTCATGCAGCTTGTGCGAAATGTAGAGGATCGAGCAGCCGCCGGCCGCAAGCTGGCGGAGCGTTGCAAACAGTTGCGCCACCTCCTGCGGGGTCAGGACGGAGGTTGGTTCGTCCATGATGAGCAAGCTTGGTGCGACCAGCAGCGCCCGCACGATCTCGATGCGCTGGCGCTCGCCGACCGACAGGGTAGACACCACCCGGTGCGGGTCAAGCGC
>CAYMJJ010000080.1:7298-11518 GCA_964390445.1 uncultured Anderseniella sp.
TTGGCCAGCACGCCGGGAAACGACTTGCTGATCCCGGCAAGCTGCAATCGCGCTGGTTTGGCCCCTTGTGCGGCCATGCATGCCCTCCCGGCCGCGTGAGACTGTGCAGTGCACAAGACCTAGCCCATCGGCGCCGGTGCAGCCAGAGCCCGGGGCCGGATACCAACGGTTTTCGCGCGCTGTGCCGATCAGGGACGGAGAATAATTTTCGGCGCGGCCACCTTGCCGGCGCGGATATCCTCGAAGGCTGACAGGCCGTCTGACAACGGCCGGACTTCCATCCAGTCGAGCGCGCCCAGACGCCCGTCAAAGATGGCTTGTGCGGTCTCGCGAAAATCAGCTGGAGTGTAGGTGTAGGTGCCGATGAAGGTTATTTCCTGAAGCGTCAATCGGCGCACGTCCAACCCGCCTTCCGCCTCGCCCAGCCCGATATGCATGATGACACCGCCGGGCGTGACCGCCTTGCTGGCCAGCTTTCGGGTTGGGGCGTAGCCGACGCCATCGATGACCAGGTCGAACCGGTTGGCGAGGCCCTCATCAGTGCCGGTCACGTCAAACGCGGCCATGCCTTCGACGACCTCTCGGCGAGCGGCATTGGGTTCCAGTACGGTGATGTGGCCAGCCTTGTGCGCAGCCAGTACCAGCGCCGCACCGGCACCAATCGCACCGCCGCCTATGACCAGGCAACGCGCGTCGCTCAATGCCATCTGGAGCGCGCCCTGCGCCAGCCGCACCGCATGCCAGCCACAAGCCATCGGCTCGCTGAGTGCGGCCTTGTCGTCGCTTACGCCATCGGGAACGGCAACGAGGTTGCCCTCAGGGATTGCGACGTACTCGGCGAACGCACCGGGGCGCGGCGGCATCGAGATGATCTGGCGGTTGGGGCACAGGTTGTTGCGGCCGGCCAGGCAGGCCGGGCATGTGCCGCAAGTGACCAGTGGATTGATCACCACGCGTTCGCCCGTGCGCGGACCCGAGGCAATGCGGCCGGCGGCTTCGTGGCCGAGGATCAGCGGTGCAGGGCGGCGCTCGTCGTGGCCGAGAAAGGCGTGCATGTCAGAGCCGCAGATGCCGGACGAGACGATGCTCACCAGCACTTCGCCGATGCCCGGCGATGGTTCGGCCTGATCGGCATAGGCCATCTGTTCGGGGCCGGTATAGACCAGTGCCTTCATTTTGCGGTGAAGCCTCCATCTGCCATCAGTACGTGACCGGTCACATAGGCTGCAGCATCAGAACATAGGAACAGGCAAGGTCCGGTCAGATCATCGACCGTGGAATTGCGCCCGATGCAGGTTTGGGAAGCGTTTGCGGCGGCCTTGGTCTCATCGGCAAACACCGGTCCGGTGAGGGGAGTGTGGACGAAGCCGGGGCCAATGGCGTTGGCGGTGATGCCATCACGCGACCAGGCTTCCGCCATGGAGCGGGTGAGTTGTGCCACGCCGGCCTTCGACGCCCCGTACGAGACGCCACCGTGGAACGCCCGGTAGGTTTGCAAGCTGGCGATGTTGACGATGCGGCCCCAGCCCTTTTGCTGCATGCCCGGAACCAGCCCTTGCGCCAGGAAGAACGGCGCGCGCAGGTTGAGGTCGAGCGTGGTGTCCCAGCCGGCAGGTGTTACGTCGCTGGCGGCTTCGCGGGTGTTGATGCCAGCCGCATTGATGAGGATGTCGACCGCGCCAAACGGTGCCGATACCTGGCCGGGCAGGGCGGCCACCGCCTCGCGGTCGGTGAGGTCAGCCACCACGATGGCGGTGGTGCCGGAGGTTTCAGCCTGCCACTCGCGCAACTGGCTTTCGCGCCGCGCCACGCCGACGACCTTCGCTCCGGCATCAGCCAGTACGGTGGCGAGGTGCCGGCCGATGCCGCTGCTGGCGCCGGTCACGCAGGCGACATGGCCTGTCAGTTCAACGTTGAAGTTCGACAATCACGGTTCTCCTAGTTGCCATAGAGATATGCAGGCAGCCACAGCGCGATCTGCGGGAACAGGAACACCACGGCCAGGCCCACCAGCTGGATCACCATGAACTGCATCATGCCGTAGTAGATATCCTTCAGGTCCCATTCCGGCACTACCCCCTTGAGGAAGTAGGCCGATAGCGCAACGGGCGGACTGAGCCAGGCGGTTTGCAGGCAGACCGCCACCAGGATGGCGAACCAGGTCATGTTGACATCCAGCGCGATCAGTACCGGTGCCAGGATTGGCAGGATGATCAGCACGATCGGCACCCATTCGAGGGGCCAGCCGAGGATGAACACCAGCGCCAGGATCAGCAGGATGACGGCTGATGGACCGAGATCCATGCCAAGCAGCAGGTCGGTGATCATGGTCGGGGTGCCAAGCCGCGAGAACACCGCGCCGAAGAAGTTCGATGCGGCCACCAGGAACAGGATCAGCACCGAGATTTCCAGCGTCTTCAGCAGGGCGGAATAGGTATTCTTCCAGGTGAACTTGCCATAGGCGATGGTCAGCACCACGGCACCGAATGCGCCCATGCCTGCACCTTCCGTCGGCGTGGCCCAGCCCGACAGGATCGAGCCCATGGCAAACAGGATCAGCACCGCTGGCGGCACCAGCCCGAGGAAGAACTCCTTCCACACGTAGGCGCGATCATCGGGGATCATGTCTTCCGGCAGCGGCGGTCCGAGCGCGGGGTTGAGCCAGCAGCGGCCCACCGCGTAGACCATGTACAGCACCGCCATCAGGATGCCTGGGAAGATCGCGGCGGCAAACAGGTCCGTGACCGGGATTTCCAGCACCGGCCCCATCACCACCAGCATGATGGAGGGCGGAATGAGAATGCCCAGCGTGCCGCCTGCGGTAATGGTGCCCGCAGCAAGGCGCACGTCATAGCCGGAACGGTTCATGGTGGTTGCCGCCATGATGCCGAGGATGGTGACCGACGCGCCCACGATGCCTGTGGCGGCACCGAAGATCACCGACACGAACAGCACCGCGATGAACAGCGAACCCTTGACCCGGGCAAGCATCAACTGGATGGCGGAGAACAGCCGTTCCATCAGCCCGGCCTGTTCCATCATGAAGCCCATGAACACGAACAACGGCACCGCAGATAGCGTCTGCTCCATCATCGAACCATAGATCTGCAGGTTCATCAGGAAGATGGTGAGCTTGAGCCCGAAGCCCCAGGCACCGAAGAACACGCCGAGGAAGATGAGAGTGAAGGAGATCGGAAAGCCGACGAAGATCGCAAACAGCATGGCCGCGATCATCCAGATACCAATGATGGCGGGCGACAGGTCTGGCAGCAGGTCGAAGAAGGATTGCAGGAGTTCCAACATTACACGGGCCACTTTCCGCGGGTCGCCGCATACCAGGACTTGCAGATTTCCGACACGCCCTGGATGACCAGCAGGAACACGCCAACCGCCAGCGCGGTCTTGACCGGCCACACGATGGGGGCCCAGGTCGAGTCACCGGCGCGTTCATTCTGCACGATCGATTTCAGGGCAAAGTCATAGCCCGCGTAGAGCAGCAGCAGCATGGCCGGCATGAACAGGATAATGTAGAGGATGAGGTCGACCCGGCCCTGGGTCTTCACCGAGAAGCTGCGGTACAGAAAATCGGCGCGGATGTGCAGGCCGCGCATCAGCCCGTAGGCCGCGCCCAGCATGAACGACATGCCGTACAGGATGCGCGACAGGTCGTAGGACCACAGCGTCGGAGCATCGAAGAACTTGCGCGCCAGCACCTCGTAGACCATGCCGAAGATGATGGGCACGATCAGCAGGCAGGCGATCCTGCCGACCCAGTCGTTGATGGTGTCGATGACCTTGATCAGCACCCTGGCAACGGGGTGCATGTCCGGCGGCAATTCCGCTTCCGGACCGCCACGGCGTTCCGCCAGCAGCTCGTCGCCGATTTCGTTGATGTCCGGCGTGGACATGGGCTTCCCCTCCCGTACGGCGTGAGCGCCTGCAAACCGGCTCCGCCGCCTTATGTTTTTTGTTCAGGGTTGCCTGCTTGCGTCCGGCAGGCAACCCTTGTTTGTGGATAATCCGTTGGCAATCGGGGCCGGCGGATTACTTCTTCTTCAGCTGGTCCGCATAGGCCTTGCCGAGTGCAGCGTTGGACTGCTGGGCACCGGCCCAGAATGGCACCGCCACCTTCGCGAAGTCCTTCTGGCTCTGCCACACCTTGGCGAAGAACTCGTTCTCGGCGGCGTTCTTCTCAAGGGCAGCACGGGCTGCGTCCATGT
>CAYMJJ010000081.1:0-11376 GCA_964390445.1 uncultured Anderseniella sp.
CTGAACAAAATTTAGTCTTTTGAGACAGGTGACTCGGGCAATCTTTAGTGCTTTTATGTCGTCCATTGATATCAGCTTTTAAAGGGAGGTTTGAATGAGGAAGCTTGTTATCGCTCTGGCCGCATCGACTGTATTGTCATCGGCTGCGCTGGCGGAAGACATCAAGATTGGTGTGTTCCTGGGTTTTACCGGCCCGCTTGAATCCCTCGTGGCCAACATGGCACCCGGTGCTGAGCTTGCCATCAAGGAAGTGTCAGACAGCGGCGCGCTGCTGGACGGCACAAAGATTGAGATCGTTCGCGGTGACACGACCTGTGTGGATGCGGCTGCTGCAACTGCCGCTGCTGAACGCCTGGTGACCACCGACAAGGTGAAGGCCATCGTTGGCGGCGACTGCTCCGGCGTCACCGGCGCTACGCTGCAGAACGTTGCCCGCCCGAACGGCATCGTGATGATTTCTCCGTCCGCCACCTCCCCGGGCCTGTCCACGGCCGAGGATGACGGCCTGTTCTTCCGCACCGCGCCGTCCGACGCCCGGCAGGGCGAGATCGTCCGCGACATCCTGACGGAAAAGGGTGTGAAGACCATTGCCCTGACCTACACCAACAATGACTACGGCAAGGGCCTGGCTGAATCGATCCAGAAGAACTTTGAAGCGGCTGGCGGCAAGGTAACCATTTCTGCTCCTCACGAGGACGGCAAGGGTGACTACTCGGCTGAAGTCGGTGCGCTGGCGCAGGCTGGCGGTGAAGTTCTGGTGGTCGCCGGTTACCTCGACCAGGGTGGCAAGGGCATCATCCAGGGCGCGCTCGACACCGGTGCCTTCAGCACCTTCTACCTGCCCGACGGCATGGTCGGATCTGCCCTTCCGAAGGCGATCGGTGCAGGCCTGAACGGCTCCTATGGCGCCAACCCTGGCACCGACAGCCCCGGTGCGACTGCCTTCCAGGAAATGGCCAAGACAGCCGGCTTTGACGGCACCTCAGCCTTCTCGGCTGAATCCTACGATGCTGCCGCACTGATCCTGCTTGCCATGCAGGCAGCCGGTTCCACCGACAGCGCCAAGCTGAAGGAAAAGGTCATGGACGTCGCCAACGCACCGGGCGAGAAGATCTTCCCCGGTGAGCTGGAGAAGGCCCTGAAGATCCTCAAGGACGGCGGCGAAATCGACTATGTCGGCGCCTCCGCTGTTGAACTGGTAGGCCCTGGCGAAAGCGCCGGCAACTATCGCGAGATCGAAATCAAGGATGGTGAGATCTCGGTCGTGAAGTACCGCTGAGCGGTTGAACAAGCCGAAGAACCCGGGCTCAGAAAATTGGCCCGGGTTCTTTTTTGACCTTTGATCGAAACGGGGATGGGGCTTTGCCCATGGGCAACACTGCCAAGATCACCGTCGAGAACGTGCACAAGCACTTCGGCGGGCTGAGGGCTGTTGATGGCGCGTCGTTGACAATCGGAACCGGCAGCATTACCGGCCTTATCGGTCCGAATGGTGCAGGCAAGACGACGCTGTTCAACGTCATCGCGGGGCTGTTCAAGCCCACCTCCGGCCGGGTGTTGCTGGACGGCGAGGACATCACCGGACTGACCCCACATGAACTTTTTGCCAAGGGCGTCCTGCGCACTTTCCAGATTGCCCACGAGTTTTCGACGCTGACGGTCCGGGACAACCTGATGATGGTGCCCCCCAATCAGGCGGGTGAGAGCCTCATCCACGCGTGGATGCATCCGGCACGGGTGCGCCAGCAGGAACAGGAGATCCGCGCCAGGGCGGAAGAAGTACTGGACTTCCTGCAGATTTCGCACGTCGCCGATGAATTGGCCGGCAACCTTTCCGGCGGTCAGAAAAAGCTGCTGGAGCTGGGCCGTACCATGATGGTGGACGCGAAGATCGTCTTCCTCGACGAGGTCGGCGCCGGCGTCAACCGCACGCTGCTGAACACCATCGGTGACGCCATCATCCGGCTCAACAAGGAGCGCGGCTATACCTTCTGCATGATTGAGCATGACATGGATTTCATCGGTCGGCTGTGCAACCCGGTGATCTGCATGGCCGAGGGCAAGGTGCTGGCTCAAGGCACGGCGGAAGAAGTGAAGAACAACGAGGACGTGATCGAGGCCTATCTCGGTACCGGCCTCAAGAACAAGCCGATCAAGGAGATGGCCTGATCATGGCTTTCCTCACCGGCGAACACATGACAGGCGGATATGGCGGGGCGGACATCCTGAACGGCTGCACCATTGGTGTGGAGAAGGGTGAGATCGCGGTGGTGGTTGGCCCCAACGGAGCGGGCAAGTCGACGGCCATGAAGGCCATATTCGGCATGCTGAACCTGCGCGAGGGCCGTGTCGTGATGGATGGCGAGGACATTACCGGCCTTGCGCCACAGGCGCGCGTACACAAGGGCATGGGCTTCGTGCCACAGAGCAGCAACGTCTTCACCTCCATGTCGGTGGAGGAAAACCTGGAGATGGGCGCCTTCATTCGCGACGACGACATCTCCGGCACCATGGCGCAGGTATTCGACCTGTTTCCGGTGCTCAAGGAGAAGCGCCGCCAGCCCGCCGGTGAGCTCTCGGGCGGCCAACGCCAGCAGGTCGCCGTGGGCCGCGCCTTGATGACCAAGCCCAAGGTGCTGATGCTGGACGAGCCTACGGCCGGCGTTTCACCCATCGTCATGGACGAACTGTTCGACCGCATCATCGAGATCGCCCGCACCGGCATCGCGATCCTGATGGTCGAACAGAACGCCCGCCAGGCGCTCGAGATCGCCGACAAGGGCTACGTGCTGGTGCAGGGCACCAACCGCTACACCGACACAGGCCAGGCCCTGCTGGCAGACCCGGAAGTGCGCCGGGCATTCCTTGGGGGCTGATGTGATGGATTTTCTCAATGCCATGGCCCTGCTGGGCAATTTCGTCCTCGTGCCGGGAACGGCCTATGGCTGCCAGTTGGCGCTCGGCGCGCTGGGCGTGACGCTGATCTACGGCATCCTGCGGTTCTCGAATTTCGCCCATGGCGAGACCATGGCAATTGGCACCATGGCGTGCATCCTGTTTACCTGGTTGCTGCAGAGCTGGGGCATATCGTTCGGACCGTTGCCGACCGCGCTGCTGGCCTTGCCGGTCGGCATCGTCGTGGCAATCGTGCTGATGCTCACAACCGACCGGCTGGTCTACAGGTTCCATCGCACCAAGAAGTCGACCCCCGTCATCTTCCTGATCGCCTCGCTGGGCGTGATGTTTTTCTACAACGGCATTGTCCGCTTTGTGATCGGCCCCGATGATCGCGTCTTCACCGATGGCGAACGATTCCTGCTCAGCGCTGCCCAGTTCCGCGATGCCACCGGCCTGCAGCAGGTGATGGTCATCAAGATGACGCAAGCCATCACCATTGCGGTGACGGTGGCGTGTGTTGCCGCACTTTTCTGGTTCCTCAACAAGACGCGCACCGGCAAGTCGATGCGCGCCTATTCCGACAATCGCGATCTGGCGCTGCTGTCCGGCATCAACCCGGACCGGGTGGTGATGGTCGCGTGGGTGCTGACTGCCGCGCTCGCCACCATCGCCGGTACGCTTTATGGCCTCGACAAGAGCTTCAAGCCGTTCACGTACCTGCAACTGCTGCTGCCGATCTTCGCTGCTGCCATTGTCGGCGGCCTCGGCAATCCGCTCGGCGCCATCGCCGGCGGCTTCATCGTTGCCTATTCTGAAGTGTTCCTGACCTTCGCCTACAAGCAGTTCCTTGCCTACATTCTGCCCGAGGCGCTGGTGCCCGACGGTCTCGTTCAACTCCTGTCGACCGAATACAAGTTTGCCATCTCGTTCGCCATTCTTGTTATCGTGCTGCTGGTCAGACCGACCGGTATTTTCAGGGGGCAGTCGGTATGACCATCAACACCCGCAATGTTTCCCTGTTCGCCATCATGGCGGCATTGCTGCTGTTCGTCGGCTTCTTCCAGAGCTGGACGCTGGCACTGACCATCATCAACCTGTGCCTGATCTCGGCGATCATGGCGTTGGGCGTCAACATCCAGTGGGGATACGGCGGCCTGCTGAATGTCGGTGTCATGGGCTTTGCCGCGCTGGGCGGGGCGGCAGCCGTGCTGGTGTCGGCGCCACCGGTAACCAAGGCATGGGCCGCTGGCGGCAGCGGCATTGCATTGTCTGCGCTGAGCCTGGTGGTGACAATCGCGCTGGTAACGTTCGCCTACTACCGCACCCGCGGCCCCGCGCGAATCGTGTTGGTGACGCTGCTCAGCATTGCCGGTTACTTCGTCACCCGCATCTTTTACAGCCCGGCAGTAGTGGCCATCGAGAGAGTCGATTCTGCGGCAACCGGCTATCTGGGCGGGCTCGGCCTGCCGATCGTCATCGCCTGGGCGGTAGGCGGCCTGTTTGCCGCCGGTGCTGCCTGGGTTGTCGGCAAGGTGACGCTGGGCCTGCGCTCGGACTATCTCGCCATTGCCACGCTTGGCATTTCGGAAATCATCGTCGCGGTCCTCAAGAACGAGGACTGGCTGACCCGTGGCGTCAAGAACGTGACCGGCTTGCCGCGTCCCGTACCGTATGAGGTCGACCTGCAGCAGTCTGCCACGGTGCAGGCCTGGGCCGACAGCTTCGGCATGTCGATCATCGACTTCTCTTCGGTGACCGTGAAGCTGGCATATGCCGGCCTGTTCACCATCGTGCTGCTCGTCATCCTGTTCCTCTCCGAACGCGCGCTGAATTCGCCCTGGGGCCGCATGATGCGCGCCATCCGCGACAACGAGGTGTCTGCAGAGGCCATGGGCAAGGACGTCAAGGGCCGTCACCTGCAGGTGTTCATCCTGGGGTCCGCCGTGATCGGCGTTGCCGGTGCCATGTTGGTCACGCTCGACAGCCAGTTCACGCCCGGCTCTTACCAGCCCTTGCGGTACACCTTCCTGATCTGGGTGATGGTGATCGTCGGCGGCTCCGGCAACAACTGGGGTGCCGTGCTGGGGGGCTTCCTGATCTGGTTCCTGTGGGTCGAGGCCGAACCGCTGGGTACATGGCTGATGGACGTGATCACCGCCGGCATGGCCCAGGACAGTCCGTTGCGGGCGCACCTGATCGATTCGGCGGCGCACATGCGCCTGATGGTAATGGGGCTCATCCTCATCCTGGTGCTGCGGTTTGCCCCGCAAGGACTGATACCGGAACGCCGCCAGCGTTAGGCGGGGGCGTCCGGCGGGCCCCTTGCGATTGGTGGCCGTTGACGTATCCTCGCCTGTCATGGCTCGCAGCAAGCATGAGGCTTCCATGAGTGACACCACCGATCTCTACCCTGAACCTGTGATCGGTTTCCTGGAGATGTTGTGGGGTGAAGGCTGGCTGTCTCCCGGCGGGCCGGAAGAGCTTGCCCGCCTGCTTGAGGCAGAAGACTTGAACGGCCGGCACGTGCTCGACATTGGCTGTGGGGCTGGCGGCATCGATTGCCTGCTGGTCACCGAATATGGCGCTGCCCGGGTCACCGGCATCGATGTCGAACAGCCTGTGCTGGACACTGCTGCTGCGCGCGCCCGCGCAGCCGGCGTGGCAGACCTCATCGACCTGGTGCTGGTCAGCCCCGGCCTGCTGCCGTTTGCCGATGCCTCATTCGACGTTGTGTTTTCCAAGGATTCGATCGTCCATATTCCTGACAAGCAGGCGCTGGCGCGCGAGGTGTTCCGGGTGCTGAAGGCCGGCGGCGTGTTCGTCGCCTCCGACTGGCTTACCTCCCACGACGGTGAGCCGTCTGCTGCCATGAAGCAGTATCTCGCCTCCGAGGATCTCGATTTCGGCATGGCGTCTCCTGCGACCTACGAGGCCGCTCTCGCGCAGGCAGGCTTCACCGATATCAGGCTGACCAACCGCAACGCCTGGTACCGCGAACAGGCCCGCCGCGAACTTGCCCGGCTGAAGGGAGACTTGTATGACAGGGCCGTCAGCGAACTGGGCCGCGAACTGGTGGATCACAACATTAACACCTGGAGCCTTATGATCAACGTGCTCGACAGCGGCGAACATTGCCCGCACCACGTGCGCGCCACCCGGCCCTGACGGCAACGGACCCCAAGCATCGTGCCAACCGACCAGACACCCGCACCGCGCAAGGCATCGCGTGATGTGCGCCGCCGCCAGCTCATCGAGGCCACCATCGATGCCCTTGCCGAGCGCGGCTATGCCAGCCTCACCATCGGCGACGTGGCGCGCCGCGCGGGTCTGTCCATGGGTATCGTGAATTTTCATTTCTCGTCCAAGGAAACGCTGCTGGCCGAAACACTGCGTTATCTGGCGAAACTCTACCGGGAGAACTGGATGTCTGCGGTCGAGGCCGCCGGAGACGATCCCGCGGCCCGGTTGTATGCCATGACGGCGGCCGACTTTACCGAGGCGATGTGCGAGCCCCGGATGCTCCAGGCATGGGTGAGTTTCTGGGCCGAAGCCCAGTCCCGCCCGGCCTATGACAGCATCTACGGCGACGAAGAGGCAGAATACCTGACCACGCTGGAAGGCATGTGCGCGGAGCTTGCCCGGCATGGAACGTACCTGCGCCCAGGCAGCGTGGCAGCGGATGCGCGCGTCATCAATGCGCTGACGGATGGCTTGTGGGTGGCTCTGGGTCATACGCCGCCGGCGATCACCCGGCAGCAGGCGCTGCGTGCCCTGCACGTGTGCCTGGCCTCGTTCTATCCAGCGCATTTTGACGCGGCAGGGCCGATCAATTGACGCTGGCCCCCATTGGTTTATAAGACCGGCGGACAACCTCACTAACACCTGCAGGGGCGCCAACAATGCGCCCGTCAATCTGGAGAACGAACGCCATGGCGGTACGGGTCGCAATCAACGGTTTTGGTCGCATCGGGCGCAACATATTGCGCGCCATCGCCGAGTCGGGCCGCAAGGACATTAAGGTCGTTGCGATCAACGATCTCGGTCCCGTGGAAACCAACGCCCACCTGCTGCGCTTCGACAGCGTGCATGGCCGTTTTCCCGGCGAAGTGAAGGTCAAGGGCGACCAGATCAACTGCGGTTCCGGTTGGATCCGGGTCAGCGCCGAGCGTGACCCGTCGAAGCTGCCGTGGAAGGACGAAGGCGTCGAGATCGCCATGGAGTGCACCGGCATCTTCACCGACAAGGACAAGGCGTCTGCCCACCTGACCGCCGGCGCCAGCAAGGTGCTGGTCTCTGCTCCCGCCACCGGTGCAGACCTGACCGTCGTGTACGGCGTCAACCACGACAAGCTGACCAGGGATCACAAGGTCGTCTCGAACGCCTCGTGCACCACCAACGCCCTGGCACCCGTTGCCATGGTGCTCAACAATGCGTTCGGCATCGAGCATGGCTTCATGACCACGATCCACGCCTATACCGGTGACCAGCCGACGCTCGACACCATGCACAAGGATCTCTATCGCGGCCGCGCAGCCGCCATGTCGATGATCCCGACCTCGACCGGTGCCGCCAAGGCCGTCGGCCTGGTGCTGCCGGATCTGAACGGCAAGCTTGATGGGGTGTCGATCCGCGTGCCCACCCCGAACGTGTCGGTCATTGATCTGAAGTGCGTGATGTCGAAGTCCGTCACCGTCGAGCAGGTCAACAAGGCTATCATCAAGGCAGCCAGGGGCGAACTGAAGGGCATCCTCAATGTCACCGACCAGCCCAACGTCTCGATCGACTTCAACCATGATGCGCATTCGTCCACCTTCCACCTCGACCAGACCAAGGTCATTGAAGGCACGCTGCTGCGCGTGATGAGCTGGTACGACAACGAGTGGGGCTTCTCCAACCGCATGTCCGACACGGCCATCGCCATGTCGAAGGCCAGGTAGGTGGCGCGCCCCATCCTCATTGCCCCGTCGATCCTGTCGGCAGATTTTGCCCGGCTGGGCGATGAGGTGTGCGCCATCGATGCGCAAGGCGCTGACTGGATTCATGTGGACGTGATGGACGGCCATTTCGTGCCCAACATCACCATCGGTCCGATGATCGTGAAGGCCATCAGGCCGGTCACCGAAAAGGTGCTCGACGTGCACCTGATGATTGCACCGGCTGATCCGTTCATCGAGGCATTTGCCCAGGCCGGGTCCGACATCATCACCGTTCACGCCGAGGCCGGCCCGCACCTTGACCGGACGCTGCAACTGATCCGCTCGCTGGGCAAGAAGGCCGGCGTGTCACTCAACCCGTCGACGCCCGAGACGGTGCTCGAATACGTACTCGACAGGCTCGACCTGATCCTGGTCATGTCGGTCAACCCGGGCTTCGGCGGCCAGGCGTTCATTCCGGAAATGATTGCCAAGATCGCTCGCATCAAGGCGATGATTGGCGACCGTGACATTCACATTGAAGTGGACGGCGGCATCAGCCCGAAAACGGCAGGTGCCGTTGCTGCTGCCGGGGCCGATGTGCTTGTGGCTGGTTCGGCTGTCTACCAGAACAATGACCCCTCGCTGTATGGCGCCAACATCGAGGCCATCCGCCACGCTGCCGTGGCCGGGCGCGACACCTGATCACGGCAGATATTACCTGACCAAGCAAAAGGGCCGCCCAGAGGGCGGCCCTTCGCTATCAGCAGCTGTCTCAACCTCAACCGCGCCGGAATGCGTTATCGGAACCGGGGGAAGCCCGACAACATTCGACGGCAGTCAGGTCGTGGCAACTGCGACAGTCGTGAAACTCGACATGATGAAAGGTAGCCCCCCGAAAATTGTCTGCAGCGCTTCCTGGAGCGGCAGCTTCCGACCGCAACTGCAAAACACATATCCGTTACTATAGAGTCGTCTGTATGGCTTGACCATAGAGATTGGTCAGTAAGCTGCTAAATTCATTCAGCCTTCTGATCTCTGTTTAGGCAGCTTCCTTTGCAAGTCGCTAATGACCGTGTTCAAAACGGCTATCCGAGGCGGTTATAACGCCTGTTCGAGGCGTTCCCGCAACATCTCGACGACGGGACGAGCCAGCAAGTCGCGACGCGACGCGAGCACGGCCTCGGATTTCAGGATCAGGCCATCATCGAGGATTTTCAGCCTGTTCGCCTTCAGTGTCGACCCGGATGTGGTGATGTCGACGATGATTTCGGCGGACCCGGCGGCCGGCGCACCTTCGGTGGCACCAAGGCTTTCGACGATGCGATAGCCGGTCAGGCCGTGCTGGGCAAAAAACCGGCGCGTCAGTTCAAGATACTTGGTCGCAACCCGCAGGCGATGGCCGTGCGTCGCATAGATCTCGCCGGCCACCTGGTCGAGATCGGCAACGTTGGTCACATCCAGCCAGCTTTCCGGCACCGCCACCACCACGTCCGCCGGACCAAAGCCCAGCCTCACCACAACGTCGGCAACCGGGTTGTCCGGGCTGATGGTCTCGCGCAGCAGGTCCTCACCGGTCACGCCCAGGTCCACCGTGCCGTCCTTCAGCGCCTTGGCGATTTCAGAAGCTGACAGGAACGCCACATCGACGCCGTTCAGCCCCTTCACCTCGCCCTGGTAACCGCGCGCCGACCCGGTCCGCACGATGTTGTATCCCGCGCGGGCGAACAGCGCCTCGGCGGCCTCGCGCAGGCGGCCCTTGGATGGCAGGGCGAGGGTGAGTTTGGCTGAGGTGTTCATGCGCCGCCTCCACCGTCGCCCAGCAGGCGGCTGGCATGAATGGCAAGACCGACCGCCGGCACCTGTTGCCCGGCACCGATGTCGGCCAGCATTGTGTCATAGCGGCCTCCACCGGCAATCGGCTCGCTGGAGCCATCGGCGCGGGCGCGGTCGATCTGGAACACGAAGCCGGTGTAGTATTCGAGGCTGCGGCCGAACACGGCGGCAAACTCCAGCTTGCGGGTGTCGATGCCGGCGTCCTGCATT
Organism: uncultured Anderseniella sp.; assembly: GCA_964390445.1. Taxonomy (GTDB): domain Bacteria; phylum Pseudomonadota; class Alphaproteobacteria; order Rhizobiales; family Aestuariivirgaceae; genus Anderseniella. The sequence continues at coordinate 9,858 of CAYMJJ010000081.1, forward strand.
CTTGCCAGCCGTGCATGAAACAGGTCCACTGCGTCGGCAAACGTCTTGCCAGTACTTTCAGTCATCACACGCAGGGCGGCCAGCGCCTCGCCCGGTTCACCGCGAATGGCCAGGTAGTCATTGATCAGGCCCGCCTGTGCCTCGCTCAACGGTGGCTCGGAACGGTCCAGCAGTTTCTCCGCCAGCCGGCTCGCCACCTGCTCGACGCTGCGGCCTGCCACCATCTGCAGTTCCCGTGCATCAAGCTGGCGCTCGACGAAGGTCACCGGGTCAAGCCCGCCCTGTTCCATCTCGTCGAGCAGCGCGGAGATCGAACTGCGCGCGCGGCGCTTGCCCGCCGACAACTGGTTGAGCAGGTCACGAAACGCGCGCGGCCGCCAGAACTGCCGCTTCAGCCGGTTGCGCCAGCGCTCTGGCATGTCGATCGAATGCAGCAACGCGTTGAACAGGCCCAGGTCGCCGATCTCGATCCGGTCGCCCTTCATGCCACACGCATCAAGGGCGGCCAGTGCCAGCGCCAGCACTTGTGCATCGTCGGACGCGGTGTCGGTACCGCCAAAGATCTCCATGCCCACCTGGTCGAACTCGCGCACCGGTGGGGTGCGCCCGCTGCCCGGCGTGTGCCGGAACGCCTTGCCGGCATAGCAATAGCGCGCAGGTGCGCTGGCATCGGCGGCCTGTTCCAGGTGGTAGCGGCAGGTCGGCACCGTCAGGTCGGGGCGCAGGCACAACTCCTCTCCGTCCGGGCCGGTAAACAGGTAGGTGCGCGCGCGGATGTGTTCGCCGGAGCGTTCCAGGAACACGTCCGCCGGCTGGATGATGTCGGGGTCGATGAACTCCGCGCCTGCGGCCTCAAGCACCGGCAGCATGGCGGCGTTGAGCGCATCGAGCGCGCGTCGCTGGGTGCTGGACTTGCCGGGCATCTGTCAGGTCAGCCTTCGTACTGCGCGAGGATCTTGCGCACTTCCGCCACCAGGTCTGCTTCCGGCACCGAGATCTGCGCCGGGCGTTGCTCGACCCAGTCTGCCCGGTCAGCGATGTCCTTGGCGGCTTCGCGGCCCGCGATCAGGTCCTTCAGCGTCACTTCCCCGGCGGCGCGTTCATCGCCACCCTGGATGACGGCAACGGCAGACCCGCGCCGGTCGGCGTACTGAAGCTGCTTGCCGAACTGTTTCGGGTTGCCCTGGTAAAGTTCGGCGCGGATGCCGGCCGAGCGCAGTTCCTGCACCATGCGCTGGTAGCGGCCAAGGCTTTCGGCGTCCCGGTCCATCACGCACACCACGACGGGTGCCTGCACGGATTGTGTGTCCAGCTTGCCGAGGTTCTTCAGCGCGGTCATCAGCCGCGACACGCCGATGGAGAACCCGGTTGCCGGCACCGTCTGCCCGGTGAAGCGCTCAACGAGGCCGTCATAGCGCCCACCCCCGGCGACCGAGCCGAACTGCACCGTCTCGCCCTTCTCGTTGGTCACGTCGAACAGCAGCTCGCACTCGTAGACCGGGCCGGTATAGTACTCGAG
>CAYMJJ010000082.1:0-11303 GCA_964390445.1 uncultured Anderseniella sp.
TGCCATGCCGGCCATTCCGCCTTGCGTGCGATGCGCGCCGAGCCGGACCACGTGAAACCGGCACGTCCAACACCTACGCCGTACTCGATGGCCTTGCCGTCGCCCAGGACGTAGTAGAGCTTCCGCTTGCGGGTGCTGATGATGATCGTGCCCGGCTTCTCGTTGGTCTTGTAGGAAACCGTGCGCTTGCCGGTGTAGCGCGGCGTCGAAAACACGACGCCACGACGATTGGTGGACGTTGCGCCCGACGGCGGTGCACTGTTGAAGTTGTACCGGACGTTACCTTCCGCCATGGCGCTGGCAGAAGATGCAGCGAGGGCAGCGAGAGAAGTCATGAATGTGCGGCGATCCATTGCCGTATTCTCCTTGAAATCGAAAAACTGAGGTAAAAAGACTTGCCTGCCGGCGCATCCCGGACCGGGCTACGCCTTGAGCAGCTCGATTTGGCAGGATCTCATAACAACAACCGGCCCAGCATCGCCAGCCTTGTTCGAATGTCATCCGTCCTGGATACGACAAGCTGGTCAGCTTTGACCAGACTTGTGGACTGCCAGTGTTCCCGCAGAGGAATCATGAACGGCGCGTGCGGTAAACTCGACTTGAGCCTGCCGGGAATGGTCTCGGCATCTTCAAGCCGCACATTGAGACACAGCTTGGCACACGGCGTGCCCGGCAGGTGCAACAATTCAACGGCCGCCGCACCCGCAGCGGAAGGACGAGAGTCTGCGTTGGCCGGCGGCCCTTGCACAAGACCCAGACACGCCTTTGCCAGCAGCGCAATCACCAGCGCCACCGCACACATCCGCGATGTCAGGTCACGAAACACTTGTCTCTCAGCCTCTTGAGAACCAAGCCTGACTATTCCCGTATTCGCCGTGAAGATCAAGTTACCCGCAGTTCAACAACATGTGAGTCAAATGACAAAAGGCCCGGTTGAAACATTTTGGCGTTCCAACCGGGCCGGTGTCAGTCCATTCGCCAGTTGGGGTTATTTCTGGTTCTGGCGGTTTTTTATCAGGTCATCGACGACCGCAGGTTCGGCAAGTGTCGAGGTATCACCGAGGGCATCGAAGTCGTCTTCGGCGATCTTGCGCAGGATACGGCGCATGATCTTGCCGGAGCGGGTCTTCGGCAGCCCCGGCGAGAACTGTATCTTGTCCGGCGAGGCAATCGGACCGATCTCGTTGCGCACGTGGGCGACAAGCTCCTTGCGCAGCTCATCCGAGCCCTTCTCGCCACCCATCAACGTCACATAGCAGTAGATGCCCTGCCCCTTGACGTCGTGTGGGTATCCGACCACGGCAGCCTCGGAAACCTTCGGGTGTGCGACCAGCGCGGACTCGACTTCCGCTGTCCCCATCCGGTGCCCGGACACGTTGATCACGTCATCGACCCGTCCGGTGATCCAGTAGTAGCCGTCTTCATCGCGACGGCAGCCGTCACCGGTAAAATACTTGCCCTTGTAGGTCGAGAAGTAGGTCTGGATGAAACGCGTGTGATCACCATAGACGGTGCGCATCTGGCCGGGCCACGACTCGGTAATGCACAGGTTGCCGTCTGCAGCACCTTCCAGCACATAGCCTTCGGCATCCACCAGTTGCGGCTGGACACCAAAGAACGGCCGAGTGGCTGAACCCGGCTTGAGGTCCGTCGCACCGGCCAGCGGCGTGATCATGATCCCACCTGTCTCGGTCTGCCACCAGGTGTCGACGATCGGGCACTTCTTCTTGCCCACCACGTTGAAGTACCACTCCCAGGCTTCCGGGTTGATCGGCTCACCCACCGACCCGAGCAGCCGCAGATCCTTGAGCGAGGCGCGATTGACGAAATCATCGCCCGCCCCCATCAGGGCGCGGATCGCCGTTGGAGCGGTGTAGAAGATGCTGACATTGTGCTTGTCGCAAACTTCCCAGAACCGGCCGGCATCGGGATAGGTCGGCACGCCTTCGAACATCAAGGTGATGGCACCATTGGCCAGCGGCCCGTAGACGATGTAGCTGTGCCCGGTGACCCAGCCCACATCAGCCGTGCACCAGTAGACGTCGCCTTCATGGTAGTCGAACACGTACTCGTGCGTCATCGACGCCCACACCAGGTAGCCGCCGGTTGTGTGCAGCACACCCTTCGGCTGGCCGGTCGAGCCTGACGTGTAGAGAATGAACAGCGGATCTTCCGCTTTCATCTTTTCTGGTGGGCAGTCCGGCTTGGCTGCGGCCATGGCCGAGTGGTACCAGATGTCGCGCTTGTCATCCCACTCGATCTTGCCGCCGGTCCGGCGCACCACCAGGACCTTCTTGACCTTGGTGCCGTGGCGCGCTGCGATCTCAATCGCCTTGTCGGCGTTGGCTTTCAACGGCACATGCCGCCCGCCGCGCAAGCCTTCATCCGCGGTGATGATAAACGTCGACTTGCAGTCGCTGATGCGCCCGGCAAGGGCATCCGGCGAGAACCCGCCGAAGACGATGGAATGGATGGCACCAATGCGCGCGCACGCCAGCATGGCGTAGGCTGCTTCGGGGATCATCGGCATGTAGATGGTTACCCGGTCGCCTTTCTTGACGCCGTTGGACTTCATCACGTTGGAAAGCCGGCAGACCTGCTCGTGCAATTGCCTGTAGGTGATCTTCTTGTCATCGTAGGGATTGTCACCTTCCCAGATGATCGCCGTCTGGTCACCACGCTTCTTCAGGTGCCGGTCGACGCAATTGTAGCAGACGTTGGTGACACCATCCTCGAACCACTTGATCGAGACCTTGCCGGTGAAGCTGGTATTCTTGACCTTCGTGAACGGCTTGAACCAGTCAATGCGCTTGCCGTGTTTCGCCCAGAACTTGTCCGGGTTGCTGACCGACTGCTTGTACATTTTCAGGTAGTCGTCGTTGTCGATGAGCGCGTGCTTTTTCCACGCCGCCTTTACCTTGTGCGTCTTGACTGACATTTCAGCGTCTTCTCCCTGAGCAGCATTATTGCCCCCTTTTCACGAGCGGCTGCGCCTACAATAGACAATCAGCGCCCAGACGGGCAATCCGCCTTCCGTTCTACATCATTTGGCGACGCCACTACGCCAGCGCCCACACCGATGTCTTCTTGATTTCACTGTCTTCAAGGTCCCGCGTCACCGGCACTTGGTAAGTCGCCTTTGCCACCAGCGCCTGAACCGGCAGATAGCTGCGGCCTGGGTCACCGATCAGCACTGTTGTGTCCTTTTCGCGGGCACGTTGCAGCCAGTCCAGCAAGCGGGTGGCGAGATCGCGTTCATAGAAGAGGTCACCGACCAGCAATACGTCGCAGGCAGGCGGGTCCGCCTGCAACAGATCGGCAGCAGTTGTCGTGAGCGAAACAGCATTGGCTTCAGCGTTGAGGCCAATGGCCGTAACCGCATGGCCGTCAATGTCTGCCGCCAGCACATCGGCGGCTCCGGCCCTGGCTGCAGCGATTGCAACCAGGCCCGATCCGGACGCAAGGTCCAGCACGCGCTTGCCCTTCACCAGGTCATCATTATCCAGCACATGGCGCGCCAGCGCCTGCCCGCCAGCCCAGGCAAATGCCCAGAACGGCGGCGGCAGGCCCATCAGGCCCAGTTCTTCCTCGGTCTTTTCCCACAGCGGCACTGCTTCATGGGCCAGGTGAAGCAGGACCTCCGGCACCAGCGGCACCGGCAGCAACCGCGTGTTCGACCGAATGAAATCGCGGCGGCGCTCCTCGGTGCTCATGGCTGCCGACTGTCAGTCCCGCACGGGCGGATTGGTCAGCCCGCCCATGCGGCAAAGCTCGATCCACTCGTCATGCGTCACGGGTTGCACGGACAGCCGCATGGACGTGACCAGCGACATGTTCGCCAGCTTCTCGTTGGTCTTCACGTCGGCCAGGCTGACCGGCTTGGGCATATCCATCACGGCGCGGATGTCGACGCACTCCCAGCGTTCGTCATCGGTGGTGGAGTCAGGGTGAGCCAGCGCACAGACCTCGCAAATGCCCACAACGTTGAGGCCTTCGTTGGAGTGGTAGAAGAACCCAAGGTCACCGATCTGCATGGCACGCATGTTATTGCGCGCCTGGTAGTTGCGCACGCCGTCCCATTCCTCGCCTTTGGCACCCTTGGACTTCAGCGCATCCCATGAAAACTTGAACGGCTCAGACTTGAACAACCAGTAGGCCATGTTCCCGGCACCCCCTTTTCGTTTCGTATTGAACAACTGCCATGCCGTCACTCGGACTCGAGCCTTGGCGGCCTCGCCAGCAGCCGGTGGATCTCACCATCCACATCTGCAGCACCGGTAACGATGCGGCACACCGCCTCGCACACCGGCATGTCGATGTCATGCTGTTGGGCAAGGCCTGCGACCACGCTTGCGGTATGGACCCCTTCCGACACAGCGCGCCGTGCCGACAGGATGTCCGCCAACGGCACCCCCCGGCCCAGTTCAATGCCCAGCGAAAAATTCCGCGATTGCGGGCTGGAACAGGTCAGGATCAGGTCGCCCAGTCCGGACAGGCCGAACATCGTGTCGGGATGCGCACCAAGCTTCGCAGCCAGCCTGCGCAACTCGGCAAATGATCGCGTCGTAAGTGCTGCCAGCGCCGATGCGCCCAGCTCCTTGCCGGCACAGATACCAGCGGCAATCGCGATCACGTTCTTGACCGCCCCGCCCACCTGTACGCCGATTAGGTCGTCCGACTGGTAAATCCGGAACGTTGACCCGCCCAGGGCTTCGGCAATGGCGCGCGTCACCGCCTCGTCGCGACCCGCCAGCGTGACGGCGGTCGGCTTTTCTGCCACTACGTCAACGGCAAAGCTGGGACCTGACAACACCATCGGCATCACGCCTGGCGCGGCTTCCGCCACCACATCGCTCAACAGCTTGTCGCTGCCACGTTCCAGGCCCTTGGCCGCCAGGATCAAGGGCAGGCCATCGCGGCAGCAGCTGGCAATCAAACCCGCCATTTCGCGGGTAGACTGGGCAGGCGTGGCCAGAATGATGGCATCCGCAGTTGCGAACACGCCCGTATCCGAGTCGATTGCAAGCATGTCTGGCAGCCTGTAGCCGGGCAGGTACGCGACGTTCTCGCCCGCCTCGCGCATTTGCGCCGCCTGTCCAGCAGACCTGCACCACAAGGTGGTGGACAGACCCGCACGCACGGACAGCGCAGCAAGCGCCGTGCCCCAGGCACCACCGCCTGCCACCACCATCGAATTGAACTGCTGCTTCGTCATCACGCCTTCGCCCCAGCGAAGGGCACGGGCTGACCCGCCGGATCGAGCGGCCAGCGCGCCCGCGCCGACACTGTCAGGTCGTCGGGTTCACGCACCAGCGCCTGCTCTGCCCCGGTCCAGGCAATCATTGCGGCGTTGTCGGTGCACAGCGCCACCGGCGGCACACTCAGTTCGAAGCCGTGGCTTGCACAAACCTGCTCAAGTGATGTGCGCAATGCAGTGTTGGCGGCGACCCCACCCGATGCCACCAGCACCTTGCGTCCGATGCCGGGCTGCAAGCGGTCAAACATTGCCATCGCGCGCTGCACCCTGTCCGCCACCGCCTCGCAGGCGGAGCGCTGAAAACTCGCACAAATGTCAGACACAGTCTGTTCATCAAGCGGCTGAGCCGCGACAGCGGCCTGGCGCACGGCTGTCTTCAGGCCGGAGAACGAAAAATTGCAGTCATCCCGGCCCTTCAGTGGTACCGGAAAGGCAAACCTGCCGGCATCACCATTGCGTGCTGCGCGTTCGACCTCAGGTCCACCCGGGTAGCCCAGACCCAGCAGCTTTGCCGTCTTGTCGAAGGCCTCGCCAAGCGCATCGTCGATAGTCGTACCCAGCCGGACATACTCTCCAACTGCGTTGATACTAACGAGCTGGGTATGGCCACCCGACACCAGCAGCATCAGGTAGGGCGGTCGCAGGCCTTCCGTGAGGCCTGGCGTCAGCGCATGGCCTTCAAGGTGATTGACGGCATAAAGCGGAATACCGGCAGCCAGCGCGATGGCCTTGGCCGTCATCAGACCGGTCAGCACACCACCGATCAGGCCCGGCCCGGCAGTCGCTGCAACGGCATCCATGTCGGCAAAGCTCACCCGTGCTTCACTCATCGCCTTGTGCACCACGCCGTCCAGATGCGCCAGGTGCGCCCGCGCTGCGATTTCAGGAACCACTCCGCCGAAGGGCGCATGATCCGCCACCTGGGACAGCACAACGTTGGACAGTATCCGCCCGGTTCCGTCAGGCTTGCGCAGCACAACGGCAGCCGATGTTTCGTCGCACGACGTCTCGATGCCCAACACCGTCAGCGGCATGTCTGATGAAACACGGGTCACCTTTGATCTTTCCACTGGCGAGATTGTTGGCTTATGGTCCGCCCGGACCGATAATGACATCTATAGTTGAAGGCTCGCAGCTTGCAAATGGAACCCATTCGAATTGGAACGCGCGGTTCGCCGCTGGCACTGGCACAGGCACATGAAACCCGTGACCGTCTTGTCGCGGCTCATGGCATCGACCCCGCCATCATAAAGGTCGTGGTCATCGACACCACCGGCGACCAGATCCAGGACCGTGCGCTGGCCGAAATCGGCGGCAAGGGCCTGTTCACGAAAGAGCTTGAAGAGCAGCTGCATGACGGCCGCATCGACATGGCGGTGCATTCCATGAAGGACATGCCGGCTGAACTGCCCGAGGGCCTGGAGATCTGTTGCCTGCTTGAGCGCGAAGACGCCCGCGACGCCTTCCTGTCGCCCGTGGCAAATTCCATCGCAGAACTGGTGCATGGCGCAACGGTCGGCACCTCGTCGGTCCGCCGCGCTGCCCAGCTCAGGCATATCCGTCCCGACCTCGAAATCGTCGGCTTCCGGGGCAACGTACAGACCCGACTGCGCAAGCTGTCTGAAGGCGTGGCCGCCGCAACGTTTCTCGCCTGCGCCGGGCTCAACCGTCTGGGCATGTCGCAGCACATGGCCAGCCCGATATCCCCTGACGAGATGCTGCCTGCCGTGGCCCAGGGTGCCATTGGCATAGAGATTGCCAGCCGCAACGAGCGCTCACGGTCCCTTCTGCAGCCTCTCAACCATGCGGAAACCTGGTTGCGCATCGCTGCCGAACGCGCCTTCCTCGCCGAGCTTGATGGCTCCTGCCGGACACCGCTGGCAGGCCACGCCGTGCTGGATGGTGGCCAGTTGAGATTGCGTGTACAGGCGCTCACGCTCGATGGCTCGAAGGTGTTCGAAACCTCACGGCGCGGCGACCCCGGCGATGGGCCGGCATTGGGCCTCGATGCGGCCCATGAAATCAGGTCAATGGCCGGCTCCGACCTGGTGACCTAGTGAAAGTCATCATCACCAGGCCCGATCCCGACGGACCGGTACTGGCCAACCGGCTTGCAGGCCTTGGGTATGACGTGTTGCAGGCCCCCCTGATGACCATCCGGTTTGCAGATGACGCACCGCTTCCGGCGCAGACCTTGCAGGCGTTGCTCGTCACCAGCGCGAATGCCTTGCGCGCACTCGATCACATGGGGGCGGCAAGAGCGCTGCTGCACTTGCCCGTCCTGGCGGTTGGCCCGGCCTCGGCGCAACTCGCGCGTGACATGGGTTTTGCCAGTGTCCGTGAAGCCGGTGGCAATGTGGATGGTCTCGCCCGCCTTGCACTGGAGACCCTGTCGCCAGAGGGCGCACCCCTGCTCTATATCACCGGCACATCGCGTGCAGGCGACCTGAAGGGCGACCTCGTGGCGCAAGGTTTTGCGGTGCACCGAAGCGAGCTTTATTCCGCCGTTAGGCTCGATGCGTTGCCTGCCGGCGTGACCGGTCTGCTGATCAGTGGCGAACCATGCGCAGTTCTGCTTTATTCGCCCCGCAGCGCGCAAACCTGGCTTGATCTCGTCAACGCCTCGCCAGCAGCCGGAAACCTTTCCGGCGTCAGACACTTGTGCCTTTCGGATGCGGTTGCGAAAGTAGTGGTCTCATCCGTGTCGCAACAATCCCGTATTGAGGTGGCTGATGCACCCAATGATGATGCTATGATGACATTGTTGCAGCAGATCTGTCCGGCGCCGTGAATTGGCGCAATTGCAAAAACCACAACCAGAGTTCGTTATGGCCAGCCGAAAAAACCGTCCCGCGAAGAAGTCCAGCAAGCCAGCCGTCATCGAGGCGACGGCGACAGAGCTGAAGGATGATGCATCGGCGGCCCCAGGCGCACCCGTGGGCACCCATGTGACCTCGAACGCTGACGGTCACGTCACGATGGAGGCACTCGGCTCTGGTTACGACTCCGCTGCCGCTGTTGCGCCAGATGAACCGGTATCGCACGAAGAGCGTGAACCCGCACCGTCGGCAACCACCGGACCGGAGGCAAGCGCTTCAGCTTCGCCGAAGAAGTCTGGCGGCACTGGCAAATGGATTGCCGCCGGGCTGGCGGCAGCCTTGATTGCCGGCATAGTCGGCGGTGGATACCTCTACCACACCTACGGCCAGCAGATGCTCGGCACAGGATCCGCCATCACTGACATGGCTGCCATCGAAGCACAGGTGATGGACGCAACGGGTGCTGCACAGTCAGCCAGCCAGACCGCAGATTCGGTCAAGGCCGAAACTGCAAGCCTTGCCACAAGACTGGACCAGCGCACGTCGGAACTTCAGCAGAACCTTGATGCGATCAGACAGTCCGTCGATGCACTGCGCCAGTCGCCGCAGCTTGCCCAGGCCCAGCCTGGCGGCGAAGAACTGTCTGCCCTGACCCAGCGCCTCGACGGCCTTGCCAGCAGGATCGAACAGCTTGAAGCGACGGCAGTTGCTGCCCCCGCGCCATCCTCGCCGGCTGACAGTGCCGAAGTCTCCGCGCTGCGCGAGCAAGTCGCCAGCAGCGAGCAGCGCATTAGCAGCCTGACCGGCCAGCTTGAGACGCTTTCCAGCGAACTCAGATCGGTCAACGACAAACTGGCAGAGCGTCCCGCCGTTTCAACCCATGCCGGGACAAGCGAAGCGATATCGGCCCTGATCACTGCCGTGACCACGGGTGCTCCCTACGCCACCGAGCTGGCACTGCTGCGTGAACGCGCGGCGTTGCCGGCCCTGCCGGTGCTGGACAGCAACGCATCAACTGGCATTCGCACGGTCGCCGAACTGGACCAGCAATTGCAAGCGGCCGGAAACCAGCTAACCGCGCGCACCTCGGAAAGCGCAGCATCATCGGAAGGTTGGTGGGGCGCGCTGCAATCGAGGATATCGAAGGTGGTCACCGTGCGCAGTCTCGACAACCCCGACTGGCCCGCCGTGATCGCGCAAGCCCGCACCGCGCTGGCCGCAGGTGGCCCCGGTGCTGCCATCGCATCACTGCCTGACACCGCAACCGGCATGCCCGAAGTGCTGAGTGGCTGGCTGGTCGAAGCCCGCAAGCACGTCGCGGCGAGAAGCGAACTTGAACACCTGCCGCAAGCAGCCCTGTCGCCAGCACCGGCGACCGACATGGCTCAATAGACTGTTTCCGAGGCGACCCATGATTTCCCTTATTCTCCGTTTTGCACTGATCGTGGTTCTGGCCATGGGCTTTGCCTGGCTGGCCGACCAACCCGGTGATCTGACGTTGCGCTGGCTCGGGTACGAGATCCAGACTTCGCTGATGGCGGCTGCCATTACGCTGGCCATCGTCGTCACCGTGTTATGGATCACCTGGTCCGTGCTGATCTGGTTGCTAGACCGGCCAGGTGCACTCGGCAGCTGGTTCCGCACGCGTCGCCAGCAGAAAGGCCATGATGCAATTTCCAACGGCCTGATTGCGGTTGCAGCCGGCGACAAGGACGCCGCCCAGTCCAACGCACGAACCGCAACCGCCGTGCTCGGCAATGACCCCATGGCGCGCCTGCTTGATGCCCAGGCCGCCCAGATGCGCGGCGACAGTGCGCGCGTGAACGAGCTTTTCGAGGAAATGGCCAATCAGCCCGAAACCCGCCTGCTGGGCTTGCGCGGGCTGCACACCGAAGCCGTCCGCAAGCAGGACATGGAACGCGCCCGCCACCTTGCCGAAGAAGCTGCCCGGCTCAATCCAAGGGCGGGCTGGGCAAGTTCTGCCGTGCTGTCGTACCAGTCAGCCAGCAAGGACTGGCCGGCGATCACCAGGACCATCGATCAGCAGAAGCAGGCCCGGCTGATCGACCGCAGCGAAGCCAACGCCAGGCATGCAGTTGTGTTGACGGCACAGGCCATGGAGCTTCTGTCCGAGGACCCCGCCAGGGCCGGCGAACTGGCTCGCGAGGCCAACAAGCTTGAACCGTCCCTGGTGCCAGCCGCTGTGCTGGCCGCGCGACAGGCCGCGAAATCCGGCAACTTGCGCAAGGCATCCCGCATTATCGAGAAAACCTGGGCGCTGGTCCCGCACCCTGATCTCGCCGAAGTCTATGGCGAGCTCCGCGCTGGTGATTCCGCGCTGGACCGGCTGAAACGCATCAGGTCGCTGACTGCCAGATCAAGCGGCATCGAAGCGGCCGTGGCGCTGGCTATTGCCGCCATCGACGCCCAGGAGTGGAAGGCCGCCCGCAAGGCGCTTGAGCCTTACGCACATGACCGGCCTCAGGCGCGCATCTGCGGCCTGATGGCCCAGATCGAGGAGGGCGAATTCAGGGACAAGGGCCGTGCCCGTGAGTGGCTCGCCCGAGCGGTTCGCGCCCCGCGTGATCCGGCGTGGACAGCCGATGGATACATTTCGCGGAACTGGCTGCCGGTATCGCCGGTCACCGGCGAGCTTGGTGCGTTCCGCTGGCGGGTGCCGGTCGAGGGTATCGCCGACGCATCCAGCGACGAAGACGACGACATCGCCAACCTTCCCGCTTACGATGACGATAACGCTGGTTATTATGCAGAGGTGATGCCCGGTGATGATGCCATCCCCGTGAACCCGAAAGCCGGCGAGCAGCAGCCCGCACCAGCCTCGACTGACACCGCCCCGCCCGCCGCCGGGGTGACTGCGACCGAAGACATCAGGCCCGGTAACGCCGTTGATGCCGAGGCGTTCGACAATCGCCCTGCCGAGGCGGAAGACAATGTCGCGCCGGAACCCGTGTCCCGTCCGGTGGCGGAAATCGAAAAGCCGATGCAACCTGCAGACCCGGCAGTACCGGATGCCGATGACGGCACCCAGGTTCTCAAGCTGCGCCAGCCGGATGACCCCGGTCCGGATGATCCAGGCGCCGACGAACCCGAAAAGAAGACATCGCGAAGCTGGCTTTGATTGTTGAATCGACCGCAACTTCGCGCTATCTGTCGCGCATCTTGTGATTGCCGCAATAGCTCAGGTGGTAGAGCACATCATTCGTAAT
>CAYMJJ010000083.1:0-4911 GCA_964390445.1 uncultured Anderseniella sp.
CCGGATATCGTGGTCGCCCCAAACGAAGTGTATAACGTACGCGAGAACACGTAGTGTGCCCCGGGCAGAATTACAAGCTAATTCGCCCCGGTGCATTCAAACCCTTCAAAACATGTCGAAATATTCGCGCTGTTCCCAGTCGGTTACTTCCGACAGGAAACGGGCAACCTCGGCTCGCTTGATGTGCACGAGATAATCGATGAACTGGTTGCCGAAGCGGTCACGGAACAGGGCCGAACCATCGAGTGCCGCAGCAGCATCCATCAGGTTGGTGGGCAGTTTGGGTGCCTCTGTCTCATATGGTGTATCGGCGGGCAGGCCGGGGTCGCGGGCGTTGTCGATGCCGTCAAGACCGGCCCACAACTGGGCTGCGAGCAACAGGTAAGGGTTGGCGGCACCCTCGGCGGCGCGGTTCTCGATGCGCGTGGCCGGATCACCCGGGCCGCCAACCGAGCGAACCATGGTACCCTTGTTGTCCCTGCCCCAGTTGGCCCGGTCAGGCGCAAGCTGGTAGGCCTTGTAGCGCTTGTAACCGTTGATGGTGGGGGCCGCGAACACGGTCGCCTCGACCGCATGGGTCAGCAGCCCGCCGGCAAAGTTCAAGCCCATATCGGATAGAAGCGCATCATTGCCTTCCGGCATGAACAGATTTGATCCGGTTGCGGCATCAACCAGCGACTGGTGGACGTGCAACCCTGAAGCAAACAGGTTGGCCACTTGCGGCCGGCACATGAAGGTGGCGTGCAGGCCCTGGCGGCGGCAGACCTGCTTGACCATCGAGCGGAACAGGGTGAGCGCATCGGCTGCCTCGACGCCGCCCATGGGCGCGAAGGTGAACTCGACCTGCGACGGACCGAACTCGCACTCGATCGAGCGCACCGGCAGGCCCATGTCCACGCAGGCCCGGCGCAAGGTCTCGGTCACCGGTTCCATTTCGTCGGCCCGTGACTCGGTGAGGTACTGGAAGCCGTGCGTCATCATCGAAACATCCGGCACTGCACCGGGCCAGGTTGCGTCTTGCGGGCGCTTGTTCCAGTTCTCTACCTTGAGCACGTGGAACTCTGCCTCGATGCCGAACTTCGCCGCCCAGCCACGTCGCGCAATTTCAGCCTCGGCGTCGCGCAGCCTGGCGCGGGCAGAGAATGGCACCGGTGAGCCGTCGGCGAAATAGATGTCACACAACAGCCAGCCGCACGAACTTGCCCACGGCAGCACCCGGAAGGTTGCGGGGTCGGGCAGCATCATGAAGTCGCCCGCGCCTTCCATCTGCGGCAGGTCCAGGCCCGCGCCTGCGGACCACACCGGAAACACGGTGCGGTGCGAGGTGTCCTTGGCCAGCAGTGTCGAGGTCATGGCGCACCCATTGACCAGGAACGAGCGCGCCTGCGCGGCCATCAGCGTCTTGCCGCGCAGTATGCCGTGCTGGTCGGCAAACGACAGGCGCACCGTTTCCAGCCCATAGCGTTCGATCTGTTCGAGCACGCCGTCACAGGCGGTGCGCCGGTCTGCGGTGTCGACACCCGCCCTCATGGCCAGCCCCTCGCGCCCCAGGTCACTCATGTGCGGTCAGTCCCTCGTCCACGGGCAGTCGGCCCGGCGCTGGGCATCGCGCTCACGCCACACGCCCTGCCAGTCGCCATCGGGCGCAATGGCGTCCACGGCGATGGGGCCGGTCGTGTCGAGCGGTTTGCCGTTGGGAATGCCCGGCAGATGACCGCCATCGCCTGCCACTTCGATTGCTTTGCGCAGCATTCGGCGGTAGGCGATGATCGCCTTGTCGGAAGTGGCAAGATGTTCGTTGGTGCGATCAAAGATCGGCCCCGGACTTTCGACCGCCCACTGGTCATGCACATTGATATCGAGCCCCATGCCGGTATAGGTCTCGCCGGCCTGTTCGGCCGGGTTGTAGCCGTAGTTGTTGCGCTTGTTCTTCAGCGGGGCGTAATCCGGCAGGCGATGTTCCTTGAGCCGCTGCTCGCGCATCAGTTGCTTGTTCACCGGCTGGTCGAAACTGGTGAACATCGAATACCAGTAACAGTGCTCGTCATCGATGGGCACATGCCACTGGGTGATGGTCATCTCGTTCGACATCGGGATGCAGATCGCCTGCGGGAATACCTGGTTGGTGACGCGCACATGGGTGCGGCCATCATCCAGATGCCGCAGCGCGATCAGGCGCAGGCCGGTGTCTGTCTCTTCCACGCTGATTTCAGGCCGGGGATACTCGCGCAGCAACTGGGTCATCGGGATGTCGGTGTTCGCCGCCTTGTCGCGGAACTGCTTGCCGTAGCTTTCCTTCGGGTCCTCGTCCTTCAGGAAGCGATGCAGGAACGAGGCGTGCACCGGGTCAATGCCCACTTCCAGCGCCTGCAACCAGTTGCATTCCCACAAGCCCTTGAAGGCAAACACGTGGCTGCCCGGCGCGGTGAAGCAATCAAGCTGCGGAAACGGCGGCGGCTTGCCTTCGCCCATATAGGCAAACACGATGCCGTTCTTCTCCACGACCGGGTAGGATGCCACCTTGATACGCTCGTGCATGGTCGAGTCCACCGGCTCGCCCGGCATGTCGACGCACTGGCCGGTGCGATCGAAGTGCCAGCCATGAAACGGGCAGCGCAAGCCGTTGTCCTCGCGCCGGCCATAGCACAGGTCCGCACCACGATGCGGGCACTGGCGGGAGATCAGGCCAAGTTCACCCTCGTTATCGCGGAACAGCACCAGGTCTTCACCGAGCAGGCGCACCGGCACCACCGGGCGCGGGCCGGAGAGCTCATCGGCAAGGGCGGCGGGCTGCCAGTAGTTGCGCATCAGCGTGCCGCAGGGGCTTCCCGGGCCGGTGCGGGTGATAAGGTCGTTGATGTCGGCGGCCAGCATGGATCCATCTCCCCAAGGTCTTGTCGCGGGTTGAAACAGTAGGCGGCAGAAGGCTTTGCGGGCAAGGGGCTTGCCTTGCGCGCCAACGCGGCTATTCATTCGGTGGTCAACTGAAGGGGTGGCACATGGACCCGATACTCATTGCCGGCGGCGGCATTGGCGGCTTTGCGGCAGCACTGGCACTGGCACGCAAGGGGCTTGACAGCATCGTCATCGAACGCGAGACGGCACTGCGCGAGGCGGGCGCGGGCATCCAGCTTGGGCCAAACGTCTTTGCGATGTTCGATGTGCTTGGGCTGACCGAGGCCATCAACGAGGTCGCGGTGTTTCCCGATGCACTGGTCATGAAGGATGCACTTGATGGCAGTGAAGTAACGCGGGTTCCGCTCAACACGGCTGAATTCAAGGCCCGGTTCACGTATCCTTACGGCGTAATCTACCGGCCAGACCTGCATCAGGCGTTCATTGATGCAGCTGCGGCCACCGGCAAGGTCTCGGTGCGGCTGGGCAGCAAGGTAGCCGGCTTCGAGGATACCGGACCGGCCGTGCGGGTTATGCTTTCGTCCGGCGAGACACTGGAAGGTGCTGCGCTGATCGGGGCGGACGGGCTGTGGTCGAAGGTGCGCGAGGAAATCGTCGGTGACGGCGCGCCGCGTGTGTCTGGCCACATTGCCTACCGCGCAGTGCTGCTGCAAGCGGAGGTCCCGCCCGCCAACCACCGCAACGAGGTGATCCTGTGGGCGGGTCCGAAGACCCACCTGGTGCATTACCCGCTGCACAAGGGCGAGATCTTCAACCTCGTGACGGTGTTTCATTCCGATGCCTACGAGGAAGGCTGGGACGTCTATGGCGACGTGGACGAACTGAACCGGAAGTTTGCCGGCCAGCGGCCTGAAGTGCTCGGCATGCTGGAGCGGATCGAGAACTGGCGGATGTGGGTGCTGTGCGACCGCGAACCGGTCAAGCAATGGTCGAAGGGCCGGGTGACGCTGCTGGGCGATGCAGCGCACCCGATGCTGCAGTACCTGGCGCAAGGCGCGTGCATGGCCACGGAAGATGCCGTGTGCCTGGCGCATCACCTGAGCGAACAGCCGGACCCGGCGCACGCCTTCCTCGCCTACCAGGCGAACCGCTACCTGCGCACCGCACGGGTGCAGATGACGGCGCGGCTCTATGGAGACATTTACCATGCGGCAGGGCCGGTGGCAGAGCTTCGCCAGATGATGCTGGCGGGCCGGACGCCGGAGCAGGCGTACGCCGGCATGAATTGGCTCTATGCCGGTGTTGACCGGCAGGGGCGACAGCTTTTCTAGCTGCAAATTCAATTGCCTTCCCGACAGGGCTTTGCAAACATGCCGCCCGAGGCTGAACACCAACGGCATCTCGACAAGACACATCAGGGAGTAAGTACATGATCCGCAATATCCTGGCCGGCGCACTGGCGCTGGGCATATCCGTTTCCGCGACTGCTGCCATGGCAGCCGATGCCTTGAAGATCGGCGTCATCACCACGCTGACAACGCCGGCAGCCGTGCTGGGCGAAGAGCAGATGAACGGCATCAACCTGGCGCTGGAAAACCTCGGCGGCAAGATGGCCGGCGTGCCGGTCGAAGTGATCGCGACGGATGACGGCTTCAAGCCCGAAATCGGCAAGCAGCAGGCCGACAAGCTGGTCGACCAGGACGATGTCGACATCGTCACCGGCATCATCTGGTCGAGCACCCTGATGGCGGCGCAGAAGCCGATCCTCGATGCTGGCAAGTTCCTGATCGGGGCAAATGCCGGCACCTCGCACATGGCCGGCAAGATGTGCCATGAGAACTTCTTCTCCAGCTCGTGGCAGAACGACATGGTGCCCAAGGCGCTGGGCGAAGTGCTGAACCAGCGCGGTGTGAAGTCGCTCTATATCATGGCCCCCAACTATGCGGCGGGCAAGGACATGGTCGCCGGCATGAAGAGCTCGTTCAAGGGCGAGATCAAGGGCGAGGACTTCACCAAGTGGGGCAAGGACGCACAGCTCGACTTCTCGGCTGAACT
>CAYMJJ010000083.1:5011-11263 GCA_964390445.1 uncultured Anderseniella sp.
GCGAGGACTTCACCAAGTGGGGCAAGGACGCACAGCTCGACTTCTCGGCTGAACTTGCCAAGGCCAACGCATCGGGCGCAGAAGCCATCTTCGTGTTCTACCCGGGCAAGGCCGGTGGCGCGTTCCTGCAGCAGTTTGCCCAGGCAGGCCTCGCCGGCAAGATGCAGTTCTACAACGTGTTTACCGTGGACGGGCTGTCACTGCCAAAGTTCCAGGCTGCGAACATGGAAGCGGTGCTCGGTTCGCTCGACACCATGCAGTGGAGCCCGGACCTGGACAACGAGGCGAACAAGAAGTTCGTGTCGGCGTACCGCGCCAAGCATGGCCGCTACCCGTCGTTCTATGCCGCCCAGTCGTATGACGCGATCAACCTGATCAACTCGGCCATGGAAGCAACCGGCGGCAAGGTCGACGACAAGGATGCCTTCCGCGCAGCGCTGAAGGCTGCCAACTACGCCTCGGTGCGCGGTGACTACACCTACGACAACAACCACTTCCCCAAGCAGAACTACTACCTGCGCAAGGTGGTGGCCGGCGATGATGGCCAGTGGACGTTCAAGACCGAGGCGACCGTCTACGAGATGGCTGGCGATGACCATGCCAAGGATTGCCCGATGAAGTAAGGCTTTCCGTGGTCGCGTTTGCGGACGGAAAACCGGTTTGGATCCCCGCCTTCGCGGGGACTGACGCTTTTCCAGCAAGCGCTCCATGGGCCACAACACCGCCCGCTCTCACACCCCGTGGGGGCGGGCTTTTTTACAAGGAGTTTGCAGCTTGAAAGCGATCATCATCGGCGGTGGCATCGGCGGGCTGGCAACGGCACTGATGCTGCATGACAGGGGCATTAAGGCACAGGTCTATGAGCGCTCCAGCGAGATCCGCGAGATGGGCGTCGGCATCAACACACTGCCCCACGCCATCCGGGAACTGGCTCAGATCGGCCTGCTGGACGCACTCGACGCGGTGGCGCTGCGCACCTACGAGCTGACCTACCAGAACCGTTTCGGCCAGACCGTGTGGCACGAGCTGCGCGGACTTGATGCGGGGCTGGACGTGCCGCAGTTTTCGATCCACCGCGGGCGGCTGCAGGGCGTGCTGCGCGATGCGGTGGTCGACCGGCTGGGCGCGGACGCGATCAGGACCGGCCATGCCTGCACAGGCGTGGAGCAGGATGGCGACAATGCCACGGCGGTATTCGAGGTGCGCGCGACGGGCGAAACGCTGCGCGTCAGCGCGGACGTGGTGGTTGCAGCGGACGGCATTCACTCGGTGGTTCGCCAGCAGTTCTACCCGGACCAGGGCGCGCCCAAGTGGAACGGCATCATGCTGTGGCGCGGGGCGACGCTGTGGGAGCCATTCCAGACCGGCAAGTCGATGGTTATTGCGGGTGGAATGGCGGCGAAGCTGGTGCTCTACCCGATTGCCAATGATGCGCGCGATGATGGCAAGGTGCTGATGAACTGGGCGGTTGCCGCCAAGACCGGCGATGCCAACTCGCCGATGCCGCGGCGCGAGGACTGGAACCGCGAAGGCAAGCTGGAGGAGCTGCTGCCGTTCGTCGAGAACACCTTCCACCTGGACGTACTGGACCCGGTCGCGCTGATCAAGGCGACGGGGACGTTCTACGAGTACCCGATGTGCGACCGTGACCCCATCGCGCAGTGGACGTTCGGACGGGTAACACTGCTTGGCGATGCCGCGCACCCGATGTATCCGGTGGGCTCAAACGGGGCGTCGCAGGCCATTCTCGATGCCCGCTGCCTTGCCGACAAGCTGGCAGACGAGGCGAGCGTCGAGGCAGCGCTGAAAACCTATGAGGCCGAGCGGGCTCCGATGACAGCGTCCATCGTCAACCAGAACCGCTCTGGCGGACCGGAGCGGGTGATCGACCTGGTGGAAGAGCGCGCGCCGGACGGGTTCGCCTCACTGGACGCGGTCGCCAGCCCGGACGAACTGGAAGCTGTGGTTCGCGGCTACCAGAAGATGGCCGGGTTCAGCAAGGAAGCGGTGAACCGCTAGAGCTTGCGGCGCGCCCTGCTCAACCCTCTGGCGGTGGCGGCAGGAAGTGGATGTTATGCTCGGTGGCCAGCCGCACGACTTCTGCCGGGTCCGGCACCTTGTCGATCTTGGTGAACAGGTCCCACAGCTTCTGGGTGGGTGCGACCCAGAAGATGCACTTGGTGTCGGCGCCGGACTTGTTGAAAATGCCGTGGGCAATGCCGCGGGGCAGCCGGATCAGGTCGCCGGCGCTTGCCGAGGCATCCTCGCCGTCGAGGAACAGGTCGAAGCGGCCTTCCAGCACGTAGATGAACTCGTCCTGGTCCGGGTGGATGTGCGGCGGAACGAACGTGCCATCGGGAAACGTCGCGTGCCACGAGAAGGTGGACTCGCAGACCTGCAGCGGCACATAGGTCTGGCCCAGAATGTTCCAGACGATTCCGTCCACACTGTCTCCGGCCGGCGTTACCCCGGCTGTCATCTTTGTCATGGCTTGGTAGTCTCCCTGCACCAATTGTTGATTTCTTGCGCATCTGACATCAGCACGTGCTTGCGCGCAAGCCATCGGCGCTGCACGATAATGCAATCGCTGGGCATTTGAAGTCTGCATTATTTGTCTCTATCGTCTGGACCATGCCCGACAGACGGCATCAAGAAAGACAAATAGCGCTACTTCGTTCGATCGATTTCCCCGGGAGGAGACCCTCGTATGTACAAGACTACCGCACTGGCCGCGCTCGGCCTGGCTCTGATGGCATCCACTGCCTTTGCAGCCGATATCAAGATCGGTTTCGTAACCACCCTCACCACGCCCGCCGCCGTGATCGGCAACGACATGAAAGATGCCGTTGACCTGGCCATGGAAAAGCTGGGCGGCAAGATGGGCGACAAGACCGTAGAAATCATTTTCGAAGATGATGGCTTCAAGCCGGAAACCGGCAAGCAGAAGACCGACAAGCTGGTACAACAGGACGATGTGCCGATTGTTGCCGGGTTCATCTGGTCCAACGTGTTGCTGGCATCGATGAAGAGCGTCTTCGACAACGGCAAGTTCCTGATCTCGGCAAATGCCGGCCCGTCGCAGGTGGCAGGCAAGCTGTGCAACGAGAACTTCTTCTCGACCTCCTGGCAGAACGACCAGACGCCAATGGCCATGGGCGAAGTGCTCAACCAGCAGGGCGTGAAGTCACTGTACCTGCTTGGCCCCAACTATGCCGCAGGCAAGGACATGCTGGCGGGGGTGGAGCGTACATTCAAGGGCGAGATCAAGGGCAAGGACCTGACCAAGTGGCCGGACCAGCTCGACTTCTCGGCCGAGCTGGCCAAGGCCAAGGCCAGCGGCGCAGAAGCCATCTTCGTGTTCTATCCCGGCAAGGCTGGCGGTGCTTTCATCCAGCAATACCAGCAGGCCGGCCTGAAGGGCGTGCTGGACCTTTATACCACGTTCACGGTGGATGCCATCGCGCTGCCAAAACTGCAGCAGGGCAAGCTTGAAGGCGTGCTCGGATCCAGGCTGACCCAGCAGTGGGACCCGACGCTGGACAACGAAGCGAATAAGGCGTTCGTGTCCAGCTTCAAGGAAAAGTACAAGCGTTACCCCTCTTTCTATGCAGCACAGGCCTATGACACGATCAACCTGATCAACTCGGCCGTGAAGGCAGTCGGCGGAGACATGTCCAACAAGGACGGCCTGCGAGCCGCCTTCAGGGCTGCTGACTATGACTCGGTGCGCGGCGAGTACACGGTAGGCAAGAACCACATGCCGGTGCAGAATTTTTACCTGCGCGAAGTGGTAACCGACGCCGACGGCAACTGGACGACCAAGGTGGTCAAGACGGTGTTCGAGAATCACGTCGACCCCTATGTTGACGAGTGCCCGATGGCCAAGTAAGGCCGGATACACGAAACCTGAACAGGCCGGGAGAGAACCTTGAAGCGTGCTCTCCCGCGCCCGGTTTCATTGATACGGACAAACGACTGAAACGGGATCGTGGCCCGGTAAAAAGACCAGGCAGCGAGGGGCGATGAATACACTAATCCTGATCCAGTTGCTGAACGGACTGCAACTCGGTGTGCTGCTTTTCCTGCTGGCTGCCGGGCTGACGCTGGTGTTCGGCATCATGGACTTTGTCAACCTGGCGCATGGCTCGCTGTACATGATCGGTGCCTTCTTCTGTGCAACGTTCACGTTCTGGACCGGTTCGTTCCTGTTGGCACTGCCGCTGGCACTGGTGGCGACAGCGCTGGTGGGGCTGGCGCTTGAGACGGGCATCATCCGACATCTTTACCAGCGCGATCACCTCGACCATGTGCTGGCCACGTTCGGAATCCTGCTGGTGGCCGATACCCTGGTGCAGCTGATCTGGGGACCGGAGGGCATTTCGATACCGCTGCCGCAGATGCTGCAGGGCCAGGTCACCATCCTTCCGGGCGTGATCTTCCCGACCTACCGGCTGGTGATCATCGGGTTCGGCCTGGCGGTGGCGTTCGGGCTTTACTGGCTGATCGGACAGACCCGGCTGGGCATGCTGATCCGTGCCGGTGCCTCCAACCGCACCATGGTGTCGGCGCTGGGGATCGACATCAAGACGCTGTTCACCGCAGTGTTCGCGCTGGGGGCGGTACTGGCAGGGCTTGCCGGCATGCTGATCGCGCCGATCACCGAGGCGACCATCGGCATGGGCAACGACATCATCATCACAGCGTTCGTGGTGATCATCGTGGGCGGCATCGGCTCGATGAAGGGTGCGTTCATCGCCGCCTTGCTGATCGGCCTTATTGATACGATGGGCCGGTCATTCCTCGACGACATCCTCAAGATTTTCGTTCCGGTCAACGCGGCCGAGACAGCGGGCCCGGCAATCTCGTCCATGCTGATCTACATCATCATGGCTGCCGTTCTGGTCATGCGCCCGCAGGGTCTCTTCCCGCCGAAGGTAAAGTAAGCCGATGAGCGATCAGGCAGTGACTTCTCCTCTCGACGACGCATTGCGCGCACCGCAACTGTTCGGCAGCGCCAGTGGCCGGGTCATCACCATCGCGTTCATGGTGCTGCTGCTGGCATTGCCGCTGGCGGCCTATTACAGCGGCAACGAGTTCTACCTCAGCTTCGCCACGCGCATCGTCTGCCTGGCGATCGCAGCCGTCAGCCTCAACCTGATCCTGGGGTTCGGCGGCATGATCTCGTTCGGCCATGCGGCCTATATCGGCATCGGTGCCTACATGGTGGGTATCCCCGCGCACCACGGCATCGAGTCCGGATGGGTGCACTTTCCGCTGGCGATAGGCGTTTCGGCGCTGTTTGCGCTGATCACCGGTGCCATCTGCCTGCGCACCAAGGGCGTATACTTCATCATGATCACCATGGCCTTTGGCCAGATGGCGTACTACCTGTTCCTGTCGATGGAGGAATATGGCGGTGACGACGGACTGACCATCTACTCGCGCTCGGTGCTGAACATCATCGACATCGAAAGCAGGCTGGTACTGTTCCTGCTTGCCTACATCGTGCTTGCCGGTTCCATCTATCTGGTGTTCCGGATCGTCAATTCACGATTCGGCATGGTGGTGCGCGGTTGCAATTCCAACGAAGCGCGCATGAAGGCGCTGGGCTACAACACCTACGCCTACCGGCTGACCGCGTACGTCATCGCAGGCGCCATGTGCGGACTGGCGGGTGCGCTGCTGGGCAATTTCTCGAGCTTCATCTCGCCGGACATGATGGGTTGGTCACGTTCGGGCGAGTTGATGTTCATGGTGATCCTTGGCGGCACGGGTACACTGTTCGGCCCGGTATTCGGCGCGGTGGCGTTTCTGGTCATCGAGGAGATCCTGTCTGTCTTCACCACCTACTGGGCCTTGCCGTTCGGCATCCTGCTGATCCTGTCGGTCCTGTTCATCAAGGGTGGCCTGAGCGGCCTGATCCACCGGGGCCTGAAGCATGGCTGACACGCTTCTTGAAATCCGCAACCTGAAGAAGTCGTTCGGCGGCGTGCCCGCGACGGACAACGTGTCGCTGTCCATCGAGCGCGGCGAGCTGCACGCCATCATCGGCCCGAACGGCGCCGGCAAGACCACGCTGATCGCGCAGTTGTCCGGCGACCTGATGCCCGACTCCGGCAAGGTGATGCTGGACGGAAAAAACATTACCAGCGTGGCCACGCACCGGCGCTCACATTTTGGCATGGCGCGATCATTCCAGATCACCTCGGTGTTCATGAACATGACCGTCATCGACAACGTGTCACTGGCAGT
>CAYMJJ010000084.1:0-11227 GCA_964390445.1 uncultured Anderseniella sp.
CCACCAGCGTCAGCACGTATGACCGGGCGAGGTCCTCGTCCTGTGTGAAGCGCACACGCACGAGACGGGGTTGATTGATGGAGTTATCCAAGGAAACGCTTGTTCCTGCTGATCAGGGTCAAACCCATTGTTCTGTTCCGAAGATATTGGCCCCCAACGGCGCCACTGCAACCTGTTTGACCACAACGATTTCAGTAAAATTACCTGTGGAGCAGTTAACCAATTCCAGAAATCGTCATGATTCAGACTTGGAATTTCCTCTTTTTGCCCAAGCCTTCGCTTGTATTGATCCGCACTCTGATACTCCATTTCAAAGGGACGGCTCCTTTGCGGATTGGGATCAGGCCTCGTTGCCAGATCCTGCCGACGGCATGGTCAAATTGCCTGACGGTCCGCTAACTGTGACGGAACGCAGGAGTCCTCTACGATGAAGCTGACGACCTTGAGGGTAGCACTGGCTACCGTTCTGACCTGCCTGACCATGTTCACCGGCCTGGCAATGGCGACAGAGAACCTGCCCGCCACGCACCAGGGCCGGGTGGAGTCGGTCAACAAGAACACCATAGGGCTGATCTCCGGTGGTGTAGGCGGCACCTACATCAAGATCGCAGCCGACCTTCAGGCCGTGCTTGATGGCAAGGACGAACTGCGCGTCCTGCCAATCGTCGGCAAGGGCTCGGTGCAGAACATCACCGACCTGCTTTACATGCGCGGCATCGACGTAGCGATCGTGCAGTCCGATGTACTGGCATACCTGAAGAGTACCGGTGCCATTCCCAACATCGAGAACCGGGTGGCCTACATCACCAAGCTGTACAACGAAGAGTTCCACCTGGTGGCGCGTCGCGACATCACCGATGTCAGGCAGCTTGAAGGCAAGACCGTCAACTTCGGCCCTGAAGGCTCTGGCACTGCCATGACAGCACAGGTGGTGTTCGATTCACTTGGACTGAACGTCAAGGTTACCGGCGAAAACTACCAGGATGCATTGCAGAAAGTGAAAGATGGCAGCATTGACGCGATGGTCTATGTGGCGGGCAAACCAGCTTCCATCTTTTCCACGCTGACGCCGTCGGACGGATTGCACATCGTACCCGTCCCCTACGACCGGAAGCTGCAGGAGCATTACCTGCCAGGTTCGATCAGTTCACAGGACTATGCCGGCCTCGTTGCTGCCGGAGCCACCACAGACACGGTTGCAGTGGGTGCCGTGATGGCTGTGTTCAACTGGAAGGAAAAGACTGGCCGCTATTATTCAACGAGGGCCTTCATCAACTCGTTCATGGACAATTTCTCGGCGTTTCTGAGCGAGCCTCGGCACGCCAAGTGGGCCGAGGTGAACCTGGCTGCCGAGCTACCCGGCTGGCAGCGGTACTCGGTTGCCGGCGACTGGCTGACAAGGAATGCCAACCGCCCGGTGTCCGCAGCTACCGACCAGGATCGAAAGATGACCGAACTGGTCAGCGCTTTCGAGCAGTTTCTCAAGAACCGGCCCGAGGGCGGGCTGATGAAGGAGAACGAGCGCGAACAATTGTTCAACCAATTCCTGACGTGGAGCCGCCAGCAGGCAGCCTCAGCAGCAAACTGAGCCGGGACGGCACAAACGCGGCGGACAGAATCCGGAAAGGACACGCCAGCCGCCACGTCAGTAGTGAGTAGCAGGGAGTACACTCATGACCAACATCAACGATGACTACGGCCAGGACAACCACAAGAACGAACCCGCAGATGACGATCAGCATGAAGATTCAGCCATTCAGGATGCACCAGACCGGGCCGGTGCCGACCTGGGATACAACAACGCCCATGCCGATACAGGTCCTTCCAACATCCGGTCAGCCGGCCACAGGATGCTGCACTCCAGCACGATGAGCCACGATGAATGGCTGGCGGCACGACGTCAGGAAATTGCCCGGCGCAGCAACGAATACTACAAGCAGCGCGCCAGCATGGTCGCGCGTCAGAACAGGCGCAACTTGCGGATTACAATGTTTGTCTGTGCCGTTGCGGCACTGGCGATGCTTGCCATTGCCACGCCAATCGCGCTTCAGGCCTACGCTCCGGACTACCTGGACGGATTTCTTGCAAACAACCAGAAAACAGAAACTGCCAGCACGACATCATCGGGATCGATCTACATGTCGCCGTCACCAACTGGCAGTGATGAAGACAACCAAATTCAGGTGACGGTACCGGTCGAGCCGCCTGCGGCCTCTGAAGTCGCGCCTGCGCCTGCGCTGGCTCTCGCTTCCAGTTCTGCAACAAGTGACGTGAAGCCGGAAGACCAGCAGCCCGCCGAGCCGGTGCAGGCCCTGCCAGAACCGCCCCAACCCGAGAACCTGATCGAGCCGGCAGGCGTTGCCATGACGACCGTCGACGCGGGGCTGCTCCATGAAGCAGCCACGAGGCCTGAAGCAGTTGACGTCGATCTCTTGCCAGTACCATCGGCACCTGACGAACAGGCATCGGCGAGCCCCGCAGACCGCGAGCCGATTCCGGAAACACCAGCCGAACCGGAAAAGGTCGCCTCGCTCGATCCGATGCCTGAACAGCAAATCGCTGCACCGGCTCCCACGTCTCTCAAGCGCGCAGATCCGGCCATTGGCGCTGCCGAGGCGCGTGAGTTGCTGGAGCGGGGAGACCGGCTGATGAAGCTGGGTGATATCGTCTCTGCACGGGCGCTATACTCGCGTGCACTGGAGAGTGACCAGGCAAATGCAGCCCTCAGGCTCGGCTCAACCTTCGATCCGCTCATCTACCGGCGCATCGGTGTGCTGGGCATGAAGCCGGATCCGGCCAAGGCGCTCGAATGGTATATGACCGCTGCCGAGGCAGGCAATGCAAACGCCAGGCGCGCCTATGACGCGCTCAAGAACGCCAGCGCGGACTGAGCAGTAGCCGGAGATCGGCATTGCCGCATTCGCGCGCGGGTCCTATATCAGGCCGCCTGTGAACAACCGAAGGCGGCAGGTGATGGCGAAACGCGCAGAAGACCAGTTGGCAGACACCTACAACGAGGCGCTGACGCTGGAAAAGGCCGGACAGCTGGATGCAGCAGCGGCGGCCTATGCAAAGGTGCTCGAACTCGACCCGGAAGATCATGGCGGTGCGGCTGTGCGGCTGGCCGCGATGGGCCGGGGCGAAGTGCCGTCACGCGCGCCGGAAGCCTACGTCGAGATGCTGTTCGACCAGCATGCCGATGTCTTCGAGGACATTCTCGTTGGCCAGCTCGGCTACCACGTGCCGCTGATCCTGCGCGCGGCACTGGGCCAGCACGCAGCCGGGCCATACTTGCGCATGCTCGACCTGGGCTGCGGTACCGGGCTTGCGGGCGTCGCGCTGTCAGACATCACTCATCATCGCACCGGCATCGACCTGAGCGGGAACATGATCGACATCGCCGGCGAAACCGACCTCTATGACGATCTTTACGTGGGCGATGCAGTGGCATTCGTCGGGGAAATCGAAGATGAGGATGCGTGGGACCTGATCGTGGCGACGGACGTGCTGCCGTACCTGGGCGACGTTGCGGCGCTCCTTGCGGGCATCAGGCGGGTGAGCGCGCCGGATGCGGTATTTGCGTTTTCCACCGAGACGCTGGACGAGGATGGCGCACCTGCAAGCGGCTACACGGTAGGCCCGCACCAGCGATTTCACCATACGCGACGTTACATCGAGCAATCACTTGCAACGGCCGGATTCACACTTGTTCATGCGGAAAACATCATCGTCCGGCACGAGGAAGGCAGCCCTCAGCCCGGGCACCTGATGATCGCGCGGGCGGGTTGAACTACCCGGGCGCGGCATTGCAAAGCTTCAAGGCGATGTCGCTTACAGGCAAGAGATTGCGCGGCATCTGACGCAGGATGATCTTCCTGCCACATAACGGACATCCGCCATGCTCGAAGAAGCCCGCCAGCGCACAACCCGCCTGCAAGCTGCCATGAGGGAGGCAGATCTCGACGTCGCCCTGATCACCGATGAAAGCACTATCGCGTATTTCGCTGGCTTCTGGGGTTACCTGTCGGTCGAGTTTGGCCGGCCCTCGTTCCTGATCGTGCGCGCGCACGATGCCCCAATCGTCGTCACACCGCTGATGGAAAGCGAAATGGCCGCTGCCATGACCTGGGTCGAGGACGTGCGCACCTGGGAAGATGCCGGTGCCAATCGCTGGGAGAACGTGCTGGCGAAGACACTTGGGTCCGGCATCAGGAAACTCGGCATCGAGCGCAATTCCATGCCGGTGATCGTGCGCAACTGGCTTGATGAACAGATGAAGGGCGTCGAGCTGGTGGACGTGTCGCCGCTCATCGCGCCGATGCGCATGATCAAGTCGCCGCTCGAGATCGAGATCATGAGACAGGCCGGCCAGATCGCCGGGGCGATGATGGCCGCGGCTCACGGAGCGCTCGCCGAAGGCGCGCCGGAATACGAGGCCGCCCTTGCCGTCATCAATGCCGGCACCCGCAAGGCCGCCGGCTTCCTGACCGCGAAGGGCTGGGAGCAGTTCGTCTCGCCGATGATCCACAACCTGCAGATCATGCAGTCGGGCCGCGATACCTCCATGGTGCACCGGCGCGCCAGCGTGAAGCAGCTTGAGCGCGGTGATCCGGTCTATTTCTGCTTCTGCAACATGGCGCAGTTCAAGCAGTACAAGCTGGGCTTCGACCGGATGTTCCACATCCTCGAGGTTTCCGACGCCGCCGCGCGCGTGCAGCAGGCAGCCATCGATGCGCAGCAGGCAGCGATCGCGGCCATCCGGCCCGGTGTCACGGCAGAAGACGTCGCGGCTGCCGCCAACGAGGTATATGCCGAACGCGGTTATGAGACCGGCTACCGCACAGGCCGGTCCATCGGCATGGCGTATCTTGAAAGCCCCGAACTGAAGCAAGGCGACAAGACGGTGCTCGAGCCCGGCATGACCTTCGCCGTCGATGGCGGCATCTCGGTGGACGGAGAGTTCGGCGGTCGCATCGGCGACAGCATCGTGGTGACGGAAACCGGCTGCGAATACCTGACCGACTATCCGCGCCAGATCTTCATCGTCGAGCGCTGAGCGCCATGCGGGCCGGGGTGTTCCAGTGCAACGGTGCCGGGTTATCGCCGCAGGCCCGGCTCGACAAGCTGGCAGCCGTGATCGAAGGCAGGAATCTGGACCTCGTCGTGTGTCCGGAACTGTTCATGTCCGGCTATCACGTGGCAGATCAGGTCCGCGCGCTGGCTGAACCTGCCAGCGGACCGTTTGCGCAAGGCGCGGCCACGCTCGCCCGCAAGACCAGCACGGCCATTGTATACGGCTACCCTGAGCGTGACGGCAGCATGGTATACAATTCGGCGCTGGCCATCGGAGCCGGCGGTGCCACCCTCGCCAACCATCGCAAGCTCGCCATTCCGCCTGGCAGCGAGGAAGGCCACTTCATTGCGGGCACCGGCCTCACCCTGCTGTCGCTGGGTGGCATGCGCTGCGCCATCCTGATCTGTTATGACGCCGAGTTCCCCGAAGCAGTGCGCGCCGCCTGCCTCGCCGGGGCGGAAACCGTCATCGTGCCCACTGCCCTGTCCAGCCAGTGGGACCAGGTGGCCGACCGGGTGATACCTGCCCGCGCCTTCGAGAATGGCTGCTGGCTGCTTTACGCCAACCATGCAGGAACCGAGAACGGCCTCACCTATCATGGCGGCTCCTGTATCCTCACGCCGCAGGGGCGCGATGCGGCCCGGGCCGGTGCAGACGAGGAATTGATCAGCGCCGTGCTCGACCAACCCTCTGTCACGGCGGCGCGGCAACGCCTGCCCTATTTCCGCGACCTGGCGGATCTGCGCCCCAGACTTGCCTGAAAAAGCGGCAATTCGGCCCAAGCCTGAAAACTGTCGTTGATTTAATCGATTGCCCGATTGACCCGGGCGATCCGCCACCTAATGTAGCGGCCAGTTTCAACGTCGAGGCTCGGGAGTTTGCAATGATCAAGTTTGACAGGCGCCGTTTCGTTCAAGGCACGGGGGCCGCCGCCGCAGCGCTTCCGCTGCTGGGCAGCAAGGCTTTCGCGGCCGATCCGCTGAAGGTGGGTTTTGTGTACGTGGGGCCGGTGGGCGACCACGGCTGGACCTATTCGCACGACCAGGGGCGCAAGATGCTCGAGGCCGAGCTTGGCGACAAGGTACAGACCTCGTTCGTGGAAAGCGTCAAGGAAGGTCCGGACGCCGAGCGCGTCATCCGCCAGTTGGCGGATGAAGGCAACAAGCTGATCTTCACCACCTCGTTCGGTTTCATGGACCCGACGCTGAAGGTGGCAAAGCGCTATCCGGACGTGAAGTTCGAACACGCAACCGGCTACAAGATGGCCGACAACATGTCGATCTACAACGCACGCTTCTACGAAGGCCGCGCGGTGATCGGCACCATTGCCGGACACATGTCCAAAACCGGCACTGCCGGCTACATTGCCTCGTTCCCGATTCCGGAAGTGGTGATGGGCATCAACGCGTTCACGCTGGCCGCGCAGAAGGTCAACCCGGACTTCAAGACCAAGGTGGTCTGGGTCAGCTCATGGTACGACCCGCCAAAGGAAGGCGATGCGGCAAAGGCGCTGATGGACCAGGGGTGCGATATCATCACCCAGCACACCGACTCACCGGCTGCACTGCAGGCCGCCGAGCAGCGTGGCATGTATGCCTTCGGCCAGGCATCGGACATGTCGAAATTTGCGCCCAAGGCACACCTGACGGCGATCCTCGACATCTGGGGCCCCTATTACGTGAAGCGGGCCAAGGCCGTGCTTGACGGCACCTGGAAACCGGAAAGTTCCTGGGCCGGATTCAAGGAAGGCGAAGTGGCCATGGCGCCCTACCACGAGGCCATGCCGGCCAACGTGGTCGAGGCAGCGGAGAATGTGCGCAAGAGCATCATTGACGGTTCGCTTCACCCGTTCACCGGCCCGATCATGGACCAGGCCGGGGCCGAGCGTTATGCCGCCGGTGCTACCGCCACCGACGAGGAACTGCTCAAGATGGACTGGTACGTGGCTGGCGTTCAGTCGTAACTCGACAATCAGCAGTAAACAAATGGGCCCCGGAATGTCCTCCGGGGCCCAGGTCTTTTGGTGTTGCAGTGGGGTTCGTTACCCGACCAGACCGCCGTCTTCGCGGGTGACCGCAATCACGGCCGAGCGTGGAACGGTATCACCGCCGCCGGGCCAGTGGCTGTTGCCCTTTTCGCCCGGGTGCTGGATGCCGACGAACATGGTGCGCCGGTCCGGGCTCCAGGCAAGGCCGGTGATCTCGCATTCCTTCGGCCCCACCATGAAGCGGCGGATTTCACCGGTAACCGGATCAGCGGCCAGCATCTGGTTGTTGCCCTGGCCTGCAAAGTCACCATCGTTGGAATAGTTGCCGTCGGTTTGGATCCACAGCAGGCCGTTGCTGTCGAACATCAGCCCGTCCGGTGAGTTGAACATGTTGTCCTTGTTCACGTTTGGCGAACCGGCGTTGGCGTCCTGGTGGACCGCCGGGTTGCCGGCCAGCACGAACAGGTCCCAGTCAAAGCCCTTGGCGGCATGATTGCCGCTTTCCGGACGCCAGCGCACGATCTGGCCGTACTTGTTTTCCGCACGCGGGTTGGGGCCGACTGCCGGGGTTGCGTCGCCGCCGGCATTCGGCTTGACGCCACGGTTCTTGTTGTTGGTGAGGGCGCAATACAATTCCGAGGCATTGGGGTTGGACGCCACCCACTCCGGACGGTCCATGGTGGTTGCGCCGACCTTCGAGCCTGCCTGGCGAGTGTGGATGCAGATCTCGGCCAGGCTCATGCCGGTGGTTTCAGGTGTCAGTTCGAGCCATTCGCCCTTGCCGTCCTCGTTGAACCTTGCCACCGACAGGACACCGTCCTCGAGCAGGCCCGAGGTGTCCGCGCCGGGCGCATAGACGCCGTTGGACACGAAGCGGTAAATGAATTCACCGCGCTCGTCGTCGCCCATGTAAACCGCGATGCGCCCGTCATTGTTGACCACCACCTGGGCATTCTCGTGCTTGAAGCGGCCAAGTGCGGTCAGCTTGCGCGGCGTGGAAGCAGGGTCACGCGGGTCGATCTCGACCACGTAGCCGGCCCGGTTTGGCTCGTTGGGGTTCTTCGCAACGTCGAAGCGCTCGTCGACCTTGGCCCAGCCGTAGCCCCAGTCCTTCGACGACACGCCATAGCGCTTGAGCTCGGCAGATACTTCATGGGCTTCGTCGGCAGCAGAAAAGTAGCCGTTGAAGTTCTCCTCGCAGGTCAGGAAGGTGCCCCACGGGGTACGGCCCGAACCGCAGTTGTT
Source organism: uncultured Anderseniella sp. (assembly GCA_964390445.1). Classification (GTDB taxonomy): domain Bacteria; phylum Pseudomonadota; class Alphaproteobacteria; order Rhizobiales; family Aestuariivirgaceae; genus Anderseniella. The sequence goes on from CAYMJJ010000084.1 coordinate 8,307, forward strand.
CCAGGTGCCCTTGACCACGGTTCCGGTCGGATCAGCGGCGGTCTTGACCAGGTCGTGGCCAGCGGCAGGGCCGGTCAGGACGGTTTCCGTGTCCGGCGTGATGCGGCGGTTGTAGGGGCTGTCGGCAACGGGTGCCCAGCCGTCGGCACCGTGTGCCACTTCGACAATGGTTATGCCGTGGGCCATCTTGCCCTTGTTGATCTCGTCATCGTTGGCGGCCTTCTTGTCGGCGTTGTTGCCCCAAAGAATGTCGCGGTTGGTGTATTCATTGTTGATTGCCAGCAGCGTACGGCCGTCATGGCTGAACACTTCCATGCCGTCGACATTGTCACCGAAGGCACGGGCCTGGCTGGCGGCGGTGCCACGGGTGGCATGATCGAAGGCAGGAACGTCCGCGAACAACGGGTCGCCCCAGCTCAGCATGGTACGGGCCTTGTAGCCGGCCGGCACGGTGACGGCATCTTCGCTGTTGGTGGGAATGGCATCGAAGGCGAAGCGGTTGGCGGCGGCCTGAGCCGGTGTCACCAGCGCGCTGCTGCCGAGAGCTGCAATGCTGCCAAAGGCCAGCACGCCGCCCATGAAACCACGCCGGCTGATGGCAGCTTCGACCACGCGGTCAAAATCGCAGGTTTCGGGACGCGGGTTGATGATCTCGTCAAATTCGTCAAACGATACCTGGTCTACGGATTTGGTCATGGTGCAGCCTCCTGATGCATTGCCGGGAGGCCGCAATTAAGCCAACGGACGTCACGGTTTGATGACGCAAGCGGGATGAATTTCCCGCTATTCTGCGGCAATCGGGCGCTCCAGCTCGCGGCGTTCTGGCTCAACTGCGTCTGTCTGCGCGGCGTCGTCAGCCGGGGACGTGACCGGCTCCGCAGCAACTGCATCATCATGGCCGGCCAGTTCCCTCGCCAGCTTCTTCTCGATGAAGCCGCGCGGCCTGGTCAACCGTGCCATCAGGTCATACAGCACCGGCGTCAGGAACAGGGTCAGGATGCCGGCAAACAGCAGCCCGCCGACAATGACGATACCGATGGCAGAGCGGCTTTCGGCGCCCGCTCCGGTGGCCAGAACCAGTGGCACGGCCCCCAGCACAGTGGAGACGATGGTCATCAGGATGGGGCGCACGCGCAACACGGCGGCGTTGATGACGGCAGTGCGGATATCCTGGCCTTCGTCGCGCAGCTGGTTGGCGAACTCGACGATCAGGATACCGTTCTTGGACATCAGGCCGATCAGCAGGATGATGCCGATCTGCGAATAGATGTTGAGGCTGAACCCTGCCCCCCACAGCGAATACAGCGCGCCCGCCACGGCCAGCGGCACCGACAGGATGATGATCATCGGGTGAACGAAACTTTCGAACTGGGCGGCCAGTACCAGGAAAACGATGAGGATGGCGAACATGAAGGTGATCATCACGCCGGACGAGGTTTCGAGGTATTGCTGCGACTGGCCATCGAAGCTGAGGGTGGCTTCGGCTGGCAGCACTTGTGCCGACTGCTCTCGGATGAAGTCGATCGCCTCGCCCATGGCGTAGCCATCGTTCAGGGCAGCGGAAATGGTGACCGACGGCAGCCGGTTGTAGCGCCGCAGCGATGGTGCTTCGGCGGTCTCGGTCAGGCTGACGACGGAGGACAGCGGCACCACCGTCCTGCCGTCATCGGTGCGAATGAACAGCGAGGTAATGTCGGTCGGCGTCTGCCGGTCCTGGCCTTCCGCCTGAACGATGACCGGGTACTCACGGCCGCGGTCGATGTAGTTGGTGATCTCGCGCGAGGCCAGCATGGTCTGCAGGGTCGAGGCGATGGTGCGCGATTCGATGCCAAGATCATCGGCGCGCTTGCGGTCCACGGTCAGCCGGAACTGCGGCTGGTTCTGTTCAAAGTCGATCTCGACATTGGCGAGGCCGGGGTTGCCTTCGGCGCGTTCCTTGATCTGGTTGGCCCACTTCTGGACGCTGTCATAGTCAGGACCACCGATGACCGCCCTGAGCGGCGACGAACTGCCGCGCAAGCCAAGGCCTGCCGGCATCACCGGAAAGCCGCGGGCGCCCGTGAGGTTGCTGACGATGGGGATGAGCTCGCGGCGGGCTTCCATCACCGAGTTGTCACGCTCGTCCCACGGCTTGAACCGCAACACGATGAACGAGCGGTAGGGCCGGTCGCGGAAGCCGGTAAAGGTGTAGATGATCTCGATATTGAGCTTGTCCTGGACGGCGGCGATCTTCTGTTCGAGTTCCTGCACCTGCTGGTCGGTGAACTTCAGCGTCGAGCCTTGCGGTGCCGTCAGCGGTATGAACATCACGCTGCGGTCTTCGGTGGGGGTCAGTTCCTGCGGCACTGCCTGATAGGCCAGGTAACCACTGCCGGCAAAGCCGAAGCACAAGACGATCATCACCAGCGGGTTGGCAATCGAGACCGTCACCATCTTGCGGTACCAGCGGTAGACGCGGCCTTCCGGCATGGCCTTTTCGTCGCCGCTGATGCCGGACCTGGCCTTGAGGATCTTCGAGGCCAGTGCCGGGCAGGCACTCAGTGCCACGAAGGTCGAGATGACAACCGCGCTGGCAAGCACGAAGCCGAATTCGGTGAACAGCCTGCCGGCCGCCCCCTGCAGGAACGAGATGGGCACAAAAACGGCGATCAGCGTGATCGAGGTGGCAAGGATGGCGAAGGTGACCTGGCGTGAGCCGCGAGCCGTTGCCTGCAGCAGTGTCTCGCCGTTGGCCAGCCTGCGCTCGATGTTCTCGAGCATCACGATGGCATCATCGACCACCAGTCCGATGGCCAGCAGCAACGCCAGCAGGGTGAGTACGTTGAGCGAGAACCCGAGCAGGTAGATCAGCGAAAAACAGCCGATAAGCGCCACCGGAATGGTGATGGCCGGGATCAGCGTGGCGCGCCATGAACGCAGGA
>CAYMJJ010000085.1:0-11009 GCA_964390445.1 uncultured Anderseniella sp.
CATCAGAAACATCCCAGACCCGGGTGTGCGGTTGCTCCAGCCCCGGTGGGGCAATTTCGCGGACTTCCTCGCGAATGTTGCCCTGATCATCGATTGTGCGATGCACGGTCAGCAAGGTGTTGATCGGCTTGCCGGACGCCAGTTCCAGGGCGTAACCGAATTCATCCCCGGCGGCCACGCGGGCGTCTTCAGGCGACGGCGCGCCAAAGTCCTCGACCAGCAGGTTGACCAGCGCCGCGACAGCGCGCGCCACCTCGTCGTCGTCAGCTTCGGTGATGGTGACGAACGTGGCCCGGCCCAGCCCCGGCAGCGACAACCAGCCGTTGGCGAAGGCTTGCCGCGTCTTGCCGCGAATGTCGTGCTGATCCATGCCGGCAAATGCAAACGCGCCTGACACCGCCAATTCACCGGGCGCGGCCGCATTGACGAAGACATTGTCGTCTGAGGCATCAAACCGGATGGTGCGCAAAGCCTTCATCAGCGCCACCGGTCAGCCGCACTGGTCAGCGGCACCGACTGTACCCTGCCTTCGCCAGTGCGCAGCAGCAGGTTGCCGTCTTCATCCAGTCCGGTCATCGTGCCGGTAATTGGGCTGCCGTCCTGCCCAACAGTCACCGGCGTGCCGGCTTCGTCCATCCGTCCGGTCCAGTTCTGGTGAACCGACCTGAAGCCATCGTGTTGCCAGGTATCGATCCAGGTCAGGAAATGCCGGCAGATCGAGTTGACGAGCATGGTGCGATCGACCTCGCCCGCGCCTTCCTCGTGGAGGGTGGTCTTGTCGGGGTGCTTGCCGGGGTCAGGCTGCGACAGGTCGAGCGTTATGGCCACGTCAACGCCGGTCACCATCCAGGCGGGTGCGCCACTTTCATCGAGCTCTTCGGCGATGACCGTGCGAACCTCGCCGGCCGTGGCCCCGTTGACCAGGATCACGCCGGGCCAGCGGTAATGCACACCGATTTCCGGTGGAGCGATGGCACCGAACGCATCGCCAAAGGCAATCATCATGACCAGGTGCATCTGGGCGGCGCGGGCGGCCGTCACCTCCGGCTCGAGCACAATTGCCATCGACAGCCGGTCTTCGGAGCGCGACCAGAACACGTCACCCGCCCCGGCATGGCGTGCAGCAGCCTGCGCACAGGCAACGCCGTGTGCACTGACGCCGGGATCGACGGGATGCCCCTTGAGTAACGGCGGGAAAGCGGGGTCTTCAAACATCAGCATTCAAACCCGGTGCCTGCCACGGCCAGACCTTGCACGCCGGCTCACCCGAGGTCGATCTCGCCGGAGACGGTGTGGTCGAGGCCAATGCCATCTGCGGTGATGGTGGCGGTCACCTTGAACTTGCCGGAGGTCTTGCCCGACTCACGCACGGCGTCCTCGATTTTCTGTTGTGATGTCACGCCAACCTGTTTCAGGAACTTGCGCATCGACATGTTGAACTTGTCGTCATCCATCGTGGTGAACTCCCTGGTATGGGTAAGTGCCGCGCGTCACAGGCGCACGTTTTCCTTCGTGTACTGCTGTTCCGCAGACATCGGCAGGCTGTCCAGCACCAGCCAGCTTGCAGCACTGATCAGCACAACGGCGGCCATTGCCAGCAAAAACGATTTCATAGCACTTGCCCTCTTTCGTGATGCCACCGGAACGTGGCCTTGCCTGTGTTGGATATATAGTCAAACCGTCGGCTTGTGCAATTGCAGCGGTAACCGGAACGCCGGTTCGAAGGTCAGTTGGGTAGTGGCGTGGTCTTCTGCTTCAGCCATTTGATCATCGCATTGCGCTCGTCATCATTTGACATGACCTGCAACGGCATCTTGGTACCCGGCACCACGTGTTGCGGCCCTTTCTCGAACAGTTCGCCGATGGTCTGCTCGTTCCAGACAATGCCGGAGGTCAGCAGCGCATCGGAATAGGCATATCCAGGCAAGGTGCCAGCCTTGCGGCCGAACACGCCATACAGCGTCGGCCCGGCCCGATTGGCATCATCAGGCGACAGCGTATGGCAGACCGAGCACTTGCGCGCGAACTGACGCTCGCCGACGCTCAGGCCCTCGTCCTGCTGAAAGCGGCGCGGGAAGGTGCCGATCGCGGCCTCGAAATCACGCCCCGGGCGAAACTGCCAGTAATGCACCTGGTCGTCCAGCCCGCCCATGTACAGCGCATCGCCGTCACCGGAGAACGCCAGTGCCCAGATGGGACCATAAGGGTTGTCGAGCAGCTTGACCGGCGTCCCGTCTTCGAGGTCATGCACCGACACGACACCGTCGCCGCCACCGAAGGCGATCACGTTGTGGGCCGCCGAGACAGCAAGCGACAGGATGGGACGTTCACGCGCGGCCAGTTCGCGGGTGATCTCGCCGGTTTCGATGTCGAGGATGGCGGCTGTGCCATTCAGCGCGCCAAATGCCAGTGACTTGCCGTCGGGCAGTGCGGCCAGCACGTTGATGCCCCAGCCATGAGAGTAGATTGCGCGAACTTCCTCACCGGAGCGGGTGCGCCACTGCCGGATGGTGCCGTCGGTGCTGGCGGTGAACAGGTGCCCGCCATCGGCAGAAAACGCGGCGGCGTTGACCGTGTCGCGGTGGCCTTTCAGTTCAAGCACCAGCGTGCGGTTGACCAGGTCATGGACCCGTACCGTACGGTCCCACGAGGCTGTTGCGGCGAACTTGCCATCAGCTGACACGGCAAGTCCGACGATCTTCAAGTCGTGAGGATCGAAGGCGTGCAGCAACTCGCCGGTGGCCAGGTTCCACATGCGCAACCGGCCATCGTCACTGCCCGACAGTGCGGTCTCGCCGTCGGGCAGGAACGCCACGGCGTTGACCGCACCATCATGTTCTGTGAAACGTTTGAGCAAGGCGGGCTTGCCGGGGTCCTCGACGTTCCACACCATCATCGAGTAATCGAACGATCCACTCAGCACGGTCTGGCCCGACGGCGACACGGAGACCGCCTTGACCGGTCCGCCGTGACCTCGCAGATCCGCCAAGACCGTCTCTTCGGCGAGGGCGGACACGCCAGCAAGGCAACTCCACAGGCCAGCCAAAATCGCCAGCGCCGTCGCGAAGCGCATACGCCGTGATCCGGCAGCCTGGTCGATTACCCTGCGCATCATTCCCCTGGTCAGCACTGCGGAGACGGCGGCCCGCCTATTCGGCAGGCTGGCGGACCTGCTTCAGCTTGCCTTCCTGTTCGAGCTTTTCAACCCACAAACTATGGTGCTCACGGGCCCAGTTGGCATCCACCTGCCCCGAGCCCATTGCATCGAACGCACCTTCCATGCCGACCGACCCGATATAGATGTGGGCGAGGATGATGACGATGAACAGGACGCCGACAATCGTGTGCCATACCTGGTTGAGCTGCTGTTCCTGGATCGGTGCGAGGGCGGTGGGCAGGTCAAAGCCGAATATGTTCAGGAACGCGAAGGTCTTGGCCATGAACGCGGTCTCGAACGGGAACATCAGCGCAATGCCCGACAGCGATACCGATATGGTGAGGATGGTCACCGACCAGAAGATGATTTTCTGGCCGAAGTTGAACTTCTTTGCGGGCGGGTGCGAGTTCCTGCTCAGCAGGCCGCCGCCCTTGAGCACCCAGTTGAGATCAGTGCGACTGGGCAGGTTGTGGGCAACCCACAGGAAGAATGCCAGCAACACCCCGGCCATGAAGGCAAACGCCAGGTAGTTGTGCAGGTACTTGCCCCACTGGGTGATAAAGGCAAATGCCTCCTTGCCGATCACCGGCAGCAGCACATGGCGCCCGAACAGCATGTTGAGGCCGGTCAAGGCCAGTATGATGAAGGACCCGGCCATGAGCCAGTGAGCAAACCGTTCTATGCCGGTAAACCTCAAGATGGTGTAGCCCGCCTTGCCATGTTCGATCCGAACCCTGCCGCGCACCACGAAAAACAGACCCAGCAGAAACACGATGCCAAAAAGCGCAGCGGCCGAGTACAAGCTCAGCGGGCCATTGCGGATATCGCGCCAGACCTCGCCTTCCGACTGGATCAGGGTCGCGGAGTTCTTGTCGGGGATCGAGACGTTGCCTGTCGCGCCCCTGCGGATGGCTTCCCACATCTGGCTGTCGTTGGAGCTGCCTTGCGCTTCGGTCTGTACATCGACGGTTGGCGACGGTGCCGCCGTCTGGGCCACAGCCGGCAGCGGTGCGGCAACAACTGCGATCATCAACATGGCGACCAGCGCAATGACGCTTGCGCGCACACGGGCAGAAATCGTTTCACAGATCGTCATGGCGCTTTACCTCTTGTTCTTCGTCGGTGGCACACGCAGGGCCCGGAGCATTCGCTTCATAGGCCATGCGCGGCAATCATTTCAGTGAGACCGGCTCGCCAGCTAAAGCGAGTCCGAAGACTGGATACGCATGCGAGAGCGCAGCGCAGCGCGTTCTTCGTCGGTCAGTTCTGGTTCGGGCTGGCCTGGGTAGGTCCCTTTCTCCAGCGTGATGGGTTGGCCATCTATCGGATTCTTGCAGCCGGCCAGCACAAGGCAGCCTGCAGCAATCAAGATCAGCCTGATCGATACGTGTTTCATGATACTCCGTCGCCGTTGAGCATCCGGCGTTGCGTCTGCAGCAGCGCGCCGGCATGGGCACGGGAGATGGCAATCAATCTGATCACCATCTCCCGGCGCGATTTGCCGTAAACGCGGCTCGTGTCAGGTCTTACGATCCGCCACCCGGGTAGGCCTTGCCCCAACCCCAGGCGCCCGAACCGAAGCCACGGGCCACAACACGTTCGCGGTAGATGTTCGACACCGTGTCGCCATCACCTGCAAGCAGCGCCTTGGTCGAGCACATTTCCGCACACAGCGGCAGTTTGCCCTCGGCCAGACGGTTGCGGCCGTACTTCTTGAACTCGACGTCGGAGTTGCTTTCCTCCGGGCCGCCGGCGCAGAAGGTACACTTGTCCATCTTGCCACGCGAACCGAAGTTGCCCACCTGCGGGAACTGCGGCGCACCGAACGGGCACGCGTAGAAGCAGTAGCCGCAACCGATGCAGAGGTCCTTGTTATGCAGGACCACGCCCTCGGCCGACTGGTAGAAACAGTCGACCGGGCACACGGCCATGCAAGGTGCATCAGAGCAGTGCATGCAGGCCACGGAGATGGACCGTTCGCCCGGCTTGCCGTCATTGATGGTGACGACGCGCCGGCGGTTCACGCCCCACGGCACTTCATTTTCGTTCTTGCAGGCGGTGACACAGGCGTTGCATTCGATGCAGCGCTCAGCGTCACAGAGAAACTTCATGCGAGCCATTTGCTGTGTCTCCTTTCCTATGCCTTGGTTATGTTGCAGAGGGTGGCCTTGGTCTCCTGCATCTGGGTCACCGAGTCGTAGCCATAGGTCTGCGCCGTGTTGGTCGCTTCGCCCAGGACATACGGATCTGAACCTGCAGGATAGTTGCCGCGCAGGTCTTCGCCCTGCATGTGGCCGCCAAAGTGGAACGGCATGAAGGCAACGTCCTGGCCCACACGCTCGGTCACCATGGCCTTGACCTTGACCTTGCCCTTTTCAGGACCTTCCACCCAGACCATGTCGCCATCCCGGATGCCAAGATTGTTGGCATTTACCGGATTGATCTCGACGAACATGTCCTGCTGCAGTTCAGCCAGCCATGGGTTGGACCGGGTTTCGTCACCACCGCCTTCGTACTCTACCAGACGGCCCGATGTGAGAATGATCGGGTAGTCCTTGGAGAAGTCGGTCTTCTGGATCGACTCGTACAAAGTTGGAAGACGATGCATCCTCCGGTCCTTGTAGGTGGCGTACTTGTCAAGCAGGTCGCGGCGCGGCGTATACAGCGGTTCGCGGTGCAGCGGCACCGGATCCGGGAACGTCCACACCACGGTGCGGGCCTTGCCATTGCCGAACGGAGCGCAACCATGCTTGATGGCAACGCGCTGGATGCCGCCTGACAGGTCGGTCTTCCAGTTGATGTTGTCGAGCTTCTCCATGTCGTCTTCGGTGCCGGCAACCTTCTTGATGGAAGCCATTTCGTCCGCCGACAGGTCGCCTTCCCATCCCAGCTTGCGCAGCATGCCGAAGGTGAACTCCGGATAGCCGTCCTCGATTTCCGAGCCTTTCGACCAGGAACCCTCGGCGAGCAAATTTGCGCCGCCCCACTCGTCCGGTGCCTTGACACCGAAACGGGCACGGAACGTGAGACCGCCTTCAGCCACTGGCTTGGACGTATCGTACAGGTTCGGCGTACCGGGGTGGTTCATCTCGGGCGTACCCCATGACGGCCATGGCAGGCCGTAATAGTCGCCATCGGCCGGGCCGCCACGGGCCTGCAACGTCGTCTTGTCGAAGGTTGCCTGGTTTGCCATGTGCAGCTTGAGGCGTTCCGGCGACTGGCCGGTGTAGCCGATGGTCCACATGCCGCGGTTGAACTCGCGGGTGATGTCCTCGATGAGCGGCTCCTTGACCGTGAGCGCGCCGATCTTCTTCTCTTCCACCTTGATGTTGCGGAAGATGCGGTCGGCGAAGCCGAACTTCTCGGAGAACATCTGCAAGATGACGTGATCAGGCAGTGACTCGAAGAGCGGTTCCATCACCTGTTCACGCCACTGCAGCGAGCGGTTTGAGGCAGTGACCGAACCGGATGTCTCGAACTGGGTCGTGGCCGGCAGCAGGTAGACGCCATCCTTGCGGGTGTGCATGACCGCCGACATGGTCGGGAACGGGTCAACCACGACCAGCAGGTCGAGCTTGGCCATTGCCTTCTGCATGTCCGGCAGACGGGTCTGCGAGTTGGGCGCATGGCCCCAGAACACCATTGCCTTGAGGTTGTCAGGCTGGTCGATGTTCTCCTTGGCTTCAAGGACACCATCGATCCAGCGCGAGACGGGGATGCCCGACTCGTTCATCATGGCCTTGTCCTTGCCGTCCTTGTCCTTGATGGTGCCGAAACGGGTCTTCAGCCAGCCCAGGTCTTCCTCCCAGACGCGGGCCCAGTGTGCCCAAGAACCGGCAGCCAGGCCGTAGTAGCCAGGCAGACTGTCCATCACCACGCCGAAGTCCGTGGCGCCCTGCACGTTGTCGTGGCCACGGAAGATGTTTGTGCCGCCGCCGGCAACGCCCATGTTGCCGAGGGCGAGCTGCAGCACGCAGTAGGCGCGGGTGTTGTTGTTGCCGTTGGTGTGCTGGGTGCCACCCATGCACCAGATCACGGTGCCGGGCCTGTTCTCCACCATGGTGCGGGCAACCCGCTTGAGCTGCGAGCCGGGTACGCCGGTGACGCGCTCAACCTCTTCAGGGGTCCACTTGTTGACCTCTTCCCTGATGTACTCCATGCCCCAGACGCGGCGGGCGATGAAGTCCTTGTCTTCCCAGCCGTTCTCGAAGATGTGGTACAGAATGCCCCAGATCAGCGCCACGTCGGTGCCGGAACGGAACCGGACATACTCGGTGGAATGGGCAGCCGTACGCGTGAAGCGCGGGTCGCATACGATGAACGCCGCGTTGTTCTCTTCCTTGGCCTTCAGCATGTGCAGCAGCGACACGGGGTGCGCTTCCGCAGGGTTACCGCCGATCAGGAAGATGGCACGCGACTTATGGATGTCGTTGTACGAGTTGGTCATCGCGCCGTAGCCCCAGGTGTTGGCAACACCTGCAACCGTGGTGGAGTGACAGATACGCGCCTGGTGGTCGACGTTGTTGGTGCCCCAATAGCCGGCGAACTTGCGGAACAGGTAGGCCTGTTCGTTGTTGCTCTTTGCGGAGCCCAGCCAGTAGACGGAGTCGGGACCCGACTTTTCGCGGACCTCGATCATCTTGTCGCCGATTTCGTTGATGGCGTCTGCCCAGGACATCCGGACCCATTTGCCATCAACCAGCTTGGTCGGATACTTCAGGCGGCGCTCGCCGTGGGCGTGTTCGCGCACTGCCGCACCCTTGGCACAGTGGGCGCCCAAGTTGAACGGGCTGTCATAGCCAGGCTCCTGGCCTGTCCAGACACCGTTCTGAACCTCGGCAATGACCGTGCAGCCAACCGAACAGTGCGTACACACCGTCTTCTTGATCTCAACCGCACCCGACACATTCGCGGCTTCAGCCTTGCGCACCATTCCCGGTGCGAGCGAAGCAGCCGCCGCGAGCCCGCCAACAGCGAGACCCGAGCGGCGCAAGAACGTGCGCCTGTCAATAGCTCCACCGGTCAGATCGGTAAGGGCCGATGACAGTCGAGGGCCGAACGCAACCTCTCCCGTCTTCTTCCTGAGCATCATCTTTCTCCAGTTTCGGCAACCCGTTGCGGGCGCCCTGTTTCAACAACGAAATCCAGCAAACACGCCTGAATGATCAGGCCTAGAAGCTGGCAAGCTTGTAGTAGGTCTTGACGTGATCGGTTTCCCGATAGCCGGCCGCACCTTCATCAGGAACGGCAGCTTCTGCGGCAACGGAACCAGCAGCGATTGCCGCAGTGCCGGTCACCGCAGACACACCTGCAAGCTTGAGGAAATCACGGCGGCCTGCAGCTACCTTTTCACTTCCCTTGGCCATAAGTGCACTCCATCGTTTTGGGGCCTTTTGTGCCCCGGTTTGCGCAGCCACCTCTCGGCGCACTGCAAGACAAGGAAGGATCAGACCATCTCGAAGGCCTGCTCCTCCACATTCATGAATGCCGTACCAAGCTGCCCGATACAGGCATAGAAAACCGACGACCTTGCGCCTTCAAGATCGGTGAAGAACGTTTTCGCCCACGGCGCAACGTGGGCCTCGAAGAAGGCCTTCTGCTCGCCGAGGTCGGCGGCGCCATCAAAGTCGCCCATGATCAGACCGGCCATCATCTCGCACAGGGCAGCGATGTGGTCTTCCGGCTCGCTGACGTTGTCGCGCCGTGCAATGCCCAGCTTTGCCATGTCGATGCGCAGCCGGGCCAACGGCTTTTCGTGGAGGAATCCGGTGATGTAGTAAGAGCCATATGGCACCAGTTCGCCGCGGCCGACGCCAATGAACAGGTCGTGGTATTCACGGGCCGCATCTTGTGAGGTGGTGGCAGCAGCAACGCGTGCGAGCGCACCAACGGCCTTGCCGATGGCAGTATCGTCGCCAGTCATTCCTGCAAACACGGCCAGGTCTTCGCCGGTGGGGCCGGCGCGCAAGGCATGAGCTAGCAAACGGTAAACATTCGCCCGCAACACATCTTCTTCACTGATTGCCAGAGCTAACCTTGCCTCGCCCATCGTTCCTGTTCTGTGCTTCGGGTTCTCTAACGGACCGGATAGCGCAGAAGCTTCCTCCATAAGCCATGTGGACAGGATGACGCACCCGGCACGGTTCGGGCAAGTCTTATCGGGTGCTTTGGCTGGCTGTTTCGCAGGCCGGTAATGCTGACTGGACTACTCGACAATTATCCGCGGCGCTGCCCGCTTCTGCCCGGCTGCATCGCCCTCGATGGACGCCCACACCTTGCTGGCAATATCGCGGTAAATGCCTGCGTGAACAGAGTCCGGTGCCGACACCACGATGGGCTGGCCCGCGTCGGAGCGGATGCGCAGGTCCTTGTCGAGCGGCACTTCGCCGAGGAACGGCAGCCCGAGCTTTTCGGCTTCGGCGGCTGCGCCTCCATGCCCGAAAATCTCGTGTCTTTCTCCGCACTTGGTGCACACGAAGTAGCTCATGTTCTCGACAATGCCGAGTACCGGCACATCGACCCGGCGGAACATGTTGAGGCCCTTGCGGGCATCGATCAGCGCGAGATCCTGCGGTGTCGACACGATGACAGCACCTGACAGGGGTGTCTGCTGGGCTAGCGTCAGTTGCGCATCGCCAGTGCCGGGAGGCATGTCCACCACCAGCACGTCAAGGTCGGCCCAGGCCACTTCGCGCAGCATCTGCTGCAAGGCCGACATGACCATCGGGCCACGCCAGATCATCGGCGTATCCTCTTCCACAAGGAATCCCATGGACATCGACTGAAGACCGAATCCATCAAGCGGTTTCAGAGTGCGCGAACCAGGCGAAACAGGCTCCGGCCGGCCGGTGATTCCCAGTAACCGGGGCACGGACGGACCATAGATGTCAGCGTCCAGGATGCCAACCTTGAGGCCGTTGGCCTGCAGGCCCAGCGCAAGATTGACCGCGGTGGTGGACTTGCCCACCCCGCCCTTTCCAGAGGCCACGGCCACGATGTGCTTCACACCGGGTACACCGGCCATGGTCTGGGCGGCCTGTGCCTTGGGTCCGGGTGCACCACGGCCTGCCATGGGCGGCGGTGGTGCCATGGTGGCGCCAGCAGGTGGTGGCGTGCGGCCCGGTGCGGCGGCAGTAGGTTTCGAGCCAGGCCTCACTTCGGCCGTCAGCGCGGCCATGACCTTCTTGACGCCGTCAACCTTGGACACGGCCTTTTCGGCAGCCTGGCGCAGCGGCTCCAGTTCGCGGGCGCGTGATCCGTCAACGGTGATGGCGAACATCACGTTGTCGCCGGATATCATCACGTCCGACACCAGACCGAGCGACACGAGATCGCCCTCGAGGTCCGGGCCCTTAACTTTTGCCAGTGCTTCCAGCACCTTAGCCTTGTCTACCATCATGCTCTCCACAAAAAATGACCGGCAGCCTGACCAGAGGCTGCCGGGTCGTTGTTTTCCTGCTAAACGCTGCGTAGCGCAAGCCCCCGTGGGGCATTGAAGCTCAGCGGCGGCGCGGCACGCCGCCCAGTTCAACGGTGATGTCGCTGGCAATTCGATTGACCAGGTCGCCCAACACCTGGATGCGCTGGTCGGTCACGCGGGCCGACGGGCCCGACACCGAAATCGCGCCGAGCGGTTCGCCGTGTTCGTCAAAGATCGCCGATGCAACACAGCGCAGCCCGATGGCGTTTTCCTCGTCATCGATGGCATAGCCCCGCTGCTCGCACAGTTCGAGGTCCCGGAACAACCCGTCAATCGAGGTGTGGGTATGGGTGGTTTCGCGGGTCAGTTCACGGCCATGCAGCATCTTGCGGGCAGCCTCGCCCGGCAGGCTGGACAGGATCGCCTTGCCCA
>CAYMJJ010000086.1:0-10650 GCA_964390445.1 uncultured Anderseniella sp.
TTGCTGCCTTTACCCACTGGGTGACCAAGCTCAAGGTCTCTCCTGCGCTGGCCGACGACGGTGCCGTGTCGCCGGAAGAGCGCATCCGCGGCGCGGAGTTTTCAGGCAGGCTGGCCATGCCGGTGCTTGCCCGCATCTGGCAGATGCTGCTCAAGGGCCTCGATGAGGTCGCCCGTGCGCCAAACCCCTTGATGGCGGCAGAAATGTTGCTGATCCGGCTGGCACACGTGGCCGACATGCCAAGCCCCGACGAACTTGCCCGCATCATCAAGGCTGGTCCGCAGGCACAAGGTTCCGCAGATGCGCCATCGGTGGCCGCCGGGCCTGCGACCGGACCGGCCGGCGCAGGCACGCAGGCGATTGTGTCTGGTGCGCCCGTTGCCGATCCGCCGCGCACCACCCATGCCCCGGTGATGACATCGGCTGTGCCGAAGCATGATGACAGCCACGGAGCGGATAAGGCACCTTCCGAACTGCCGCCATCGGGCTTTGCCTCTTTCGCTGACCTGGTGAAATACGTCGCCTCGAAGCGCGACATCAAGCTGCAATCGGAGCTGGAACGTTACGTGTCGCCGGTCTCGCTGGGTGAAGGCCGTATCGAGATTGCGCTGACCGGCGATGCCCCGGGCGGCATTGCCAATGACCTGTCGCGCCGGCTGGAAGCCTGGACCGGCAGGCGCTGGATCGTCTCGATTGCTTCGGTGGACGCCGGCCGGACCATCGCCGAGCAACGCCGCGAACACAAGGACAACCTGTTCCGCTCCGTCCGCCAGAACCCCGGCGTGCAAGCCGTGCTGGCACGGTTTCCCGGCTCCGAGATTGTCGACGTCCGCGATCTGGCAAGTGCCGGCAGCGCCGTGGCTGTTGGTGCCGGCGATCCGGCAGACGGTGATGACATGATTTCCGCCAGCGATGATCCTGGCGGCGAAGACTAACCCTCCGAACATCAGGTGAAAGACCCCATGAAGAACCTCGGAAACATGATGAAACAGGTGCAGGAAATGCAGGCCAGGATGGCCGACATGCAGGCGCGCCTTGATGAACTGACCGTGACCGGCAAGGCCGGCGCCGGCATGGTGCAGATCACCCTGAACGGCAAGAACCTGATGAAGAAGGTCGAGATCGACGGCAGCCTGTTGCAGCCTTCGGAAAAGGAGATCCTCGAAGACCTGCTGATGGCCGCCTACAACGAGGCCCGTGCCAAGGTCGAGCAGGCCGTTGCCGAACAGATGAAGGACGTGACCGGCGGCCTGCCCTTGCCGCCAGGTTTCAAGATGCCAGGCTTCTGATCTTATCCCATGGCAAAGAATGTCGTCGGCGCCGAGATTGAACGGCTGATCCAGCTTCTGGCGCGCTTGCCGGGGCTTGGGCCGCGCTCTGCCCGGCGTGCCGCGCTGCACCTGGTGAAGAACCGGGAAAAGTTGATGCAGCCACTCAGCGTGTCATTGGCCGACGTGCTCGAAAAGGTGAGCGAGTGCAAGGTGTGCGGCAACGTCGATGTCATCAACCCGTGCACCCTGTGTACCGATCCGCGCCGTGACACCTCGGTGATCTGCGTGGTCGAGGAGGTTGGAGACCTGTGGGCGCTGGAGCGTGCCGGCGCCATTCAGGGCTTGTATCATGTGCTGGGCGGCACGTTGTCTGCCATCGAAGGCGTACGCCCTGAAGACCTGCGCATCGCCGCCCTGATTGACCGGGCCCGGGCCGGAGGCGTGCGCGAGGTGATCATCGCCGTCAACGCCACGGTCGATGGCCAGACCACTGCACATTTCATCATGGACCAGCTGGAAGACAGCGGCGCCAGCGTGACCCGCCTGGCCCACGGCGTGCCGGTGGGTGGCGAGCTGGACTACCTCGACGAAGGCACGCTGGCTGCCGCCGTTCGCGCCCGGCGTTCGCTCTAGCGCCCACCGGCTCATTTTAACCCTTTGTAAACCCTGCTTCGCGGTTTCAGCCGGATAACCATGTCGAGGGCACGCGTCCGGCCCGTTGGTTGCTTGAGTGTCTGCAATCGCGGCGTGACTGTTCCGTAACTGAACACGGACCCAGCCCGCCAGCCAAACTGCAGACCCGAACGACGCCACAGGGAGCCGTTGCCATGAAGACCCGCCTCACCAAGCTGCTGAACTCTGCGTCCAGCCGGAATGTGCGTTTCGCCCGAGATGAAAGCGGTGCCATCGCACTGGTCATGGCCATGCTGGCCGTTCCGTTCTTTCTCGCTGCCGGTGTCGCACTTGATACGTTTCGCGCCAGTTCAGCGCAGGCAGACGTGCAGGCATCTCTGGATGCAGCCGCTCTTGCTGCCGCGGCAGCTTCGCCGAACACCCCCAATGCGACGCGCAAGCGGATGGCCGAGGAGGCATTCAAGGCCAACATCGCCGGTGGCATGGCCAACAAGCTGAACGGCACTGCCGACATCTCGTTTGATGGTGAGTCCGTGACCGTGTCCTATTCCGGCACACTGCCGACCACCTTGATGACGCTGGGTGGTTTTGACACGATGAACGTGGCCGCGACGTCCACCGCGAGAATGCGTTTGCCACAGAAGGCAGAGATCGCACTGGTGCTGGACTACTCGGAATCGATGCTTGAAGTATCGGCCGGCAAGCGCAAGTACATCACCATGAAGGATGCCGCCATCGACATGGTCAACGGTCTCACCGAGGATGGTGCCAACGAGGACATGCACTTCGCGCTCGTGCCGTTCTCGCACAATGTCTACACCACCCTGCCGTCCGCAATGGTCGTCGATGCACCGGGTGCCTCGTGGACCGGCTGCACCTATGATCGCCAATATCCGTACAACACCACGTCGGCTGCCCCGGGCGGCGCTGATGCCAGCAAGTGGGGTCAACCCGTTCCGACAAACTTCGGCAGCTATGGAGCCATGGCCAGCTATCACTGCGATGGCCGCAACCATAACGGCAATGGCTACCTTGCCAACCGGTTGGTGACGCGTGAATTGGATGACGATCACAGCGCAACCATCAGCCAGCTTCGCGCCATGAAGCCGTACGGCTATACCAACATCTCGCTCGGCCTGGAATTCGGCTGGCACATGCTGGAGCCGGGCGCGCCCTACGCTGCTCGCAGCTTCTCTGACAAGAAGAACAAGAAGTTCGTGGTGCTGCTGACCGACGGCCAGCAGACCGCCCCCGCCTTTGGCAGCGGCAATTCACGCAATGCTGTCCAGGGTGAAAGAAATCTGGAAACGCTGTGCGACAACATCAAGCAGACCGATATTACCGTCATCACCATCGCTTTCGCGCTCAAACACGGTGCCACCCGCGCCCGCCTGCGCAACTGCTCGACCGACCCGGACAAGAACTTCTTCGAGGCAGAGGATTCCAATGACCTGACCCGCGCCTTCGAGGAAATCCAGAACCAGATTGCGTCCGCGATCTACCTGTCGAAATAACCCTGGAGCAACAGAGATGCTCTAACGGACGCATTCGAGCTGAAGCAGTCTACCCCTGCCTGCTTCACTCGCCAGCAACCAGCCGCGGCGCCGCGGCTGGTTCTTTTTTGGCGCCGCCCGTGTCGGGCTCGGCAAATTCAAGCTGCTCGATCCTGGTGCCGCGCCGGGTGATCTTCTCCGACGACGTGACGATCTTCTCGATGTCCTTGCCGGCCATGCCGAAGTGCCGCTGCAGGTCCAGCACCCGGTCATGCATCCGGCTCACGTCTTCCATCAGCCGCACCACCTCGGTCTGGATGACCACGGCCTGCTCGCGCATCCGGGCATCCTTGAACACCGCCTGCATGGTCTGCACCAACAGCATCAGAACGTTGGGCGAGGTAATGATGACGTGTGAGCGGTGGGCGCGCTGGATCACGTCCTCGAAGGTTTCATGCAGGTCCGCATAGATCGACTCCGACGGCACGAACATGATCGCGGTCTCGTGCGTCTCGCCCTTGATCAGGTACTTCTCGGCAATGTCCTTGACGTGGCGCGACACGTCCGCCCGGAAGCGTTGTTCGTGCGGGCGCGGGTCATCTTCAGGCCCACACTTCTTGAGCGCGTTGTAGGCTTCGAGGGGAAACTTGGCGTCGATCACCACCGACATCTCGTTCTCCGGCAGGCTGATCAGGCAGTCCGGCCGGCTGCCGTTCGACAGCGTGGTCTGGAACGAGTAGGCCGAGGAATGCAACCCGTCGCGGATGATCGCTTCCATGCGGCCCTGGCCATAGGCCCCGCGCGCCTGCTTGTTCGACAGGATGTCCTTCAGCGACACCATCTCGCTCGACAGTTTCGTCAGATTGGTCTGGGCGGTGTCGATCACGGCAAGCCGCTCGTTGAGCTGCTGCAGGTGATGCGTGGTGCGCTGGCTGTTCTCGGTAAGCCCTGCGCCAAGCCGCTGCGATACCTGCTCGAGCCGCTTGTCGAGTGTCTGTGTGAGGTGCGCCTGGCTTGAGGCGGAATGTTCAACCAGCCCCCGCAATTGCCCGGAGACCTCCGACAGCCGTGTTTCCAGTTCAGCCGCCCGGCGCATTGCCTCGATGGTGCGGGACTGGTTGGCGCTGCCCGCCCGCCACGCCAGCACCACCGCCACGATGAGCAGCACCATCGCCAGCAGTGCTGTGGAAACAACAACATGCAGCAAGGTCACTGCCGTGCTGCCCGCGACAAAGATAATCTGTGAAAGATCCATCAGATCACTATAGCTCGATTCGCGGCACTGAAAAGATCAAAACATGAACATTCCGCGATGCCAGGATGTGATGATCTGCACATCGGCTGGCTGGACTGGTTGCTACACCTCGATCCAGAAACTTACAGGACCGTCTTGGGGCGCAAGCTTGCCGCCCCATCCGGTACCGGAAACCCAAGGAAACCGACAGATGAGACCCTTCCATTCGATGGTGGGCGGCTTGAATTCGCTCACATTTGACTTCAGGCAGTGGCGGCTTCTCCGGGCTGCATTTGCAAACTGGCGCGCCCGTCGCCGGCGGGCCAGGATTTCGGCCGAGCTCAACCTGCTCAACGATCACCTGTTGCGCGATATCGGCCTGAGCCGCACCGACGTCCTGGCGGCGATGACGAAGCGGCCGCGCCGCAGCAACTGGTAGCCGCTGGCCCCTCCTTTGCAATGCTCGTGTGAGCCCATCAGCCGGTGTATCGGCGTGGCACATGCGAAAAATTTGAAAGTGGAGCTTGGCCCATGAAATTTCTTCTTCTGATGACGGCCATCATTGGCGGGCAGGCACAAGACTACCAGATCCCCATGTCATCGGTGTACGTGCACGACATGGCCACCTGCCAGCAGGCTGCCAGCCGCATCATCGAGGACTACCAGGCAACCCAGGCAGGCTTCCAGCTGATTTCGGCCCGCTGCGTGCGGGGCTGAGGCTGCAATATTCCCGACCCGGTGCAACCGGGGGGCAGGGCGGGTTGTTGATGGCAGCAAGTCAGGGCATTGTGTTGCCTGATGCCCACGAAAGCCGTTGCCTGATCTGATGACGTCCCGCCGCCTCATAGCACCGCCGCTGGAGTTGAACTTCGAAGGCCAGCCGCGCCATGTCGGTGTCGAGATCGAGTTCGGCTCGGTGTCCACCGCCGCGGCCGCCGCCAAGGTGCACCAGCTTTTCGGCGGCGATCTCGAATGCGAAGACAGGCATCGCTACCACATCCGAAACACCGCCTATGGCGACTTCACGGTCGAGCTTGACTCGCAGTACGTGCACGCCGGCTTGTGGGGCCCCGGTGCCGGCGAACCCGGTTCGCTGAAAAGCCGGCTGCGTGACCTGCTGGGCGAGATTTCCGAACTGGTGGTGCCCAACGAGGTGGTCTGTCCGCCGGTAGAGATCACCCGTCTTGGCGAGCTTGAAGCCCTGCTGGACTGTCTCGTCGACATTGGCGCAACGGGTTCCACCGCCAACCCGCTGTATGCGTTTGGCTGCCAGCTCAACCCGGAAATCGCCTCGCGCGATCCCGGGTACATCCTCTCGGTGTTGCGTGCCTACATGCTGTTGTCGGCGTGGCTGCGCTCGGTCATCGAACTGGACCTGTCGCGGCGGCTGAGCAACTTTGCCGATCCGTTCCCCAGGGATTATGTCGACATGATACTTTCACCCGGTTACGCCCCGGACGCCGGCCAGCTCATCGACGATTACATGGAGCACAATCCGACGCGAAACCGCGAACTCGACATGCTGCCGCTGTTCGCCTGGCTCGACGAGCATCGCGTTCGCACCCGGGTGCCGGATACACTCATCAAGGCCCGCCCCACGTTTCACTACCGCCTGCCCGATGCCAGGATCGGTCAGCAGGGCTGGAGCCTGACCCTTGAATGGAACCGCTGGTGCGTGGTCGAACAACTGGCAGCCAATGGCAACAAGCTGCGCGACATGAGCGAAGCGTTTCTGGAGAACGAGAACAGGATCCTGTCGTCCAACTGGGCCATCCGGGCAAGCGACTGGCTGCTTACATGATCGAGCCGAACAAGGTTGGCGTGACCACGTCCGACAGGGGCAGCACCATGCTGTGGCTTTTCTACTGGTTGGCGTTGAAACTGGCCGGGCTGAAACCGGTGCGCATCAGGCCCAACAACCGCTCCCACGACCTGACCACCTTTGCCGGTTTCCTGATCGGCGGCGGCGACAACATCGGCGCAGGCATCTACAATGGTGACCTGACCCTCGACATCGAGATCGACCTCGCCCGCGACGCGCTTGAACTGGATATCCTGAAGGTGGCCGACGAGCGCGGCGTGCCCGTGCTGGGCGTGTGCCGTGGCGCGCAACTGCTCAACGCGCACCGGGGCGGCAACCTGCACCAGGACATCCGCAAAGCCTACCAGGGCGTGCCGCACATGTGGACGCCGCTGCCAAGAAAAGGCGTGACGGTTGAACCCGGCACCCTGCTTCACCGCATCATGAAGCTGACCGCGTTCCGGGCCAACTCGCTGCACCGGCAGTCCATCGACCGGCTGGGGCAGGACCTTTGCGTCAGTGCCGTGGATCGCTATGGCATCGTCCAGGCGGTGGAGTGCTGCCGTGGTCCCCGGTTCATGCTCGGTGTGCAGTGGCACCCGGAATTCATGATCTACCGCTCGGCCCAGCGTGCCATCTTCCTGGCGTTCAGGGATGCCGTTTGCAAGAACGTTCCCGAGTGCTGACGACGATCGGGATTGAACCATGACCAACCGCCACGGACATTCAGAGACCAGCCAGGATAACATCATCCTGTTCCTGTCCGGCCCGGCCGCTTACGGAGAAAGCGAAAGCACCAGCGTCAGTGTGGTCGAAACCCACGGTGCCATGGTGTTCCTGTGTGGCGACAGCGCATGCAAGATCAAGAAGGCCGTCAGGTTCAGCTACATGGATTTCTCTACGCTTGCCCTGCGCGAGGCCGCGTGCCGGCGTGAACTTGCACTGAACCAGCCCCATGCGCCGCAGATTTACCAGGCCGTGGTGCCAGTCACACGACAGCCCGACGGCACCCTTGCACTGGAACGCGACGGCGAGCCGGTCGAATGGGTCCTGCGGATGCACCGGTTTCCCGATGATGCGCTGCTATGCGACCAGCTTCACGCTGGCCGGTTCACGCCCGACCACGTCGACGCGCTTTGCGAGGTGATCTCGAACTATCATGCCGCCGCCCCGGTCAGTCGTGACTCTGGCTTCGCCGGCCGGTTTCCTGCTGTCGTTTCCAGCCTGAACAAGTCCTTTGACAACGCGAATGCAAGTCTTCCCCGTGGCTTGCCGGAAAGATTCAGGCAAGGCGTGCAGACGCACCTTGAGGCCTGTGCCGGCGTGTTGCGCCAGCGCGAGGCGGCGGGGCTGGTGCGGCGCTGTCACGGTGATTTGCACCTGTCCAACGTGGTCGTGCTGGAGGGCGAGCCGGTGCTGTTCGACGCGCTGGAATTTTCCGAAGAACTGGCAACCATCGACATTCTCTATGACCTGGCCTTTATGGTCATGGCGCTGGTGCACGACGGCTTTCGCGCCGAAGCCAACCGGCTGCTCGGCTGCTGGCTCGACCATACGTCAGACCTTGATGCGGACCTGCAGCTTGACGGGCTTGCCGCCCTGCCGCTGTTCATCGCGATCCGGGCTGGCGTGCGGGCGATGGTGGCTTTGGATCGCGCAGCCCAGTGCGCGGAGGATGACCGTGAGGCGGCCAACCAGCAGGCGGCAGGTTATCTTGAACTGGCCGTGACGAGCTTGCAGCCGCAACGTGCGCACCTGCTGGCGATTGGTGGTTATTCCGGCACCGGCAAGACCACTGTCGCGCGCGCGCTCGCGCCGCTGCTGGACCCTGCACCCGGTGCGTTGCACCTGCGCACCGATGTCGAACGAAAGCGCATGGCCGGTGTGTGCCTTGACCAGCGCTTGCCGCCGGAAAGTTACACGAAGGCGGCGAGCGACGCTGTCTATGCGGCCGTCATGGCAAAGGCCGAACGGGCCCTGGCGGCTGGCTGGCCGGTTGTCATCGATGCCGCTTTCCTAGATCCGGCCGAACGCGAGGCGGTTGAAATACTCGCCCGCGAGGCGGAGGCAAGCTTCACCGGCCTTTGGCTTGAGGCCGATGAGGCAACGCTGGTTGCACGCGTGGGCGCCCGCCAGGGGGATGCGTCGGACGCGACGGCAGACGTGGTTCGCGGCCAGCTTGTCCGGGGTGCCGGCGATATCGGCTGGGCGCGCATCGACGCTGGTGGCAGCATAGTGTCCACGGTGGACGCCTGCCGGGCCGCGCTGGGCGCAGGCAAGTAGCCCCCTCACACCTCGATATCGTGGACGTGCACGTCCTGTGCATCATTTCGCTTCAGCACCTCGACTGCACGTTGCTCGTCGGCTGGCGTGGACGTTCGCACCCAGACCAGCAACCCGCCATGCTTGAGTTGCGCCTCGATCTTGCTGGCGTGATCTTCCCCCACGATCCCGGCAAGCACGCCGCCGATCAGCCCGCCTGACGCCCCGCCGCCGATTGCTGCAACCAGCAAGGCACCGAACGTCCCACCTGACGCCACCGTCATGCCGGCCGCTGCCAGCGCGCCTGCATACATCAGGACGCCGATCAGCGCGCCTTCGGCATCGCCCAACGCTTCGGTCGAAACGAATGCGGCGCGCGGCACCCTGGGGTTGTCTTCCAGTGATTTCGCGTCATAAAACCGGTGACCAAGCTTCTCTCTCACCGTGTCCTCGCTGGCCAGCAGGCTGATCTCGGCCCGGTCGAAACCATTCTCTTCGAGGTCCTCGATGGCCGCCTCCATCTTGTCCGCTGCGGTGAACAAGCCCACGGCCTCGCGAATGGTTGTGTGTGCCTTGTCGTTCATGGTGACCTCCATGTCTGGGTTTCGGAAATGATCGACTGTTCGTCAGTTGCCGGAACAACACCATGATCAGGATCAAACCGGCAAATCATCATCCGCCGCAGCGTTGCAAAAGAAAACGGCGGCCACAGGGACCGCCGTTTCCGTAAGCTTGTCTGGTAGCCGGACTTGGAAGTCCATGCCGCCACCTGATCCGGGAGCCGGATCAGGCACTTTGATGATGGGCGGCTTCATGGACTTCTGTCGACGCCGCAAAAGAATACGGCGGCCACAGGGACCGCCGTTTCCGTAAGCTTGTCTGGAGCCGGACTTAGAAGTCCATGCCGCCCATACCGCCCATGCCACCGCCTGGCATTGATGGCATCGAACCGGAGTCCTTCTTCGGAGCGTCTGCAATCATGGCTTCGGTGGTGATCAGCAGGGCTGCAACCGAGGCTGCATCCTGAAGTGCAATGCGCACGACCTTGGTCGGGTCCATGATGCCTTCGGCAACCATGTCGCAATACTCTTCGGTCTGGGCGTTGAAGCCGAAGTTGCCGGTCTTTTCCAGCACCTTGCCGACCACGATGGAGCCTTCGACGCCAGCGTTCTGGGCGATCTGGCGGATCGGCGATTCCAGCGCCTTCGACACGATCTTGATGCCGGCCATGATGTCCGGG
Organism: uncultured Anderseniella sp.; assembly: GCA_964390445.1. Taxonomy (GTDB): domain Bacteria; phylum Pseudomonadota; class Alphaproteobacteria; order Rhizobiales; family Aestuariivirgaceae; genus Anderseniella. The sequence continues at coordinate 9,935 of CAYMJJ010000086.1, forward strand.
TTGGGGTCGGTCAGGGCGTCCACGGCCTTCTTGGCACGCAGCAGGGCAACACCGCCGCCCGGTACGATACCTTCTTCAACCGCAGCGCGGGTTGCGTTCAGGGCGTCATCGACGCGGTCCTTGCGCTCCTTCACTTCGATTTCGGTCGAGCCACCAACCTTCAGCACGGCAACGCCGCCTGCAAGCTTGGCAAGGCGTTCCTGCAGCTTCTCGCGGTCGTAGTCAGAGGTGGTGTCCTCGACCTGCTTGCGGATCTGGTTGCAGCGGGCTTCGATGTCGCCCTTCTTGCCCGAGCCATCGACGATGGTGGTGTTTTCCTTGTCGATGGACACGCGCTTGGCGCGGCCCAGCATGTCAAGGGTAACATTTTCCAGCTTGATGCCGAGGTCTTCGGAGATCACCTGGCCGCCGGTCAGCACGGCAATGTCTTCCAGCATGGCCTTGCGGCGGTCGCCGAAGCCTGGTGCCTTGACGGCAGCAACCTTGAGGCCGCCACGCAGCTTGTTGACCACGAGGGTGGCCAGTGCTTCGCCTTCGACGTCTTCAGCGATGATCAGCAGAGGGCGCGACGACTGAACGGTGGCTTCCAGGATCGGCAGCATGGCCTGCAGGTTGGACAGCTTCTTCTCGTGCAGCAGGATGTAGGGATCATCCATTTCGGCGATCATCTTGTCTGCATTGGTGATGAAGTATGGCGACAGGTAGCCGCGGTCGAA
>CAYMJJ010000087.1:0-10491 GCA_964390445.1 uncultured Anderseniella sp.
CCGGCCACAACGATGTCTGAAGAGCCCGGAAGCAATCGCGCTTTCCGGGCTTTTTCGTCTAAGGGGAGTAGAGTCCAAATGACCAAATCAGTCCTCGGCATTGTCGGCGGATCCGGCGTCTACGACATCGACATGGACAATGCCCGCTGGGATCGGGTGGACAGTCCGTGGGGAGAGCCATCAGACGAGGTGCGCCGGGGCGAGATCGAGGGCCTGCCCGTGGTCTTCCTGCCGCGTCATGGCCGCGGCCACCGGGTGTCGCCCAGCCACATCAACTACCGCGCCAACATAGACGTGATGAAACGCTGCGGCGTGACCGACCTCGTCTCGGTATCGGCCTGCGGGTCGTTCCGCGAGGAGCTGCCACCGGGCACCTTCGTCATCATCGACCAGTTCATCGACCGCACCTTCGCCCGCGAAAAGAGCTTCTTCGGCGAAGGCTGCGTGGCGCATGTGTCCGTCGCCGATCCCGTATCGCCGCTGCTGGCAGATGCGGTCGAGGCGGCAGCAAAGGCCGAGGGCATTCCCCATGCCCGCGGCGGCACCTATCTGTGCATGGAAGGCCCGCAGTTTTCCACCGTGGCTGAATCGAAGCTCTACCGGCAGTGGGGCTGCGACGTGATCGGCATGACCAACATGCCCGAGGCAAAACTCGCCCGCGAGGCCGAGATCTGCTACGCCACCGCTGCCATGGTGACCGACTTCGATTCGTGGCACCCGCACCACGGCGCGGTGGACATCACCTCGATCCTCAACGTCATGCGGGCCAACGTGTCCAATGCCATAAAACTGGTCACACGCATCGCCCGCGACTTCCCGCGCGAGCACCAGCCCTGTCCGCTGCACTCCGACACGGCGCTTGAATATGCCGTCATGACCGCGCCGGACAAGCGCGATCCCGAGTTGGTCGCAAGGCTCGACGCCGTTGCAGGCCGGGTGCTGAACCGCTAACAAGCCTGTACGTCAAACATTTCCAGCCCGAGGGGCAGATCACGCCATGGACCTTCGCAACGGCTTCGACATCCGCCGCCACATCCGCACCATCCCCGATTACCCGAAGCCGGGCATCCAGTTTCGCGACATCACCACGCTGCTGGCCAACAAGCATGCCTTCCGCGCCACGGTTGATGAGCTGATGTGGCCATTCCTCTCGGCGGGCGTGGACTTCGTCGCCGGCATCGAGGCGCGCGGCTTCATCCTCGGCGGTGCCATTGCGCATGAACTTGGCCTCGGCTTTGTCCCGATCCGCAAAAAGGGCAAGCTGCCGGGCAAGACCATCGGCCGCGACTACAAGCTCGAGTACGGGGTGGACCGTATCGAGGTCCACGCAGACGCCATTTCGAAGGGCGACAAGATCCTGCTGGTGGACGACCTGATCGCCACTGGTGGCACGGCGGAAGCCGCCATCGACCTGATCCAGGATTCAGGCGGTGAGGTGGTGTCTGCCGCCTTCGTCATCAACCTGCCCGACCTCGGCGGTATCGACAAGCTGCGCGCCAAGGGCGTGAAGGTGCACCGGCTGGTGGACTTCGAGGGCGAGTGAGGCTTGCTTCAGGAAAAGTGGGAACCGGTTTTCCGCCCGGAAGCAAGCTCGAGAAGAAAGCGAACGAATGAAAGTCGACGGCACCCACTACCGCTCCATCTGGCTGAACGATGACGGCTGGCGCGTCGACATCATCGACCAGACGCGGCTGCCGCACGAGTTCGAGATCGTGACGCTGGAAACAGTTGAAGACGCCGCCCGCGCCATTGAGGTGATGCAGGTACGCGGCGCCCCGCTGATCGGCGCAACCGCCGCTTATGGCATCTGCCTGGCCTTGCGCGAAGATGCCTCCGACGATGCGCTGGAAGCCGCTGACGCACGGTTGCGCCGCACGAGGCCCACCGCCATCAACCTGATGTGGGCACTCGATGAGATGCTCGCCGCCATCCGCAACCTGCCACGCGAGGACCGGCTCAAAGCCGCCTACGCCCGCGCTGCCGAAATCTGCGACCAGGACGTTGCCACCAACGAGGCCATCGGCCGCAACGGGCTGAAGATCATCGAGCAGATCGCCGCAACCAAGCCCGGCGAAACGGTCAACATACTCACCCACTGCAACGCCGGCTGGATCGCCACGGTGGACTGGGGCACCGCGTTGGCCCCCATCTACATGGCCCATGACAAGGGGATACCCTTGCACGTCTGGGCCGATGAAACGCGGCCGCGCAACCAGGGCGCAGCACTCACCGCCTGGGAACTTGGCAGCCACGGCGTGCCACACACCATCGTGGTGGACAACGCCGGCGGACACCTGATGCAGCATGGCAAGGTCGATATGGTCATCGTCGGCACCGACCGCACCGCCCGCAATGGCGACGTGTGCAACAAGATCGGCACCTACCTGAAGGCGCTCGCGGCAAAGGACAATGACGTGCCGTTCTACGTGGCGCTGCCGCACTCGACCATCGACTGGACCGTGGCAGACGGCGTGCGCGACATTCCCATCGAGGAGCGCAACGCGGAAGAAGTGACCCACCTGACCGGACGCGCCGCAGACGGCTCCATCGTCAAGGTGCAGGTGTCGGCCCCCGGCTCAGGTGCGGGCAACCCGGCCTTCGACGTGACGCCGGCCCGCCTCGTCACCGGGCTGATCACCGAGCGCGGCGTGTGTGAGGCGTCCGAAGCGGGGCTCACGTCGCTATATCCGGAGAAGGCAAATGGCTGACGCTGACGATACCGGCACGATGCGCGAGGCGGTGATGCAGACAGCCCAGGCGATGAGCGCAAAGGGCCTGTCGCCGCAGCGCTCGGGCAACGTGTCGGTCCGGCTGGACGACGGCTCCGGCATCATTGTCACCCCCACCGGCATCGCCTATGACGACTACAAACCGGAAGACATGGTGAAACTGTCGATGCAGGGCGAACCAGCTCCGGGACAGAACCGGCCCTCGTCGGAAGCTCCGTTTCACCTGGCCATCTACCACGCGTTTCCGGACGCCAGGGCCATCGTGCATTGCCACTCGATGGCAGCAACCGCGCTGGCGTGTGCGCGCATGGACATCCCTGCGTTTCACTACATGGTGGCAGTGGCCGGTGGGGCGAAGATCCCGCTGGCGAAGTACGCAACCTTCGGCAGTGACGAACTGGCCGCCACTGCCGTCAAGGCCATGAAGGGCGGTTACCGGGCGTGCCTGCTGGCCAACCACGGCCAGATCGCCTGGGCGGGCAGCCTGCCCAAGGCGCTGGAACTGGCAGCCGAAGTCGAGACCCTGGCGCGCCAGTACATCGACGTGCTGAGCCTCGGCAAGCCTCACATCCTCGGCAACAAGGAGATGTCCCGCGTCATCGAAAAGTTCAAGGGCTACGGCAAGCAGGCGTGAAGCCCCTTACCCTCGCCCGATGAACGGCATGTTGGTGGCCATGACGGTCATGAACTGCACGTTGGCCTCAAGCGGCAGCGAGGCCATGTAGACGACCGCACTTGCCACGTTCGCGACGTCCATCACCGGTTCGGGCTTCACCGAGCCATCGGCCTGCGGCACGCCCTTGCGCATGGCGTCGGTCATGGCAGACGCGGCATTGCCGATGTCGATCTGCGAACAGGCAATACTGAACGCGCGGCCATCCAGCGAGATCGATTTGGTCAACCCGGTGATGGCGTGCTTGGAAGCGGTGTAGGCGGCTGAACCGGGACGCGGCGTGTGCGCCGAAATCGAGCCGTTGTTGATGATGCGGCCACCCTGCGGGCTCTGGTCGCGCATCATCTGGAAGGCATGGCTGGCGACCAGGAACGCACCATCAAGATTGACCCCGATCACGCTGCGCCAGTTGTCGTAGCTCATATCGCCAATGTTGCCGGGCGCGCCGAAGCTGCCAGCATTGTTGAACACCATGTCGAGCCGGCCATGTACCCTGGCGATCTCGCCAAACAACTTTTCAACCGCCGCCGGGTCGGTCACGTCGCACGGCTCGACCAGCATCTGGCCACCCGCTTCGCCTGCCTGGGTTACCGTGGCGTGCAGCGCGCTGGCGCGCCGTCCGGCCAACACAACCTGCCACCCGGCCTCGGCCAGGGCAATGGCGCAGACCTGCCCGATGCCCGAGCCGGCACCGGTAACGAGGGCGATTTTCGAGTTCATGGGCGTGCTTCCCTGTTGCTGTAGACGGCTCAGGTGCCGGTGTTGCCACGGCAGGCAAACATCACCGTCGAGTCGTAGGAGTAGACCTTCTCGCCGTGCTGGTTGTGCCCCACCGGCGTCAGCGTGACGAGGCCCCAGCCGGGCCGTGAGTTCATCTTGCGCGCGCCGGTTATGGTGCCGGAAAACGTTACCGTATCGCCGGGATAAACAGGCTTGAGCCACTGCATGTTGGTATAGCCCGGCGACGGCCCGAGCGCCGGCAGCGGCTCGCCCTGCGCTTCAGCCCTGGCACGCAAGCCGAAATGATAGGACGCCAGCACCTTCATGCACGCAGCCGCCGTATGCCAGCCCGAAGCGGACAGCCGGCCGAAATGGGTGCGCGCAGCCGCCTCCTCGTCAAGGTGAAAGGCTTGCGGATCGTACTGGCGCGCAAACGCCAGCACCTCCTCGCGGGTAAAGTGATGCGCGCCGTAGACAGCATGCTGGCCGGCTTCAAAATCTTCCAGCCATATCGATGTGTACCCGCTCATGCGCTCTCACCGGGTGCGGGTTCACGCACCTTGAACAGGTTCACGCCGGTCATCTCGGTCTTCACCGTGCCGTGCTGGTCCAGCGCCTGCCAACGCATGGTGATGATGCCCATTTCCGGCCGGCGCGAAGACACCCGCTTGTCTAGAATTTCATAACGCAGCGTCAGCACGTCATCGGCATAGACCGGCTTGAGCCACTTGACTTCCTGCACGCCGAACGAGCCCAGCCCCGCCGCGCGGTTCGCATAGGCCTCGACCATCAGCCGGTTCATGATGGCGCACACCTGCCAGCCCGACGCACACAAGCCACCCAGCACCGAGTTGCGCGCCAGTTCCTCGTCCAGGTGAAACGGCTGCGGGTCCCATTCGCGCGCATAGTCGCGGATGAGATCGGCCGTCATGGCAAACGGTCCGTGGGTGTTGACGTCGCCAACGGCGAAGTCCTCGTAGTGCAGAAGATCCCCTGTCATGACACTAGCTTTTCAGCCAGCTTGCCGGGCCGGTCAAGGGCACAATGATGCATGACTGCGATGCCGGTTAACCACCCCCGCGAGTCCGCACGACGATCCACTGTCCGCGTTCAAGTTTCGTTTACCCAACTGGCCACAAACTGCAGCCTGGCTTAGCCGCATTAACCGCATGGGAACCTGCTCGATGAAACTGGTCGCCGCCTTGGCTCTTGCAGGGCTTGCAATTGCCGCCCAACCATCATTTGGCACCGGCTCGAGCAGTGGACCAAAGGAATACATAGCTGTCATTGCGGCTGCTCAGCTCGAAGTCGCGGCTGATCAGTTGAACATCAACATCCGTGTCAAGGAGCAAGCCGACAGCATGGCCGCCGTCATGGACAAGCTCAAGCAAAAGCGCCAGGAAATCACAGATGTCTCGAACGCCGCAGGTTTTGCAGTGACCGGACTTGAAATGAAACAGGTTGACGTCAACAGCAGCAAGAGTGGTGAAGCCACAATTTATCATGGCAAGGCGAATTTCCAGCTCGGTATCACAGGCTACTCTGATGCGCTTGACGCCGTATCCGACCTGAGCAGCATCGAAGCAGAAAGCATCGGGCAAATCCAGTTTGTCTTGTCACCGCAGACCAACGAAAGGATCAAGGCCGAACTGCGCCAGATGACCGAGACCAATGCCCGCGAAAACGGCAAAAGAGAAGCGATCACACGTGGGAAGAAACTTGGCGACATGATTGATTTTGACTACAGGCAAAATCAACACAACCTGGGCAGCGGGCAAACCAGTTTCACATTGACGGGCCGCGGCGAGGCAACGTTCATCGTCGAATAGCCAGCTGCCAGGCCGCAAATGTTGAAGCGCAAGTGCATTACATCGCCACGCTTGACACTGGAGCAGTGCCTGACGGCTGCTGGTCGCGCATGGTCAAGCGCAGGATCGCGAGTCCCGGTCGCTAGCGTCAGGACTCAGGTGTTGAAGCGGAAGTGCATCACGTCACCGTCGGCGACGGTATACTCCTTGCCTTCCAGCCGCATCTTGCCGGCATCGCGCGCGCCCGCCTCGCCGCCCAGCGAGACATAGTCGTCATAGGCGATGGTTTCAGCGCGGATGAAGCCTTTCTCGAAGTCGGTGTGAATGACCCCCGCAGCGCCCGGTGCGCGGGTGCCTGCGGTGATGGTCCAGGCGCGGGCTTCCTTGGGGCCGACGGTAAAGTAGGTCAAGAGCTTCAGCAGCCGGTAGCCCGCGCGGATCACCCGGTTGAGGCCCGGTTCTTCCAGCCCGATGGCTTCCAGGTACTCGCGCTGCTCTTCATCGTCGAGCACCGCGATCTCGCTTTCGATCTTGGCCGACACGACCACCGCTTCGGCCCCTTGCGACGCAGCAAACTGCTTCACCTTGTCGGAAAACGCATTGCCCTGGTCGGCGGATGCCTCCTCGACATTGCAGACGTAAAGCACCGGCTTGGAGGTGAGCAGGCCGAGCATCCGGAACGCCTTGATCTCGTCGTCAGCCACCTCAAGCTCGCGCGCGGGGCGGCCTTCGCGCAGCAGTTCAAGCGGGCGCAACATCAACTCGTAGTCGGCCTTGGCCTGCTTCTCGCCCGACTTCGCCTTCTTCTCGACGCCCGCAATGCGCTTTTCCAGGCTCTCAAGGTCCGCCAGCATCAGTTCGGTTTCGATGGTCTCGATGTCGGCCAGCGGGTCGATGCGGCCTTCGACATGGGTGATATCGCCGTCCTCGAAGCAACGCACCACGTGGGCTACCGCATCCACCTCGCGAATGTTGGCGAGAAACTGGTTGCCGAGGCCCTCACCCTTGGAGGCACCCTTCACCAGGCCTGCAATGTCCACGAATGTCAGCCGCGTCGGGATGATCTGGGCCGATCTGGCAATACCCGCCAGGCTGGTCAGGCGCGGGTCCGGCACCGCCACGTCGCCCACATTGGGCTCGATCGTGCAGAACGGATAATTGGCCGCCTGTGCCGCCGCAGTCTGCGTCAATGCATTGAACAGGGTCGACTTGCCGACGTTCGGCAGACCCACGATGCCACACTTGAAGCCCATCACTTATCGTCCTTGTTGCCCAGGATTTTTCTCAGCATGTCGGCCATCGGGCCGGATTTGGCCATCGGCGGCTTCTTGGCCGGCTGCCTGGCCTGGTGAATGTGGCTCTGCTTTCTTGGTGCAGCCGGCTTGTCCGCCTCACCGGCCATCGAGCCGATCGCCAGCGCCACCTTGTTCATGAACCCTGCATCATCTCCCGCCGCCAGGAGCCCGGCGTGAGACCCCACCGCGTCGAGCAGCGGGTGGAGCCAGTCATGGTCGGCCTTTGCGAAGTCGCCCAGCACGTAGCCCGTCACCCGGTCCTTGTGACCGGGGTGGCCGATGCCCAGCCGCACCCGGCGATAGTCCTTGCCGCAATGCGCGTCGATCGAGCGGATGCCATTGTGCCCGCCTGCCCCGCCACCGGTCTTGATGCGCAGCTTGCCCGGCGCCAGGTCAAGCTCGTCATAAAGCACCACGAGGTTTTCAGGCCCGAGGTTATAGAACCTCAGCGCCTCGCCGACTGCCCGGCCGGACTCGTTCATATAGGTCTGCGGCTTCATCACCAGCGCGGTCTCACCGCCCAGAAGCCCTTCCGAAACCTCGGCCTGGAACTTCTTGCGCCACGGCGAAAAGCCATGGCGGCGAACGATCTCGTCCGCCGCCATGAAACCGATATTGTGCCGTTGACCGGCATGTTTCGGACCGGGATTGCCAAGGCCTGCAATGATCAGCATGTGAGCCTCGTTTGGTGGCCCCGGCAGATACCATCAACCCGGGCAGGCCGGTATCAGCTCTCGCCGCCTTCTTCAGCAGCTTCCTCGCCTTCACCTTCCGCTTCACCGTCTTCGGCTGCTTCACCTGCGTCAGCAGCGTCGTCATCCGATGCACCGCCCGAAGGAGCTGCAATGGTGGCGATGGTAAAGTCACGGTCAGTAATCACGAACGTGACGTGTTCCGGCAGCGTGAGGTCGGACGAATGGATGTTGTCGCCCAGGTTGAGGCCCGCCAGGTCAACTTCGAAGCCGTCCGGGATCTCGTCAGCCGGGCACATCACTTCAACCTCGTGACGCACCACGTTGAGCACGCCGCCGCGCTTGAGGCCCCTGGACTGGTCTTCATTGATGAAGTGCACCGGCACCATGACGGCGATGCGGGCATTCTTGCCCAGCCGCAGGAAGTCGACGTGGATGATGAAGTCACGAACCGGGTCGAACTGCAGGTCGCGCGGGATCGCACGCACCTTGGTGCCGTCGACATTGATGTCCACCAGGGTCGACATGAAGCGGCCGGTCTGGACCTGCTTCATGAGTTCCCGGTATTCCATCGAAATCATCTGGGGTTCTTTCTTGTCGCCGTAGATTACTCCCGGGACGCGGCCTTCGCGACGAACGGCCCGGGCGGCCCCCTTGCCGGCCCGGTCGCGCGAGGCAGCATTAAGATTGACGGTCTGTGACATCGTCCAAGTCTCCTGCTGTCATGCATCGATATGAGCGCAGTTCAGCCGCTAAGCAGCCGAATACGCAGTGAAAATCCGGCCGGGATCTCCTCCAGGGGTGAACGAGCCCGGCAATCGGATTGCGGGCTTATACATAAAGCGGCAACGCCGCGCAATGCATGGCTTGCCGCACTGGCACGGAATCAACTCGCTGCAAACTGTGGCATATATGTCACGGTTCACGATAAAAAGCCTGCAAAACTCACTTTTGGCCTGCAAAACCCGGCAAGATGTGCTCTTTAATAAGACGATTTTGCACACGATCGAGTCGCAGGGGACCTCCGATGAAAAAGCATATCCTTGCTGCAACCGCAGCCCTTCTCGCATCCACCAGCATGGCCAGCGCAGCCGACATGGACTACGAGCGCCAGCTTGGCCTGATCGTCTCCGGCGTGGTTGACAAGTGGGTCGGCGTACAGTTCATCGATGACGGCGTTGATGACGACACCGTGTTCGCAAACGGTGGTGAAGGCCGCCTGAGCCTGCCGCTCGGTGCCAGCCTGTCTGCCCAGACGGACGTCAAGTACGAGTACAATTCCAACGCGCTGGAAGCCCCGTTCGATAACGACGTTTTCGGCCCGCGCTACAACTTCCAGGGTGCCTTCCACCTCAGCCACCGTGATCCGGGCTCGTTCCTGCTGGGTGGTCTGGCCGGTGCAGGTGCTGCATCGTTCGGTGCCTTGCGGCATGACTATTCGTTCTTCGGTGGTGAAGCCCAGATCTACATGAACGATATCACGTTCTACGCTCAGGGCGGTTACGTGGACTATGATGCACGCACCTTCGCGGTGTCTCCGCTTGATGACGGCTACTTCGTCCGCGGCGTGTTGCGCTGGTTCCCGACAACCACGTCCCGCCTTCAGCTTGAAGGCACGTACATGAATCTCGACATCACCAACGCCGCAACCGATGTGGACATTTTCAGCGTTGGTGCACGTTACGACTTTACCCTGGCCGGCATGCCGATCATTGGTGATACGCCGGTCTACCTCGCCTACCGCGGCACGTTCCGTGACAACTGCTCGGTCTTTGGCGATGTTGACGATCATGTTGTCATGGTCGGCACCAGCTACTCGTTCTCGGGCGACATGCTGACGGTTGATCGTCAGGGCGCAACACTCGACACGCCGAACTTCAATCACTCTTGCTCCGGAGACACCGGAGGCTTCGGCTCCGACATTCGCCTCAAGACCGATATCGTGGCCTTGGGCACCGATGACGCCGGCAACAAGGTCTACAGCTGGAAGTACAAGTCTGACCCGGTCACCACCTGGGTTGGCGTGATGGCGCAGGACCTGGTGGAAACCCATCCCGAAGCCCTCGTCACCCGCGCTGACGGCTTCTATGCCGTGCGCTACGACATGATCGGCGCGCAGATGATGACCCTGGAACAGTGGAACAGCCGTAGCTTGTAAGTGAGTGGCGATCCTCCCTGATTGAACTTCAACCCCGGATGCTGAGGCCAGTGTCCGGGGTTTTTCTTTGGTGCCTGCAGTTTCCAGCCGTGTGGCAGAAAAGTCACACCTGTTGAAAATGTTTGCGCCACGGAATTTACCCGATTGGACTCACCCCTCGGGTGTAGTAGCGATACGCATACAAATAATAAATCCTTCGCAGGGGCGTCCAATGAAGAAGCGCATTCTCGCAGCAGCAGCAGCATTGCTCGCCTCCACCACCGTCGCCGGCGCGGCCGACATGGACTATGATCGCCAGCTTGGCCTGATCGTGTCCGGCGTTGTCGACAAGTGGGCCGGCGTCCAGTTCATCGATGAAGACGGTGGCCCCTCGGATGCGTTCTTCGCCAATGGCGGCGAGGGCCTGCTCAGCCTGC
>CAYMJJ010000088.1:0-10443 GCA_964390445.1 uncultured Anderseniella sp.
AGGGCAGAAATTCCAGTTGGGCGGGACCGGGCCAGGATGACATCGTGGGCGGCGATACGGATGCGCACCTGAGTGCCGGAGGCTTGCGGCAGGCGCGGCAGCAGCAGGTGCTCGCTGCCTGCAATGACCTCGGTCAGTCCGTCGTCATGATGGGCGGCGATCCGGGCTTCAACCATTGCGCCGGCCTCGCGCGCGCCGGTGGGGGTGACGGACGGATCACCCAGCACCTGCGCGGCAGGACCCTGGCGCAGCACCTTGCCGTCCTGCAGGGCAACAACGGTGGTGGCAAGGCGCGCCACTTCTGCCGCGGCGTGGCTGACATAGAGGATGGGCGCCGACACCTCGTCGCGCAGCCGCTCGAAGTAGGGCAGGATTTCGGCCTTGCGGGTCTCGTCGAGCGAGGCAAGCGGCTCATCGGCGAGGATGAGTTGTGGTGCGCACAGCAGCGCCCGGCCAATGGCGACACGCTGTTTCTCGCCGCCTGACAATCTGGCCGGGTAGCGGGTGAGCAGGTGGCCGATGCCGAGCATCTCGATGATGCGGGCGCTATCTGCAGGTGCGGTGCCGCGCGGGGCAAACCAGCGGCCGTAATCGAGGTTCTGCGCCACGGTGAGGTGGGGGAACAGGCGGCCTTCCTGGAAGATGTAGCCGATGCGCCGGGCATGCGGCGGCAGGCAAATGCGGTTTGCGGTATCCAGCAGCACCTGGCCGTTCGCCGCGATACGGCCCCGGTCCGGCTTGAGCAGGCCCGCAACGGCGTTGACGATAGTGGTCTTGCCAGAGCCTGAACGGCCGAACAGCACCGTGATGCCGGGCGGTGCCTCGAAACTTGTGTCGAGGTGGAAGCCGCCGAAGGCGTGGGTGAGGGAAACCTCCAGCATCACGACACTGCAACCCGCGCCGCGATGCGCCGCGCTGCAACCTCGGAGAGCAGCAGGGCCGCCATGGCGACCACCACGGAGATGACGACGAGGCGCATGGCGGACGCATCGCCGCCGGGCACCTGCAGGAAGGCGTAGATGGCGGACGGGATGGTCTGGGTCTCGCCGGGAATATTCGAAACGAAGGTTATGGTGGCACCGAATTCGCCCATCGCCTTGGCGAAGGCGAGGATGGCACCGGCGAGGATGCCAGGCAGGATGAGCGGCAAGGTGACGGTGGCGAACACCCAGGCGGGCCTTGCGCCCAGCGTCGAACCGGCTTGTTCAAGGCGGGGGTCCACCGCCTCGATCGATAGCCGGATCGAGCGCACCATCAGCGGGAACGCCATGATGGCCGCCGCCAGTACAGCGCCTGTCCAGCGGAAGGCGAACACCAGGCCAAACCACTCGTAGAGGTACTGGCCGACAAAGCCCTTGCGGCCCATGGTGAGCAGCAGCAGGTAACCCGTGACCACCGGCGGCAGGATGAGCGGCAGGTGCACGAGGCCGTTCAGCAGTTGCTTGCCGGGAAACTGCCAGCGGGCTAGCGCGTATGCGATGAAGACGCCAGCGGGCAGGCTGGCGATGGTGGCAACGGCAGCTACCTGCAGCGACAATGCCACGGCCTGCCATTCCTGTGGGGACAACCAGTCGGTCACGTTGTCAGTTCAACACCTTGAATCCGTGCCGGGCAAAAGCTGCATCGGCGTCGTCGTTGCTCAGCGCATCGAAGAACAACGTGTCGGCAGCATCGGCAGCGTTTGTCAACAGGACAGCCGGGTAGATGATGTCCGGGTAGCTGCCTGGCGGAAAGGTGCCGATGACCGTTACATTGTCCGCCGCAGACGCGTCGGTTGCGTAGACGATGCCATGCGGCGCTTCGCCGGTCGAGACCAGTACCAGTGCGGCGCGCACGTTGTCAGTCTGGGCAACGGAGGGGGCGATCTTGTCCCACAAGCCGAGCGAGGTCAGCGCCGCCTTGCCATACATGCCGGCCGGTACAGCATCGACCATGGCCATGGCCAGCTTGCCGCCTGCCAGCAGGCCGGGCAGGTCGAGGTTCGATGTGATGTCCAGTGGTGTGGCGTTCTTGCCGTGGGCAATCAACACCAGCGTGTTGCCAAGAATGTCCCGCCTGCCGGACTGGGTGCCAAAACCGGCCTTCTCGACCTGGTCGGCCCACGTGATGTTGGCGGAAATGAAGATGTCGGCTGGTGCGCCGGCGATGATCTGCCTGGCGAGCGCGCCGGAGCCGGCATATGAGATGGTCACCGTGTGGCCGGTCTGTTGCTGCCAGGTGGCTGCAAAGTCATCCAGCGCGGTCTTCAGGGAGGCGGCTGCGAACACCGTGACGTTCTCTGCTGAAACTGGCGCGGGTGCAGCGATTGCCGGGCCGATGGCCAGCATCGATGCCGCAAAAGCGGCGCGGAGCTTTTTCATGGTGCTGAAAACAGTCAAGCTTGTCTCGCCTTGTAGTCCGATATGTCCGGCGGGAAATATTGCCGACGGTGTCCAGGCTTGCAACCGTTATTTTTCTTTGGACATATCGCTTAGCAGCGATCGCAACGTGCCGATGTGGGCCGCGCCTGCATTGGCCGCGATGTCTTCGAGTTTGCGATAATGATCGAGTACAGTCTCGCCCATGCCTGTGAGGTGCGCGCCGCCGCCTTTGGTTCCGCCGCGGGTGCTGTCGACCAGCGGTTCACGGAAGGCGTGGTTCATTTCCTCGACCAGCAACCAGGCGCGCTTGTAGCTCATGGACATGGCCCGGCCGGCAGCTGCAATGGAGCCGGTGCTGCGGATCTGCTCCAGCAGGTCAGCCTTGCCGGGGCCCAGCATGGCGGTGTCGCCAAACTGGATGCGCAGGCGAAGGCGGGGCGGTTCGTTGCCTGGGGCTTCAGTGCTCATGGGGTGGGATATGACAGGATGGCCTGGCTGATGGCAAGCTGGTGGTGGTCTTCTGCACGCCAAGGTGGCGTTGAGATTGACTCGCGAGGCTGCTAGAACTTTTGCAGGAGTTTGCAGAAATAGGGGAGACGCGATGATGCGCGCAACTGCCGGAGCCCTTGTCGCGGCGGCAATCATGCTGGCAACAACCGGTACACCGGACGCCCTGGCGCAAGGCAAGGCAGGTGATGACGTGCAGGTGCCGTCGGCCGGCAACTGGTCACGGGCCAGGTCTGTTGACGAGGTGCGCGGCGCAACGGGCCAACAGGGCACGGACTCGCAGAAGTCTGCGTCCACAAATTCATCCGGAGATGTGCCGATACCGCGTCCGAAGCCGGGCAGCAAGGCTGCCAAGGCCGATGCAAAGGCTGCTCAGGAGGCTGCCAAGGCAGACGCCGGCACGGCGGCAAAGCCTGACGAAACGAAGAAGACCGCTGCGGTTCCGTCACCGCGTGCCAAGCCGGCGGAAACCAAGCCGGTTGAAGCGGGTCTGCCTACGGCCAGTAACGACAGCTCGGCACCCTATCGCGGCAACCTCGAAAAGGAAGAGATCAAGGAGGTCCTGTCCGGCCGGACCGTACTGGCGCGGGTGGACGGCAAGGATGCGCGCATTACCCTCGCCGATGATGGCCGGTTGAGCTGGAGCGCCTCGGGCGGCAGCGGCAACGGGTTCTGGTGGACCGAGAAGGGCCGGATGTGCGACCGGTTCGACCCGTCGGGAGATTTTCCCGGGCGTGGTGCCGGGTGTCGCAGCTTCGAGCAGCGCGGCGGCGAATACTATGCTGGCGGCAAGCCGATCAACTTCGCCAACTGAAGCTTCAGCGCGCCGGCTATTGCTGGCGGGCGACAAGGCCCATGACGGTCGAGACCATGCGATAGGCGGTCAGCGCGCCAAGCCCGTCGACGTCCTGGTCCGGCATGAACTCCACCAGGTCGAAGCCCGCGATGCGGGCCTTGGCCGAGATGGCCGACATCAGTTCGACCACCTGCCAGTAGCTCAAGCCGCCCGGTGCGCGCCCGATGACGGCGGGCATGATCGAGGGGTCCAGCCCGTCACAGTCGAAGCAGATGATCACATTGGCCCCGGCGGGAATGGCGTCGATGACTGGTTGAATGCCGTTTGATGCGACGTCGCGGGCGGTGAAGAATTTCGCGCCCCATGCGGTGGCGTCGGCATATTCCTGCGGGCGGGCGGAGCCGATGTTGCGTGCGCCGACCTGGATGATCGACTTGATGTGCGGCATTTCCGATGCACGGCGCATGGTCGACGACAGCCCCCAGCGTTCGCCGCCGACGTCGTCGCGCCAGTCGATGTGGGCATCGATCTGGACGATGGTGTAGTCACCGCGGCCTTCGAAGGCTTGCAGCATGGGGATGGGGATGGAGTCATCGCCGCCGATCAGAAGCGGCACGGCACCAGCGTCGAGGATGCCAGCCACGGCGGTGCGGATTGTCTGCCGGTTGGCCTCGTTGTCGTCGCCGTAGGGTAGGTCGCCAAGATCGCAGGCATCGGCCACGCCGCCCGGCAGCAGCGGTTCACCGAAATCGAAGTCCATGTGCATGAGGTTCGCGGCATAGGGGGCGGCGGCGGCGCGAATCGCAGCGGGGCCTTCGGCGCAGTACGGGCCGACAGAAGCGTAGGGCGTGGCGCAGGGCACGCCGAGGACTGCTGCCCTGGCCTTGACCTGGCTGGGCGAAGGACAGGCCGGCACACCCAGAAAGGTCTTTACCTCACCAGCGCCGAACATGGCTGCAATGCCGGTTCTCTTCATGACGGCGCTCCGGGGTTGTGGTGGCTGAAACCTGTCAACTGGCCTTGGCCATGTAGTCGGCAAAGCGGGCGAACAGGTAGTGCGAGTCCTGCGGGCCGGGCGAGGCCTCGGGGTGGTGCTGGACCGAGAATACCGGCTTGCCCTTCAACTGGATACCGCAGTTGGAGCCGTCGAACAGCGACACGTGGGTCTGCTCGACATTGGCGGGCAGGCTGTCCGGGTCCACGGCAAAGCCGTGGTTCATCGAGGTGATCTCGACCTTGCCGGTAGTGTGGTCCTTGACCGGGTGGTTGGCGCCGTGATGGCCCTGGTGCATCTTGACTGTCTTGCCGCCCAGCGCCAACGCGAGCATCTGGTGGCCGAGGCAGATGCCGAACACAGGCTTGCCGCTGTCCACCAGCTTGCGGATTTCCGGCACGGCGTATTTGCCGGTGGCGGCCGGGTCACCGGGGCCGTTGGACAGGAAGATGCCGTCGGGGTTCATCGCCAGAATGTCTTCGGCGCTTGTATCGGCGGGAACGACAGTGACCTTGCAGCCCTGTTCGGCGAGGCAGCGCAGGATGTTGCGCTTGGCTCCGTAGTCGATGGCAACCACGTTGAAGCGGAGCTCCTGCTGGGCGCTGTAACCTTGCGGCCATTGCCACAGTTTCTCGTCCCAGTCGTAGCGCTGGGTGCTGGAGACTTCCTTCGCGAGGTCCATACCCTCAAGGCCTGGCCAGGCGGCTGCTTCGGCCTTGAGGTCGTCGATCCTGAAGCTGGCCTTGGGGTTGTGGGCGATGACGGCATTGGCCATGCCCTTCTCGCGGATCAGGGCGGTCAGGGCGCGGGTATCGATACCGGCAATGCCGATTATGCCGCGCGCTTTCAGCCAGGCGTCGAGGTGCTTTGCCGAGCGGTAGTTGGACGGGTTGGTGATGTCGGCCTTCAGCACGCATCCGCGCACGCCAGACGCCGCGGCGAGGTTGGTGGTCTCGGTGTCATCGTCGTTGGTGCCGACATTGCCGATGTGAGGGAAGGTGAAGGTGATGATCTGGCCGGCATAGGAGGGGTCGGTGAGGATTTCCTGGTAGCCGGTGATGGCGGTGTTGAAACACACTTCGCCGGCGGCGGTGCCGGTGGCGCCAAGACCCATGCCCTCGATCACGGTACCATCGGCAAGCACGAGGCGGGCGGTGGTTGCAGGGACATCCCAAGCGGGCGCAGGCGTACTGGAACGGCCCAGACCTGACGGGGCCGGGCGGGTTTTTGCTTTCGCGGGCGACATGGGCGCACATACCTGTATCTGGAGGAACTTGGCGGAACCTAGTGAGGCGCACCGGCAAGGTCAAGCAGGGCGGCTGAGGTTTTGCCCGGCGCAGTGCCGCAGGTTGAGACGGTGCTTGCACGCGTGTGGCGACGTTACTATGTACGGTGGCCTGAATTTTAAGGCGCGCCGTAGCTGCCTGTGGTGGCACGAAAGGGCATTACAGCCATGACCGATTCGCTTCGAGACCGGGTGAACCAGCACCTGAAGGACGCCATGCGCAGTGGCGACAAGACGCGACTGTCGACGCTCCGGCTGATCTCGGCTGCGTTCAAGGACCGCGAAATCCAGAATCGCGGCACCGGCAAGGATGAAAGCCTGACCGAGGCCGGGATGCAGGAAATTCTGGTGCGAATGATCAAGCAGCGCCGGGAATCTGCCGAAAGCTACGAGAAGGGTGGCCGGCCCGAACTTGCCGCTTCAGAGCGCGAGGAAGTGACCATCATCGAGGAATTCCTGCCGGAGCAGATGGGGCATGCTGAAACCGAAGTTGCTGTTGCGTCCGTGGTCAAGGAACTTGAAGCGTCCGGCCTCAAGGACATGGGCCGGGTGATGGGCGTGCTCAAGGAGCGGTTTGCCGGCCAGATGGACATGGCGCGTGCGGGCGCGATGGTGAAAGCCCGCCTGGGCTGACGCTCGCGCAACAGTTCACGGTGTCGCCGGTGATGGCGGGCACGGCTGCTTGAGTATCCAGGTTTTTACTGGGGGGAGTAAGTAGACTTGAACCCTCTGCGGCCATGCCCGCCACGAGTGCGCGAAGTCATCGAGTTCGCACACCCGAAGGTAGCATCAACCGACTTGGCATGGTTGTAAATGACCGATCGTCAAGAATTGGCTGGCCTGACGCGTTTGTGAGACTGTGTATCGCGCAACGATAGTTTGGCGCAGTGGGTGTTTTCTGGATAATGTGCGACCATGCGCTTCCCACCCTCATTCCTGGATGAAATCCGCGCCCGCGTGTCGATCTCCTCGGTTATCGGCAGGACGGTGGCGTGGGACAAGCGCAAGACCAACGCCGGCCGCGGCGACTTCTGGGCGTGCTGCCCGTTTCATGGCGAGAAGACGCCGAGCTTCCACTGCGAGGACAACAAGGGGCGCTATCACTGTTTCGGGTGCAAGGTGTCGGGTGACATCTTCACCTATCTGGTTGAAAAGGAAGGCGTACCGTTTCCCGAGGCCGTCGAGCGGCTGGCGATGGAGGCAGGACTTGAACTGCCCAGGATGACGCCGGAAGCAGAAGCCCGCGAGAAGCTGCGCGCAAGCCTGTATGATGTGATGCAGATGGCGCAGGATTTCTTCGTGCGGCAACTTGATACGGCAGCAGGTGCCAGGGCGCGCGGTTACCTGACCACACGTGGGCTGAGTGCGCAGGTGCAGCAGGATTTCGGCATCGGGTTTGCGCCTGATGACCGGCGCGCGCTGAGCGGCTACCTGCAGTCGAAGGACATCGACACCGAGCAGATGATCGAGGCGGGCTTGGTAATCAAGCCCGATGACGGGCGGCCCAGCTATGACCGGTTCCGCGACCGGATCATGTTTCCGATCCGTGACCCGCGTGGGCGGGTGATCGCGTTTGGCGGGCGGGCGATGGCTGCCGATGCGATGGCGAAGTATCTCAATTCACCTGATACGCCGCTGTTTCACAAGGGCACGGTGCTCTACAACATGGACAAGGCGCGCAAGGCCGCCCATGGCGCAGGTGCGCTGATTGCCTGCGAAGGCTACATGGACGTGATTGCCTTTGCCCGCGCCGGCATGGCCCATGCGGTGGCACCGCTCGGGACCGCGCTGACGCAGGACCAGCTTGGCCTGATGTGGAAGATGACGCCGGAGCCGGTGTTGTGTTTCGACGGTGACGAGGCGGGGCTGAAGGCGGCGTGGCGGGCGCTGGACCTGGCGCTGGAGCACCTGTCGCCGGGCAATTCGCTGCGGTTTGCGCTGCTGCCGGACGGGCAGGACCCGGATGACCTGCTGAAGTCTGGCGGGGCGGACGCGGTCCGGCAGGTGATCGAGGCGGCCGAACCGATGGCCGACATGGTGTGGCGGCGGGCATTGGCTGGCAATGACCGTTCCACGCCGGAACGCAAGGCACGGTTCGAGGCAGACCTGATGGCAGTGGTTGGCCAGATCGGTGACCAGTCTGTGCGCAGATACTACCACGACGACATGCGCGAGCGGGTTCGCACGCTGTTCGGCAAGACCGGAGGCGGCTATCGTGGCGGCCATGGCAGCGGCAGGCGGGGCGGCGCAGCATTCCAGCAGCGCGGGACTGGCGGGCGTGGCCGCTGGCAGCAGAAACAGCCGTGGGAAATGTCTCAGCCGGCATCGCCCCAGTTGCGTGCGTTGGCGGCGCGACCATCGGGCGAAGCAGCGGCACAGCGGCGACTGGGCTTCATCCTGCTGACACTGGTCAACCACCCCGGCCTGGCGTTGGAACGAATCGAGGAAATTGCCGCACTCGATATTCCTGTCGCCGAACTTGACTCTTTGCGCCGGCGAATCATAGATACATGCGCCTCTGGGAAAGACCTTGAATCATCAGGCTTGCGCGACCACTTAATCCACACCGGGATGGGCGCAGTCATTGATGACCTGGAAACTCAGGCCCGGCACCACGATTGCTGGTTTGCGCGCGCCGATGCAGCCGACAAGGATGCAGGCACGGGCCTCGGGCAATTGCTGGCAATGAACCGGAAACTGGTGACGCTGGAGAAGGAACTGAGACGGGCCGAATTGCGCCTCGCCGAACATCCGAGTGAAGAGAATCTCAACGTTCTCAACGAGGTGAGGGAGCAATTGCAGTCGATGGCGGGCGCGGAAGCGAGCGTTGACGGCTACGGCGAGGCATCGGGACGACTGTCCAACCCCACAGGCTGAGCAGTTTTTGAAGCAGGGTTTTACGACCCGGCGGCGATCACTTCCGGTGTACCGCGACGACCAGAACGGCGCCGGACAGACATGATTAAGACGCGGTTAACGGCGATGGGGCGATAAGCACCAACCAGCCCGAAACCAAACCGAATCAGGGAATCAGCCCTGCCAGACCGGCCCGGTGGCCCCAAACCTGGCACGCACCCAAGACGAGCGAGCGCAAACGAATGGCAAGAGCACAGGCACGAGACACCCAGGCCGCAGTGAAAAAGGCCCCTGCGCCTGAAACTGCCATTGATGACCCAGAGGTGCCCGAAACGGGCAGCGATGGCCCGGTTCTCGACCTCAGCGATGCCGGCGTGAAGCGCATGATCAAGCTCGCGAAGCAACGAGGCTTCGTGACCTATGACGAACTGAACGAAGTGTTGCCGTCGGACGAGGTGTCGTCGGAGCAGATTGAAGACATCATGGCGATGCTGACCGACATGGGCATCAACGTGGTGGAAACCGAAGAAGAGACCGAAGACACCACCGAGGTGGCCGAAAGCGCCCATACCGGTGTGGTGAAGTCGGGGTCCAATACGCCCGCCTCCGCCGACCGCACCGATGACCCGGTGCGCATGTACCTGCGTGAAATGGGCTCGGTGGAGCTTTTGTCGCGCGAGGGCGAAATTGCCATTGCAAAGCGCATCGAGGCCGGCCGCGAGGCGATGATCTCAGGGCTTTGCGAAAGCCCGCTGACCTTCCAGGCCATCATCATCTGGCGTGATGAACTGAACGAAGGCAAGATCCTGCTGCGTGACATCATCGATCTTGAGGCCACCTATGCCGGCCCGGATGCCAAGAAGGTTGAAGGCCCGACCCCCGAAGAGCGCGAACGCAAGGAAAAGGAAGCCCGCAAGGCCGAAGCCGATCGGCGCGAAAAGGCAGCCGAAGAGATGCGCGCCAAGACACGCAGCCCCCGCCGCAGCCTGGATGATGAAGTGTTGTCCGCCGACGATTTCGAACCGGCCGAAATGCCAGACGAGGACGACGAGGACGATGAAGAAGAGGCCAACGTGTCGCTGGCCGCGATGGAAGCGGAACTGAAGCCGCACGTGCTGGAAACCTTCGACCGCATCGCCAAGACCTACAAGTCGCTGCGGAAGCTGCAGGACCAGGAAGTGGCCGAGAAGACCGCGCTGTCGTCGTCCCAGGCGCGCCGCTACAAGAAGCTGCGCGACGAGATCATCGAGGACGTGAAGTCGCTGTCGCTCAATGCCGCGCGTATCGAGGCGCTGGTCGAGCAGCTCTATGACATCAACCGCCGGCTGATCTCGCTGGAAGGCCGCCTGCTGCGGCTGGCCGAAAGCCACAAGGTGCCGCGCAAGGTGTTCCTCGAGGAGTACCAGGGCGAGGAGCTTGACGCCAACTGGGTGCGGCGCGTGTCGCGGCTGGCCAAGCACGGCTGGAAGGATTTCGTCGCCAAGGAAAAGGACACCATCAAGGAGATCCGCGAGGAGATCCACTCGCTGGCGTCCGACACCGGCCTGCAGATTCCCGAGTTCCGCCGCATCGTGCATGCGGTGCAGAAGGGCGAGCGCGAGGCGCGCATCGCCAAGAAGGAAATGGTCGAGGCCAACCTGCGGCT
>CAYMJJ010000089.1:0-10423 GCA_964390445.1 uncultured Anderseniella sp.
GATCACCGCGCGCGGCATCGGCAACGGCATCTCGCTGATCATCTTCGCCGGCATCATCGCCGAACTGCCCTCCGCCATTGCCGCCATTCTCGAGCTTGGCCGCACCGGCCAGATGTCGACGTTCTTCATCCTGGGTATCATCGTCATGGCCCTGGTGACCATCGCCTTCATCGTGTTTGTGGAGCGCGCCCAGCGGCGGCTGTTGGTGAAATATCCGAAGCGACAAGTCGGCAACCAGGTCCAGAACGTGGATCCGTCGCACTTGCCGCTGAAACTCAATACCGCCGGCGTCATACCGCCGATCTTTGCCTCGTCGCTGCTGCTGCTGCCGATCACGGTATCGAACTTCAGCCAGGGTGCCGGACCTGACTGGCTCAACACCGTCAACGCGCTGATGGGCCGTGGCCAGCCACTGTTCCTGGCCATCTATATCGGGCTGATCATCTTCTTCGCCTTCTTCTACACGGCGATCATGTTCAATCCGAAGGAGACGGCGGACAACCTGAAGAAGTATGGCGGCTTCATTCCTGGCATCCGTCCGGGCGAGCGGACTGCAGAGTACATCGACTACGTGCTGACCCGCATCACCGTTACTGGTGCACTGTACCTGGCCGCTGTCTGTATCCTGCCGGAAATCCTGACGTCCTACGCCGCCATACCGTTCTATTTCGGTGGCACCTCATTGCTCATCATCGTGTCAGTGACGATGGACACTGTGACGCAGGTACAAAGTCATCTGTTGGCCCAGCAGTACGAAGGGCTGATGAAGAAGACAAAACTCCGGGGGGGCCGCCGATGAACATCATTCTCTTGGGCCCGCCCGGCGCCGGCAAGGGTACCCAGGCAGCTCGCATCGAAGACGCCAAGGGCATGAAGCAGCTGTCCACCGGCGACATGCTGCGCGCTGCCGTAGCTGCCGGAACGCCGGTTGGCCTCAAGGCCAAGGACATCATGGCCCGCGGCGAACTGGTGCCGGATGAAGTGGTCGTCGGCATCATATCCGACCGGATCGAGGACGAAGACTGCAAGAATGGTTTCATTCTTGACGGTTTTCCCCGCAATACCGCCCAGGCCGAAGCTCTCGACGAGATGCTGCAGCGCAAGGGCAAGACACTGGATGCTGTCGTCGAGCTGGAAGTTGACGACGAGATATTGCTTGGACGCATCGAGAAGCGTGCGTCCGAAACAGCGGGTGGTCCGCGCGCAGACGACAACGCAGAAGCGCTCAAGAAGCGTCTCGATGTCTATCATGCGCAGACGGCACCGCTGATCGAGTATTACGCCGGGAAGGGTAACCTTCGCAGTGTGGATGGCATGGCGGACATGGATGAAGTGACCCGTCAGATCATGGAGGTTCTGGAAGGTTAGGCGGTGCCTCGCCGGATTGGCGGCTTGACGGTTGACGTGCCGGGGAATCCGGCATAGAAACTGCCGCAATCCGGTTGCTGAGAGGCTGACCGCAAGTGGTATTGCGTCCACTTGGGGTGAGCCTTGTTGCCGTGAGGCACCAACAAACCGTCCTAAAGGTTCATTTAAGAGGCGCGCATGCCGGTATCGTACCGGGCGGGCCGCAGGCAGGAGATTAGCGTCGTGGCTCGTATCGCTGGCGTAAACATTCCGACGAACAAGCGCGTAGTCATCGCGCTGCAATACATTCACGGTATTGGCGAAAAGTTTGCCAAGCAGATCTGTGAGGTGGTCAACATCGCCCCCGAGCGCCGTGTGAACGAACTGACGGACGCCGAGGTCATCCAGATCCGCGAAACCATCGACCGCGACTTCATGGTCGAGGGCGACCTTCGCCGCGAAACCGCGATGAACATCAAGCGCCTGATGGACCTGGGCTGCTACCGCGGCCTGCGTCACCGCCGCGGCCTTCCGGTTCGCGGTCAGCGCACCCACACCAACGCTCGCACCCGCAAGGGTCCTGCCAAGGCAATCGCCGGCAAGAAGAAGTAACTGCCGATTTTACGGAAAGCAATTTAGATGGCCAAAGAACCGACACGCATGCGCCGCAAGGAGCGCAAGAACATCATCGCCGGTGTTGCGCACGTGAACTCCACGTTCAACAACACGATGATCACCATCACCGATGTGCAGGGCAATACCATTGCCTGGTCGTCGGCCGGCAAGATGAAGTTCAAGGGCTCGCGCAAGTCCACTCCATACGCTGCCCAGGTGGCGGCAGAGCAGGCTGCCAAGTCTGCCATGGAGCACGGCATGAAGACCGTCGAAGTTGAAGTCTGCGGACCCGGTTCGGGCCGTGAGTCTGCTCTTCGTGCGCTTCAGTCGGTTGGGCTGCAGGTCACCTCGATCCGCGACGTTACCCCGATACCGCACAATGGCGTGCGTCCGCCCAAGCGCCGTCGCGTCTAGCAAAGCGGTTGGTTGATTGGCGGACCCTGCGCCAAAAGATAACTGGGTCTGCTGTTACTTGATTTATTCAGGGTGTCTACCGCGATCATTCGTTCGTGTGATGCCCGCAACTGCATAGAGGTCGATACCGTGAACACGAAGAACTGGCAGGATCTTATCAAGCCGATGAAGCTGGACGTCAGCGCCGGTCGTGACCGCCGCCGGTCTGCGACGCTGGTTGCCGAACCGCTCGAGCGCGGCTTCGGCATGACGCTGGGCAATTCGCTGCGCCGCGTGCTGCTGTCGTCGCTGCAGGGTGCCGCCGTCACGTCCGTCAACATCGATGGCGTGTTGCACGAATTCTCGTCCATCGCCGGTGTGCGCGAAGACGTGACCGACATCATCCTGAACATCAAGGAAATCGCCGTCGGCATGCAGGGCGAAGGCCCCAAGCGCCTGATGCTGCGCAAGCAGGGCCCCGGCGCCGTCACCGCTGGTGACATTGAAGAAACCGGTGACATCACCATCCTCAACCCGACCCTGCCGATCTGCACGCTGGACGAAGGCGCGGAAGTGCGCATGGAATTTACCGTGAACACCGGCAAGGGCTATGCTGCGGCTGACCGCAATCGTCCTGAAGATGCCCCGATCGGCCTGATCCCGGTCGACAGCCTGTATTCGCCGGTCAAGCGCGTGTCCTACAAGGTCGAGAACACCCGCGAAGGCCAGGTGCTCGATTATGACAAGCTGATCCTGAACGTCGAAACCGATGGCTCCATGACCCCTGAAGACGCTGTGGCTTATGCTGCGCGCATCCTGCAGGACCAGTTGCAGGTCTTCATCAATTTCGAAGAACCGCAGCAGGTCGTCGCGGAAGACGACAAGCCGGAGCTGGAATTCAACGCAGCCCTGCTCAAGAAGGTCGACGAGCTGGAACTGTCGGTTCGCTCTGCCAACTGCCTGAAGAACGACAACATCGTCTATATCGGTGACCTGATCCAGAAAACCGAAGGCGAGATGCTACGCACCCCGAACTTCGGCCGCAAGTCGCTGAACGAGATCAAGGAAGTGCTGGCCCAGATGGGTCTGCACCTCGGCATGGACATCGACAATTGGCCGCCGGAGAACATCGAAGA
The DNA here is from genome assembly GCA_964390445.1 of uncultured Anderseniella sp. Lineage (GTDB taxonomy): Bacteria > Pseudomonadota > Alphaproteobacteria > Rhizobiales > Aestuariivirgaceae > Anderseniella. Next base: position 3,492 of record CAYMJJ010000089.1, read on the forward strand.
GCTGGCCAAGAAGTTCGAGACGCACTACTGATTAGATCAAGCGGGACGGCCGGGAGGCTGCCCCGGTGGAAGTTACCCAAGGAGAAGGCCAATGCGCCACAAGAAGAGCGGACGGAAGCTCAATCGCACAAGCTCGCACCGCAAGTCCATGTTCGCCAACATGGCTGCTGCGCTGATCAAGCATGAGCAGATCGTCACCACGCTGCCAAAGGCCAAGGAACTGAAGCCGATTGCAGACAAGCTCATCACGCTGGCCAAGCGTGGCGACCTGCATGCACGCCGTCAGGCCCTCTCAAAGGTTCGCGATGAGGCGCAGGTCCGCAAGCTGTTCGCCGTTCTCGGTGAGCGCTACAAGGAGCGCAACGGCGGTTATACCCGCGTGCTCAAGGCCGGCTTCCGCTATGGCGACTCCGCACCGATGGCCGTGATCGAACTGGTTGATCGTGACCCTTCCGCACGCGGTCAGGACTCCGGTCCGACCCAGGAGCAGGAAGAAGCAGAAGCCGCATAAGCCGGTTACCTGCCTGCAAGGTATCCAGGGGCGGCTCCACTGCGGGCCGCCCTTTTTGCATCTTTTGATACGGGAGGAACGTGCCGGTGAAAAAGCTGTTGCTGCTGCTGAGCCACCTGGGATTTGGAGCTGCCGGTTTCGCGCTCGGCATCTACACCCTGCCGATCCTGATTGCGCCAACCGCGCCGGACGAGGCTGAACTGGCGGCAGTTGCCCAGTCGGCCGCCTTCACGGCCAGTTTCCGCCGCGACCTGAAAGGGTCGGACTTCCTGCACTGGGGCGAGGGCGAGGTGAGCATCAACTCGCTGAAGATCGCCCACAAGGGCAGACTGGCACCCGGGCCGGATTACAGGTTGTACCTGACAAGAGGCTTCGTCGAAGATGAGGCAGGCTTCAACGCGCTCAAGTCGTCCGCGGCCCTGATCGGCCACGTGAAGACCTTCAACGGGTTCGTGGTGGACGTGCCTGCAGGCGTGAACATCAACGAGTTTGATACCGTTGTGGTATGGTGCGAGAGCTTTGGCGAGTTCATCACCGCCGCGAAGTACAGGTGAGGCCGGATGACCGGGTTCCAGGCCCAGACAGGCAACTACGAACACCGGGTTCGGGAAAGCCTTGCTCGCCAGAATGCTCTGACGCTGATGGGAGCCGAGGTAGTAAAGGTCGAGCCAGGTGCTGTGGACCTGAGCATCGGCTTTGATGAGCGTCTGACCCAGCAGCATGGTTTCATCCACGCCGGCGTCACCACAACGTTGCTTGACAGCGCATGCGGTTATGCTGCGTTCTCGCTGATGCCGGCTGATGCAGGCGTTCTGACCGTCGAGTTGAAGACCAGCCTCCTGGCACCTGCTGATGGCGCCCGGTTCACCTTTGAAGGCCGCGTTATCAAGGCGGGCCGTACGCTGTCATTCTGTGAGGGCAGGGCATTCGCCCACAAGACCGGGCAACCAAGACTGATTGCGACCATGTCAGCGACCATGATGACGGTCCTTGACCGCGAGAATGTGCGAGGCTGATGAAACGGATTGGACAGACCCGGCGTGCCGCCACCGTGCTGGCAATCGCAACGGCGCTGGTCGCTGGTGTTGGAGGTATGCCCGCCATGGCAGATGAAACCACCGCCGCAGCCTTGCTTGCTGCCGCTGAACAAGGCGATGCTGGCCAGGTCAGGCAGTTGCTCGCCGCTGGTGCGCCGGTAGATGCGCGCGACAACCGCAAACGCACGGCCTTGCTGATTGCGGTACAGCGCCGCGATGCCGAACTGGCGCGTGTGCTGGCTGATGCCGGGGCCGACATCAACGCCCAGGACAACATCAAGGACTCACCATTCCTGCTGGCCGGCGCGAATGGAGATGTGGAAATACTGAAGATACTGCTGCCGTACGGACCTGATTACACCAGGGTGAACCGCTATGGCGGCTCGGCGCTTATTCCTGCGGCGGATCGAGGCCATGTTGAGGCCGTCCGGCTGCTGGTGGAGACGGGTAGCCCGGTCAACCACATCAACCGGCTTGGGTGGACGGCCCTGCTAGAAGCCGTCATCCTCGGCAATGGAGGGCCTGCCCACCAGCAAATCCTGGAAATCCTGATAGCAGGTGGCGCGGACGTGAACATCCCCGACGGTGATGGTCTTTCAGCTCTTGCCCACGCCCGGCAGCGCGGCTTCACCGAGATGGAGCAAATCCTGCTGAAAGCCGGGGCGCGCTGACCTCAGCCAGCGAAAACCTCGCCGGCCAGCACCACGTCTGCCTCGCCATAGCCGTTGAACCGGGTCGAGGTCGCATTGCCGTAGGCGCCAATGCCGCCGAACTCGATAACGTCGTCTTCGCGAAGGTCCGCCGGCAGCGGCAGCTTCGCCGGGAGTACGTCAAGCGGGTCGCACGTCGGACCATAGATCGTGAAGTCGCGCGTTTCGCTGCTGTCGATCACGCGACCATCGCGAATGACACGGAACCATGGCATCAGGGCAGGAGCCTGCGAAGCTTCCATCAGGCCGCCATAGATGCCGTCGTTGAGGAACACGTCGTTGCTTGCGCCGCGCACCAGCTTGACGCGGGTCAGCAGGGAGACTGATCCCGCACACAGGGCGCGGCCGGGCTCGCACTCAAGTTCCGGAGAGGCGTCGCCGAATGCTGCCTGAACGGCATCATGAATGACGCCGAAGTAGGTATCCAGCACCGGCCCGGTCGAGCCGGCGTATCGGGCAGGGAAGCCGCCGCCAACGTTCAGGCGGCCGAGCTTGATACCGGCCGCGGCCGCAATGCGCGCTGCTGCCTCGATGTGGGCAATCCAGGCTGCCGGATCGGTGCATTGCGAGCCGGGGTGGAAAGTAAGCACGGGTACAAAGCCGTTCAGCACGGCAAATTGCACCAGCCGGACGGCATCGTCTTCGCCCACGCCGAACTTTGTGGTGAAGTCATGCACCGACGCCTTTACAGACGGCAACCGGAACCGGATGGCAATTTCCACGCCGCTCGCATGCCCGGTGATCTGGGCGATCTTGCTGATTTCCTCGCGGCAATCGGCGGCAAACCGGCGGCAACCGAACGTGTGCCACGCGGTGGCGATCTCGGCGCGGGACTTGACCGGGTTGTGGTAGTGGAACGTCACGTCACCGCACAGGCGGCGCACTGAGGCCATCTCGACGGTGGATGCCACGTCGAAAACCTTGATGCCGCCTTCGTGCAGGGAAGAGATCACTTCATCGGACGGGTTTGCCTTGACCGCATAGGATACTTCGCCAGGAAAGCCGTTGAGAAACACGGCGGCCTGCCGCTTGAGGCTGTCCGGGCTGATGCAGAACACCGGGCGCTCGCTTGCCGGTAGGCTGGCCACCTGCTGGCTGGATGCGTAAGCGCGGGTCCTGTCGAGACCCATGGGCAGCGCAGAAACGGTGTGGGCGAAAGTCACTGTGGCATCCTCCAGCGGCGTGAAAACTCATTGGAATCAAGAATGCTCAATATTGATGCCGGTAAATAGACGTGCTTCAGACGTCGAACCGTGTTACTTTCATCGAAATGACGGAATGAAAGACGATATGACGGAAACCGTGACACCCAAGGATGAAGAGCTGCTTGCCCTGCTGCAGGCCGATGCGCGTATGCCGGTGGCAGAACTCGCGCGCCGGCTGGGCGTGTCGCGCACCACCGTCCAGGACCGGTTGAAGCGGCTGGAAAGCTCTGGCGTCATAGCGGGTTACGGCGTTCGCCTCGGCGCGTCACTGTCGTCCGCCGGCATCCTTGCTCATGTCTCGCTGGCGGTCGAACCGCGCAAGACCCAGGACGTCGTGCGGGCCATATCGCGCATGCCGCAGGTGCAGATGTTGTTCACGGTGTCAGGCAAGTACGACATGATCGCGGTCATTCGCGCCGGGACCACGGACCGGATAGACAGCTTGCTGGATGAAATCGGGCTGATCGAAGGGGTGGTGGACACCGAGTCCGCCATTATTCTTTCCACCAAGTTTGACCGCCGATAACTTGCTGATTTGCAGGGCTGCTTCCTTGGCCAAACCGGCAACGCTTGATAGGGTCGCTTGAAGTTTCGCAGATTGAATGAAGAGGAACAGACGGCCATGAGAATGAACCGTTGGGTGATGACCGTTGCCGCGGTGCTGCTGGCGTTCGCTGCGCCGGTTGTATATGCGCAGCAGGTGCCGCAATCGCGCGCCGAGATTTCCATGTCGTTTGCGCCCATCGTGCGCGATACCGCACCAAGTGTGGTCAACGTCTATGCCAAACGTATTGTGCAGTCACAGCAGCGCGGCTCGCCATTTGGTGCAGACCCGTTCTTCCGGCGTTTCTTCGGCGATGAGCTGTTCGGCGGGCGCCCGCGCCAGCGCGCCCAGAATTCGCTGGGGTCGGGCGTCATCGTGGACAGTTCCGGCATTGTGGTCACCAATAACCATGTTATCGGCGAAGGCACCGAGATCCGCGTGGTGCTGAACGACAACCGCGAATACGACGCCGAACTGATCCTCAAGGACGAACGCACCGATCTTGCCGTGCTGCGCATCAAGCCCGAGGACGGCGATCTGGTGCCGCTACCGCTGGGCGACAGTGACGCCATCGAGGTGGGCGACCTGGTGCTGGCCATTGGCAACCCGTTCGGCGTGGGCCAGACCGTGACCAGCGGCATCGTGTCGGCACTGGCGCGCACCCGCGTCGGCGTGTCGTCGTACCAGTTCTTCATCCAGACCGACGCGGCCATCAACCCCGGCAATTCCGGCGGCGCGCTGGTGGACATGAACGGCCGCCTGATCGGCATCAACACCGCCATCTTCTCGCGCTCCGGCGGATCGAACGGGATCGGCTTTGCCATTCCGGTGAACATGGTGCGCTCGGTCATTGAGCAATCGCTGTCCGGTGCCACCCGCGTGGTCAGGCCATGGGTCGGCGCGGACCTGCAGGACGTCACCGCCGACCTGGCCGGTGCGTTGGGGCTGGACCGGCCCAAGGGTTCGCTGGTGGCAAACCTGCACCCGAAGAGCCCGCTCAAGGCTGCCGGCATGCGGCAGGGCGATGTCATCGTGAAGCTGGATGATCGCGACCTTGCCAACGCCCAGGAGTTCAACTTCCGGCTCGCCACGCTCGGCATCGGCAAGACGGCCAAGGTCGTGTTCCAGCGAAAGAGCAAGCTCTACTCAGCCGAACTCAACCTGGCTGCCGCGCCGGAGGACCCGCCGCGCAACGCCACCACGATCGGCGGTCGTTCGCCGTTCACCGGGCTTGAGGTAATGAACATCTCGCCGGCGGTGGCAGACGAACTGGGCTTGCCCACATCGGCCACCGGCGTCGTCGTATCCGACCCTGGCAATTCCATCGGTCGGCGCTATGGCTTCAACCGGGGAGACGTGATCGTCGAGTTGAATGACCACCAGCCGGCCAGCGTCAAGGAACTGGAATTCGCGCTGAATGACCGGCTGGGATATTGGGATGTTGCCATCATGCGCAAGGGCCGGTTGATCCGCCGCAGTTTCGGGGGTTGACCAGCAATCACCATGAGCTCCCTGTTCGAAGCTGCCGGTCTGGAGGCCTCTGCGCTACGGCCCCTGGCTGACCGGTTGCGCCCGGCAACGCTGGCGGAGGTGGTCGGGCAGGAGCACCTGACCGGCACCAGCGGGCTGATCGCGCGGATGATCGCGTCGGGGCGTATCACCTCGATGATCCTGTGGGGTCCGCCGGGTACCGGCAAGACCACCATTGCCCGGCTGCTGGCGGGCGAGGCGGGGCTGCAATTCGAGCAGATCTCGGCCATTCATTCCGGTGTGGCAGACCTGAAGAAGGTATTCGAGTCCGCGCGCGTGCGCCGCACGGATCGCGGGCAGGGAACGCTGTTGTTCGTCGACGAGATACACAGGTTCAACAAGGCGCAACAGGACTCGTTCCTGCCGTGGATGGAAGACGGCACCATCACGCTGGTGGGCGCGACCACCGAAAATCCCTCGTTCGAGCTCAACGCCGCCGTGCTGTCGCGCGCCAAGGTACTGACACTGAACCGGCTGGACCCAGCCGCGATGGCTGGCCTGCTGGCCCGCGCCGAGGAGGCCGAGGGCCGCTCGTTGCCGGTTGGTGATGACGCGCGCGAGCAACTTTTCGCCATGGCAGACGGGGATGGCCGCTATTTCCTAAATCTTGTCGAGGACTTGTTCTCCGTTGTTCAAGCAGATTCCGAGCCACTTGGCCCGGCCGAACTGGCCGAGACGATCCAGCGCCGGGTGCCGGTGTACGACAAGGCGGCGGAGGGGCACTACAACCTCATTTCCGCCCTGCACAAGTCGGTACGTGGCTCTGACCCCGATGCGGCGCTGTACTGGATGGCGCGGATGCTGGTGGCGGGCGAGGACCCGTTGTTCATTGCGAGGCGGCTGGTGCGCATGGCCAACGAGGACATCGGCCTGGCTGATCCGCAAGCCATCGTGCAGGCCATGGCCGCCAAGGACACCTACGACTTCCTTGGCTCGCCGGAGGGTGAACTTGCGCTGGCTCAGGCGTGCGTGTATCTGGCGACGGCACCGAAGTCGATCGGCGTCTATACCGCCTGGAAGGCCGCCCTGCGCCGTGCCAAGGAAACCGGCTCGGTGATGCCGCCGAAGATCATCCTCAATGCGCCAACGAAGATGATGAAGGAGCATGAGTACGGCGCGGGCTACAAATATGATCCTGACCAGCCGGACAGTTTTTCCGGTCAGGACTACTTTCCGCCCGACATGGGCCGCGAGCAGTACTACGACCCGCCCGACCGCGGTTTCGAGCGGGAAATCAGGAAGCGGCTGGACTGGTGGGCCGAGCTGCGCAAGCAGCGCGGCGAGGGGTGAGAGCACGGCGAAGCCGCACCGTGCCGGTCTGGACAGTGTTGAGAATGAGCAGGAAACACGGGCCACTTCAGGTCGCACCGGTGTTGTTTGTATATGTAGGCGCTT
>CAYMJJ010000090.1:0-3384 GCA_964390445.1 uncultured Anderseniella sp.
TTGGTTGGCGCAAGCTCTTCCGGCGGCATCGACGCACGCGGAATGGCGTTGTCGAGCCCGGACCAGATGCTCATCATCGTGTTGCCGGCCTTCAGGCGGGAACGGAACAGGTCGCGCTGCGTGGTGCGGGTATAGACCTTGACCCCCACGTTGAGCCAATGATCGGAGATCAGTTGCAACACGTCGGTCTCGATGGTGCTTTCGCCCGCCGTTTCCACGATGACTTCAGCGCGCCGGCCATCAGGCAGCAGGCGAACACCATCACCATCGCGCTTGTCCAGCCCCACTGCGTCAAGCATGGCGTTGGCCCGATCGACATCCTGCGTGGCCCAGGCACTGGCATACTCTTCCTTGAAGAGCGGGCTTTGCGGCAGCGGCGAGTCGGCCGCCTCCCGGCCAAGCCCGAAGAACGACACCATGTTGATCTCATGCCGGTTGATCGCCAGCGACAGCGCCTGGCGGAACCGCGCATCATGGAATAGCAACCGCCATCCCTCGTCGTCGAAATTCAGGTTTGGCCGGATCACGATCTTCGATCCCAGCCCGCTTTTCCACAGCAGTACACGGAAAGGCTGATAGTTCTCGTTCTGCTTCAGGAAGGTGTAGTCCTCAAAACTGATATAGCGGCCCTGCAGGTCACTTTCGCCCGCGCCCGTCTTGGCCGGTATCAGGTTGCCCGACGAGATGTTCATGACCACCTTGTCGATGTACGGCAACTGGCGGCCTTGTGCATCGATCCGGTGGAAGTACGGATTGCGCTCGAAGATGAACTGCTCTGCCGGCGGTGCCACTCGCGGCAACCAGGGCTCCAGCGTTGGCAGATCCGGGTTTTCCGGCCTGTTCTGGCGGCCCAGCCTGACGAACATTGCCCGCCAGTGCTTGTAGTTGCTTGCCTTCGCCAGTTCCTCTGCCTTGTCCTCGCCAATGAACGAGGCGTGAAACTGCTTCATGTACGCAGACGGATAGGCGAGATAGAGCGGCAATGGCGCGGCAAGTGCCGGCAACAGGCGCGGATTGGGTTTGTCCCATTCATATCGGACGGTCAACTCGTCGATCACCGTGAAGACGGGGCCCTTGCCATCCACCAGCAACTCGCCCGGCAGGCCGCCACGCGACAGGTTTTCGTTGAGCATCACGTCTTCGAGCGCGAACCTGAAGTCCTCAGCCGTAAACAGCGATCCGTCGGACCAGCGATGGCCTGGCCGGATATGGAAGGTGAACCGCCGGCCTTCTTCAACCTCGTAGCGCAGCAGGATGTCGGGCTGCAGCTTGTAGTTCATGTCGTAGCCCACGAGGCGCGCATAGCCGTAGTAGACCATCATGCGCACGTCCTTGCCGCTGCCCATCAGCATGGTCATGGTGCCACCGTGCCGGCCTGGCTCGCGGCCCATCTGCGCAACATCGACAATCCGGGGCGCGGCCGGTATGCGCCTGGCAACCGGATCGATCTTGCCATCAGCGACCTGCGCCTCAAGGAAAGGCGTTTCGATCATGACAGGCGCGGTCTGGGCCAGCAGTGCCGTTACCGGGACCACCAGCAGCGCCATCGCCATTGCCGCAAGCATCGCAAACAACCGGATGATCATGACAATTCTACCTCCCTTGCGTTCGCCTGCTCGTTGACGAGGACCATGTGCCCGTCGCCCACTTCCATCGGCACCAGCGGATGGGCACTGGCCGACGACCGGAACATTTCCGGCCAGCTTCCATCATCAGATGCGCCACCAAGGCTGAGCGTATCGTAATCGAGCGGCCGGTCCAGATCAGGAAACGGCACCGCCGCCAGCAGCGCGCGAGTGTACGGGTGAACCGGCTTGCGGAACAGCACGCTGCGCGGGGCAAGCTCGACAATGCGGCCCTGGCACATCACCGCAATGCGATCTGCCATGTAGTCGATCACTGCGAGGTTGTGGGATACGAAAAGGTAAGTCAGGTCGAGTTGCGACTGCAGGTCCTTCAGCAGGTTCAGCACCTGCGCCTGCACCGACACATCAAGCGCCGAGACGGGCTCATCGCAGATCAGCAGGCTCGGGTTCAGCGCCAGCGCCCGGGCAATACCGATACGCTGCCGCTGGCCACCGGAAAACGAATGCGGATAGCGGTTCAGGAACCGCGGGTCCAGGCCGACTGCCTTCATCAGCCCGGCCGCATGGTCACGCCGGCTGCGCGCATCACCGACATTGTGGATTTCCATCGGCTCGGCAAGCAGGTTGGACACCGTCATGCGTGGGTTGAGCGACGAGAACGGATCCTGGAAAACCATCTGGATGCGAGTGCGCAGCGTGTTCACCTGTTGGGGCGAGGCCCGCGCAATGTCGATCGGCTCACTGTGTCGGTCGTTGAAAATGATCTCGCCGTCATCCGGCGTGACGGCGCGCATGATCAACTTTGACACCGTGGTCTTGCCGCAACCGGACTCGCCCACCAACCCCAGGCATTCCCCGCGCCGGATCTCGAAGCTCACCCCGTCGACGGCCTTGATGGTGTTGCTGTCACTGGTGCTGAACCAGCCCGACTTCTTGGTCACGAAGTACTTCTTGAGGTTGCTCACGCGCAGCATCGGCGCGTCATCCTCGCTGGCCCTGGTGATCTCTGCCTCGACCTTGCGATTGCTGCCTTGCAACAATTCGCGCGCGTTAACATCCACATCGCGCAATGATTCAAGGCGTTGGCCGGGCTTCATGTCGAAGTGCGGCACCGCATTCATCAACGCCTTCAGGTACGGATGCTGCGGATTGCGGAAGATGTCGGTCACGGTACCCGCCTCGACCACCTGCCCGTGATAGATCACCACCACCTCGTCGGCCATGTTGGCGACCACGCCAAGATCGTGGGTGATCAGCAGGATTGCCATGTTGAAGCGTTCCTGCAAATCCTTGAGCAGTTTCAGTATCTGCGCCTGGATGGTCACGTCGAGCGCGGTGGTCGGTTCGTCGGCGATCAGCAGCGCCGGCCGGCAGATCAGCGCCATGGCGATCATCGCGCGCTGGCGCAGACCGCCGGACAACTCGAACGAATACATGTCATAGGCACGTGTAGGATGCGGAAAGCCGACCAGCGCCAGCATTTCCTCGGTCTTGGCACGCGCATCGGTCTTGGCCACCTTCTGGTGCAGCACCAACGCTTCCTGGATCTGGTTGCCGATGGTATGCAGCGGCGACAGCGACGTCATCGGCTCCTGGAAGATCATGGCGATGCGTCCACCGCGGAGCTTGCGCATCTCCGGTCCGCTCGGCAGCAACTCGTCAATCCGGGTCGGGGTCTCGGGATGATTGGGGTCGGTGAAGGTGATGGAACCACCGGTGATGCTGCCGACCTTGGGAAGGATGCCCATGATCGATTGCCCGATCACCGATTTGCCCGACCCGGACTCACCCACCAGCG
>CAYMJJ010000090.1:3484-10394 GCA_964390445.1 uncultured Anderseniella sp.
CCCATGATCGATTGCCCGATCACCGATTTGCCCGACCCGGACTCACCCACCAGCGCAGTTACCTTGCCGGGCTGTATGCGAAAGCTCGCACCGCGCACCGCCTCGACAGTGGTCGAGTGTACACGGAAGTTTATCTGGAGATTGTCGATGCGCAGAAGATCGGGCGCTGAAGTCATGGGTGCCAAACTGTGCCTGTTGCCATTATCAATCGGCCCCACCTGACTACTCTCGCAACCTGATGATGCACGCGCTTGACCCCCTGGGCCTGCAGCGCACCTTCACCCATCACGTACCTGTGGTGCCAAGAAGCGACATCGTGACAGGACGTGAGCGAGTTTGAAGTCCCCGGCCCTGTTGTCGAACCTACGAAAAGTGTAGTCATGTGTCCATAGGCCGCCGAATGTCCTGTGCCACTATCTAGATGACGTTGAAACATGACAATCGAACAAACATCTGTCCCAGTGGACGTGCCGAAAACTCCCCTTTTTACGAAGCTCACCGGGAGATCCATCCAGCACAGCATTTCGCCCCGTATCCAGGCCCAGATCGACCGCCAGGACCAGTCCAGCGAAGTGCTGATCAAGATCATCCAGCTTGTGATCGTTTCGGTATGGGCGGTGCTCTACTGGATTGCGCCCAAAACCAGCGACGGCACCGCCTTCACGCCGGTGCCGTGGGCTCTGGCGACCTACTTTGCGCTCAACCTGGGCGCATTGGTGTGGGCACGCCATGGACGTTTGCCGGACTGGGCGGTATTTGCCTCCATCATTATCGACATGGGCATCCTGATGCTGCTGATCTGGAGCTTCCACATCCAGTATGGCCAGCCGCCATCGTTCTACCTCAAGGCACCGACGCTGATGTACGTGTTCATCTTCATCGCCTTGCGAGCGCTACGCTTCGAACCCCGGTTCATCGTGTTCGCCGGCATCACGGCGGCCTGCGGCTGGCTGGCACTGGTAGCCTATGCGGTGTGGTCCGCGCACGGCATGTCAACCACCCGCGACTATGTCCAGTACCTGACCGGCAACGAAATCCTGCTCGGGGCGGAATTCGACAAGACCATCACCATGCTCATGGTCGCCGGCATCATCGCGCTGGCGCTGGTGCGTGCCAACGACCTGCTGGTCCGCGCTACCGCAGAGGCGCAGGCCGCGCAGGACCTGTCGCGCTTCTTCGATCGCGACATCGCCACCAACATCCGCAATGCTGACGAGGTTGCATTGCCCGGCTCCGGCAAGCGTGTCGACGCGGCCATCCTGAACGTCGACCTGCGCGGTTTCACCACCTATACCGCCCGGGCGGACCCCGCTGACGCACTCAACCTGCTGATTGCCTACCAGGGCCGCATGGTCAGCATCATCCAGCGCAACGGTGGTTCCATCGACAAGTTCATGGGCGACGGGATAATGGCAACGTTTGGCGCGGTGCGTCCGTCGGCAACATTTGCCGCCGATGCCCTGCGCGCCGTGCAGGACATCATGGCCGAAGCCGACACCTGGAAGGCTGTTCCGGTGCTGCAGCCGTTCGCTGGCGACAAGGTCAATGCCGCCGTGGTGACAGGTCCCATCGTGTTCGGCACCATTGGCGACGAAACCCGTCTAGAATTTACCGTCATCGGCGCAGCGGCCAACCTGTCCGCGAAACTTGAAAAGCACAACAAGCAGCTCAAGACCCGCGCCCTGACCGATGCAGCAACCTACAAGCTGGCCATCGCACAAGGCTATGAAGACCCGGCAAGGCGCAAGTCGCGCGAGTCAGGCCTGCCCGGCATTCGGCGCGTGGTCGTGCTGGGTTGACAGCGGGCACCTGACCCACTTCACGCCCTCCAGCGCAACCAGCGCCTGCGCGGCTTGCCAGGCCATGTCGTCGTGCACCAGGTGATGGCTCAATATGCCGATCTCATAGCGGCCATTCTCGCGCGCAATGGTCAGTGCTGCGGCCAGTTCTGTCAGAACAAGCGCGCAAGGTTTGCCGGTATGGCTGGCCCAGTCCATCAGGTCGACGTGGGTATTGGCCTGACGGTCCGGTGCCAGCAGCCGATGCCCGAACGTCGAGAAGCCTGCGATGCCAACTTCGTCAAGCCGTGCCGCAAGGTCGGCGCGCATCCGGTTCCAGGGTGGCACCAGCACTGGCGCCAGGTGCTGGCCAAACAGCACCTGCATCCGCTCATGTGCCACCGCAACGTCGGCCAGCACCACATCAAGCGGGCGCGCCGTACCAAGTTCTGCCCGCTTCACGCCGGAGGGTTCATGGTTGGTGTGCGAAAACCCGTGCACGCACGGCGACAGGTGACGGTACAAGGCCACGTGGTTTGCCAGTCTGTCCGTGGCACGCGCCGGTATCACCGCCAGCAGCACGGCAACGGCCTTGTCACCCGTCATCGTGGTCAGACGGTCCAGGGCATCGCTCACGTCTGTTGCATCATCGTCCCGCCACCACAGCTTCGGCGCGATGCCCGCACCAAGCCAGCGCGCAATCTCAGCATCAAGCAGTGCCTGGCTCATGCTGTCGCCTGCTGCAAGAACCGGTCAAGTGCGGCACTTGCCGTTGCCATGTCGCGTTCGCCGCGCACCATGCGCGAGGCATTGCGCCCCAGCGAGGCCCGCAAGGCGGCGTCATTCACCAGCATGTCAATTGACCCGGCCAATCCGGCAACCTCCCCCTCATCGCTCAACAGTCCCGTTTCGCCGTGGCGCACCACCGCCTCCACGCCGCCCGAGCGCATGGCCACCACCGGCAATCCCATTGCCTGGGCTTCAAGATAGGCCAGTCCGAACGCTTCGCGCCAGCCCGGCCACACCAGTATGTCGGACCTCGCAAGGTACCCTGCCACCGCATGCCGGTCGACCTGACCTGCGAACCGGACGCCGTTGAGCCCATCAAACAGCCGCTCCACCTCGCTGCGCGTTGGCCCGTCGCCAACCAGCGTCAACCGCCAGCCGGCAGGCTCCACCTGGCGCATGGCCTGCGCCAGCAAGCGCCAGCTTTCCATCTTGGCACCCTTCAGCATCATCGCCACGGCCACCAGTTCAACCGGCCCGCCGGGCACGCGTGACACCGGCACCATGTCAAACCCGTCAAGGTCAACGAACGGTGCCAGCATGAACGACGTGCCGGGACGTGCCACTTTCATCACGCCTTCCAGGTCGCGCGCGGTGAAGCAGATGTTGGCGCGAGCCTGCGCGATTGCTGCATCGCTCAGGGCTTGCGCCGCTGCCCACTCGCCTGTGCTGCGCTTGCCGGCGTGCGAGGCTTCCACCGTCACGTAGGGCACACCGGATACCTGCGCCAGCGCCGCCCCGATCAGGTCGGGTGACCTGTAATAAACGTGGTAGGCCACAACGGCATCCGGTGCGCCGTCCTGCTGCCATCGCGCGGAAATGCGGCTCACTTCGCTGGCAGCATCAGCCTTGACCTCGTCGAGGTGCTGAGGCGAACGCACCCGGCATTTCATGCGTGACAACAGCTCTACTTCGTGGCCCGCCATGGCCAGCGCCTTCATCAATTGGCGCGCCATCGTGCGGTCGCCCGACGGAACCGGGTCATCCGGCGGCTTCATGGCCGCATAAAAGGCGATTCTCATGCTGTCACCACACCCTTGATTGCCAAGATCATACGCACTGTATAGTGCGCATCGGGCGTTGCCACCACGGATGGCGTCTGGACACTGGGGACAACATGGGGTCAAGCGCCAGCACATCATTCTATGCGAGGCTTCCAGCCACCGCGGATTTCGACATCATCGCCAGCGGTAGCGGCTATGCGCCCGTACCGGACGACTGGACAATCCTGGTCTCGGATGTGGTCGACAGCACCGGCGCCATCGAGCGCGGCGAGTACAAGGCCGTCAACATGGTGGGCGCGGCCTCCATCGTGGCGGTGCTGAATGCCTGCGACGGCATCGATCTACCGTTCATGTTCGGCGGCGACGGCGGGGTCATCCTGGTGCCCCCGGATGTGCGCAGGGCGGCCATCAGCAGGCTCGCCACCCTGCGTGACCGCAGTGCCGAGTTGTACGGCCTGCATTTGCGCGCCGCAGCAATACCAGTGGCAGAGGTTCGCCAGGCAGGCGCGGACGTGCTGGTGCAGAAGTTCAGCCTGGCCGGCAACAATACGCTGGCCATGTTTGCCGGCGGCGGCCTGTCACTGGCGGACACCTGGCTCAAGCGCGAAGACGGCAACGGCCATCACCTGCCGGCAGACGCGTCTGGCAAGTCTCTCGACCTCACGGGCCTGTCATGCCGCTGGCAGCCGCTCAAATCGCAAAACGGTGTCATGCTGACCCTTATCGTGCAGGCCAGTGGCGCACGGCTCAACCCCGCGCAAATCGGCCGCGCCTTCGAGCGTGTGCTGGGCGCACCTGTCGGCAGGTTCGCGCCCGTGCAGGACGCCAACCTTGTACTGGAGCCCGCCGGGTCAAAAGCCTACCGGCTGGAAACCGCCGGGCTTCGCTCGTCCATGGGCCGTATCGGTTCATGGGCATGGACAAGATTCACCGGCATCGCCCAGCGATGGGCTGACAGGAGCAACAGCCGCATCGGCAGCTACGACGCGCCCGAATGGCGCAAGGAACTGCGCGCCAATACGGACTTCCGCAAGTTCGACGGCACCTTGCGCCTCGTCATCGACGTGTCGGCGGCCCAGGCCGACAAACTCGAAGACTATCTCAACCGCGCAGCCATCAAGGGCGACCTTGCCTTTGGTGCATGGCGTTCGGACGCAGCGCTGATGACCTGCCTGCTGTTCGACATGAAGCAGTCGCTGCACGTCCACTTCATTGATGGCGCTGACGGTGGTTACACACGCGCCGCCCGCAAGCTGAAGCAAAGCCTCTCTCGGCGAGCCTGATCGCAGTCTTGCGAATAAAATCACGCCAGCGTGATCTCCGCGTGATATTGTACACATTCATCCTTGTTCTGACTGACTAGCCTAGGTGCGATACCAGCCGACGCCCTCGCGCCGGCAATAATCGACGCCCCCAGCGCCGGCAACCAAAGCAAAGAAGGATTCGTCTGATGAAGACCCTCTCATCCAAACTCAGGTTAGGCGTCGCCCTCGCGGCCGGCGTCTATGCCCTTGCGCCACCCAACCTTGCGGGTGCACAGGAGGCAAATCTCCTGTCACCCGGCGATGCAGTCGTCACCGGCTTTTCCGGTATCGCCCCCCTGAATGGATCACCCACCGCGTTGGGCATTGATCTGCAGGGACCCTCCGCCCAGGTGCTGCCGTTGTCGGCCCTGCCCGGCATACCAAACGGCAGCATGACCTCGGTACCTGCAAAGCGCATGATAACTGCCGCCGAGGTTGGCCAGGTTTTCGCCATCGCCCTCGATGAAGTCGATGGTGAGGGCCAATCGCCCAACGTCTACCTTGGTGCAACTTCCATGTTTGGTCTGCACATCGTCGAAGCAGGCGGTGGCGAGCGGCTGGAGAATGGTGAGCCCGGCGCCGAGTTCATGAACGGCCAGTTCGGCCCGGACGGGACCGCCGGCTCCATCTGGAAGATCGACGGCAGCACCGGCGAGGTGAGCGAGTTCACCCGCCTGCCGGACAACTCCGGACCCGGCGTTGGTGATGTGGTGTTTGATGCCGGAAACGGCCAGTTCTTTGCCAGCGACCTGGACACCGGATTGATCCACCGCATCGGCGCTGATGGCGCATTGCTCGACTCGTTCGACCACGGCGTGCAGGGCCTCGGCGCTGCCGGTGGAGAGGAGGTCGAAGACGACGGTTCGCGCCTCGACATCACAAATGCTGCGTTCGACACCGCAGACCCTGCCACCTGGGGCTACACCCAGGAAGAACGCCGTGTCTGGGGCCTCGCCGTCAGGGATGGTCGCCTTTACTATTCCACCGGCTCCAAGCAGCAGGTCTGGTCGATCGGACTGACGCCTGAAGGCGGCTTCGCAGAAGATGCCAGGCTGGAATTCGACATCGAAGGCCTTGCCGGAGATGGTCCTGTCACCGACCTCGCGTTCGACAAGTCGGGCCGGATCTACGTCGCCCAGCGCGGCGTCCAGAAGAGCAGTTTCAACTTCACCGAGTTCGCTGAACCGGCATCAGCCACGATTCTCCGCTTCAAACCGGCGGAATCGGGCCAAGGCTGGGAACCTGACGCTGACAGCTATGCCATCGGCATGCCACCCGACCATAACAACGCAAACGGCGGCGTTGCACTTGGCTACGATCATGACGAGACTGGCATGATCAGGTCAGGCACCTGTGACGCCACCTTGTGGGCAACGGGCGGGCGGCTTGTGGCAAGCGATGGGGACGAGGCCACCGAACCGGACGTGCACGGCCTGCAAGGCAATGCCGTATCGCTGGTACGGCCTGAAAATACCCCGCCCTCATCGTCGTGGTTCGTGGATTATGACGGCATGGTCGGTGATGCCACCAAGGCGGGTCACATGGGAGACGTCGAAATCTTCCAGCCATGTGGCGAGCAGACAGGCGAGGCTGAACCGCGGCCCGATTACCCGGAAGGCTACCTGCCGCCCGGCGAGGTCATCCCTCCCGACTGGCCACCCGACTTCCCGCCACCGGAATTTCCGTTCAACACCAACCTGGAGCTGATCAAGCGGGCCGCGCCCCAGCAGTGCACGCGCTATTCCGTCGGCTGGTTCTGCCGCTTCACCATCCGCGTCCGCAATACCGGTCCGGACGTGTACTTTGGCCACATCCTGGTGAAGGACTTCCTGCCTGCCACGCCGGCAGGTGCGCTCATGGTGGCCGGACCGCAGCCTCCCTGGGGTTGCTGGAACTCAGGCCCGGCACAAATCCGCTGCTGGCGGCCAAACGTGCTGCTCAACCCGGGACAGAGCGTGTTTCTCAATGTCGGCGTATTGCTGCCGCCCAACTATGACCGGTGCCGGGTTCGCAATATCGCCGAGATCGAATGGGCACC
>CAYMJJ010000091.1:0-10271 GCA_964390445.1 uncultured Anderseniella sp.
CGGATGATGTCCATGCACAGTTCAACGCATTCATCACAGATGAACACGGTCGGCCCCGCAATCAGCTTGCGCACTTCATGCTGGCTCTTGCCGCAGAACGAGCAATAAAGCGTGTTCTTGGCTTCACCGTCACCAGACTTTGTCATCTGCACTCCTTAGTACCCATCGCCGGTTGGCCATACTGGACCGGATGAGTCGTAACCGTTCTGTTAGGGGCACCGCAAACAGTGATTCCCGTTATTCCACCATGCTCAGCCATCAAAGATCAACAAATCATTAATATGGCGCGTCATTGTGGACACGGAGCAGGTTCCCGGATCACTGCCAGCACCAGGCGGCATCAATCCTTCTTGGCATCCTTGCCCTCGGGCCGCTTTTCGATGACTTCGTCGATCACACCGAAATCCTTGGCTTCCTGGGCCGTCATGAAGTGGTCACGATCAAGCGTACGTTCAATGCTGTCGTAGTCCTGGCCGGTATGCTTCACGTAAATTTCATTCAGCCGGCGCTTGATCTTGATGATGTCCTGGGCGTGGCGTTCGATGTCGGATGCCTGGCCCTGGAACCCGCCGGAGGGCTGGTGCACCATCACTCGCGCGTTGGGCAGCGAAAAGCGCATGCCCTTCTCGCCTGCGGTCAGCAGCAGCGACCCCATCGAGGCCGCCTGCCCGATCACCGTGGTCGACACGGCCGGCTTGATGAACTGCATCGTATCGTAGATCGACAGGCCTGCAGACACCACACCTCCGGGCGAGTTGATGTACATGGCAATTTCCTTCTTCGGGTTCTCCGCTTCCAGAAACAGCAACTGGGCGACGACCAGCGTTGCCATGTGGTCTTCCACGGGACCTGTCAGAAAGATGATCCGCTCCTTGAGCATCCGCGAGTAGATGTCATAGGCGCGCTCGCCGCGGTTGGTCTGCTCGACCACCATCGGTACGAGGGCTGCGTAGGTTTCAATCGGATCGCGCATGGAAGTGTCCTCAAGACGGTTGGGAATCAAGCGGCACGGGGGTCATGCCGGACGTTCGGGCCGCCGCAGAATCGGCGGGTTGGGGAATTGCTGCTGCAATAGATAGGCGAATTGTCGGCCAACGCAAATAGGCGTCCCGGCCGCATCGCGCAAACGCCCGGGGGTTTTGTCCTGCCATTTGCCATTTACAGCCATCAAAACCGGCTGTCGGGACCGGCTTTCACCATTTTTGTCACGTTACCGTTGGCAAGCAACGACAATTCTGTTTAGTTTGCGCCCGAGCCGGACCCTGCCGGGTTTCCAGCCATAAGTAGTTCAACTAGGGAGTGATTTTTACATGGAACGCCGCAAGTTTCTCAAAGGCGCAGCAATCGCCGGTGGCGCAGCTGCCGCTTCGACCCTGGCCGCTCCGGCCATTGCACAGTCCCGGACCGAAATGGTCATCGTATCGACCTGGCCGCGTGACTTTCCCGGTCTCGGTACGTCTGCACAGCGCCTTGCAGCCCGCATCGGCGAGCTGACCGAAGGCCGCATCAACGTGACCTACTACGCTGCCGGTGAACGCGTCGGCGCATTCGACGTGTTCGACGAAGTGGCAGCAGGCAACAGCCAGGCCTATATCGGTGCCGACTATTACTGGAAGGGCAAGCATCCTGGCTGGGCGTTCTTCACGTCCGTGCCGTTTGGCCTCACCTACACCGAGCGCAACGCATGGCTGCGCTTTGGCGAAGGCCAGGCCCTGTGGGACGAACTGGGCGCTGAATTCGGCATCAAGGGCATCGTGGCCGGCTCGACCGGTTGCCAGATGGGCGGCTGGTTCAACAAGGAAATCAACTCGGCTGACGACCTCAAGGGTCTGAAGATGCGTATTCCGGGTCTCGGCGGCGACGTCCTGGCCAAGCTGGGCGCATCGCCGGTATCGCTGCCGGGCGGCCAGATCTATGAAAACCTCGTTTCGGGTGCCATCGACGCAACCGAGTGGGTTGGCCCGTGGAACGACTACTTCCTGAAGTTCTACGAAGCCGCCAAGTTCTACTACTATCCGGGCTTCCACGAGCCGGGCGGCAACCTGTCGCTGGGCATGAACAAGACGTTCTGGGAAGGTCTGTCGGCCATCGACAAGGCCATCATCACCGCAGCCTGCAACGAAGAGCACGGCCTGCAGATGGACGAGACCAACTTCAACAACGGTGCGTACCTGAAGCGTCTCATCAACGACCATGGTGTGACCCTGAAGGACTTCAGCGAAGACACCTACGACGCCTTCGGCAAGGCATCGGCGGAAGTGTTCGAGGAAGTGAAGGCTCACTCCGACCTGGCCAACCGCATCTACACCAGCTTCGAATCCGCACGTGCGGAAATCGGCGGCTGGATGAAGATCTCCGACGTTGCCTACTCGGTTCACCGCAACCGCGTGCTGGGCATCTGATACCGGCATTTCGCCACGGCGAATGTCTTGAGCGGGAGGTCAGCAATGGCCTCCCGCCTTTTTATTGATCAAGTTCCAACCTATGTGAGGCCCATGATCAAACGCCGCCAGTTCCTAACCGCCGCTGCTGCGGGCACCGCAGCCACCACCCTCGCCGCGCCGGCGATTGCCCAGTCGCGCGTCGAGATGAGCATCGTGTCGTCATGGCCGCGCGACTTCCCCGGCTTCGGCACCTCGGCCCAGCGCCATGCGGCCCGCATCACCGAACTGTCCGAAGGCCGCATCGTGACCACCTATTTTGCGGCAGGCGAGAAAGTCGGCGCGTTCGACGTGTTCGACGAAGTCGCCTCCGGCAACAGCCAGGCCTACAACTCGGCTGACTATTACTGGAAGGGCAAACACCCGGCGTTTGCCTATTTCACCTCGATCCCGTTCGGCATGACCAACCTCGAATGGAACCCCTGGATTGCCAACAAGGGCGGCCAGCAGTTGTGGGACGAAACGGCGGGCCCGTTCGGCATCAAGTCGATCCCGTGCGGGGCAACCGGCAGCCAGATGGGTGGCTGGTTCAACAAGGAAATCAGGACGCCCGCCGATCTCAAGGGCCTGAAAATGCGCATGCCCGGCCTCGGCGGCGACGTGTTGTCGAAGCTCGGCGCCTCGCCGGTGTCGCTGCCGCCGGCCCAGATCTACGAGAACCTGGTATCCGGCACCATCGACGCAACCGAATGGGCCGCGCCCTACAACGACTACTTCATGAAACTCTTCGAGGCGGCGAAGTTCTATTACTATCCCGGCTTCCATGAGCCAGGCGGCAGCCTGTGCCTGGGCCTCAACAAGAGCTGGTGGGAAGGCCTGTCAGCCATCGACCAGCAGATCATCCTGGCAGCCTGCAAGGAAGAGCACGCGCGCACCTGGGAAGACGTGCTCGCCCTCAACGGCGAATACCTGGCCCGCATGATCCGCGACCACGGCGTCGAGTTGCGCAGGTTTTCGGACGAGATCTACGACACGTTCTTCGCCGGTTGGCAGGAGGTGGCGGCAGAAGTGCGCGAGCATTCCGATCTCGCCCGGCGGGTGCACGATGCCTACTTCGCAAGCCTTGACGAACTGGCCGCATGGACCGCCATCGGCGAGCTAGGCTACTCCAACCAGCGCAACCGGCTGATGGGCATCAAGTCGTAGTTCCACCGGCAATCAGGTCAGCCGCCCGCCAGCCAATCATCATGGCGCAGGCGTTGGTGTTGGCCGAAACAATGTCCGGCATCACCGAGGCATCCGCCACCCGCAAGCCGTCCAGGCCATGCACCTTCAGGTCCGCACCTACCACGGCAAAACGGTCGGATGCCTCGCCCATGCGGCAGGTACCGACCGGGTGGTACAGCGTGTCGGCGCGCGCACGGATCAGGCGCTGCCAGTCTTCATCGCTGCTGACGCCGGCTGAATGCAGTTCACTCACCCGGATACCATCGAACGCGCTGTCTGCCAGAATTTCGCGCGCCCGCCGCACACCAGCCACCAGCCGGCGAACGTCGCTGGCCTGGGTCAGGTATTGCGGGTCGATCAGCGGCTTGTCGCCCGGATCCGCCGAGGCGAGCCGCACGCTGCCTGTGGAATGCGGCTTCAGCAGCGCCACGTGCAACGACATGCCATGACCCGGCCGCATGGTCCTGCCGTGGTTGATGACGATGCCCGGCGCGAAGGTCAGTTGCAGGTCGGGCGAGCCAAGCTCTGGTGATGACTTGACGAAGGCGCCACCCTCGGCGATGGGCGAGGTCAACCGCCCGGTCCTGTCTTTCCGCCACTGCCTGACAGCTTCCATGATGGTGCTTGAGCCCACGCCGGACACACCGATTGTCTCCGGCCCGGTGCGGGTCTTCGTCACCATCACGTAGTCGATGTGATCCTTGAGGTTTGCCCCCACGCCCGGCAGGTCGATGGTTACCGCCACCCCGTGCGCAGCAAGGTCACCCGAAGCGCCAATCCCTGACAGCATGAGCAACTGCGGGCTCTGGAACACGCCGGCACACAATATGACCTCGCGCGTTGCGCTGGCCTCGCGCCATTCACCCTCTTGGAAAAACCTGACACCGCTGGCACGGCCACCGCGTAGGATGACGCGCCCAGCCCTGGCCTTCGTGAGCACGGTCAGGTTCTCACGCTGCATCACCGGGCGCAGGAAGGCATCTGCCGCTGAACAGCGCTCACCCTTGCCGATAGTGGCGCGATAAAGCCCGCTGGCTTCGCTGTCCAACGTATCAAAGCCCGCCACCACGGGCATGCCGCGCGCCTGGCATGCCTCAAGGAACATGCTGGTTGCGGCAAACGGTTCAGCCTGGTCCGACACTGCAAGGCCGGAGCCTTCCATCTGCTCGAACGCCGGTTGAACGTCGCTCCAGCGCCAGCCCGGCATGCCCCAGCCGTCATAGTCGCTGGCGCGGCCCCGGGTATACACCATCGCATTGATTGCCGATGAGCCACCCAATCCCTTGCCGCGCGGCTGGTAGCCCCTGCGGCCGTTCAGCCCCGGCTGCGGCACGGTCTTGAAGGCCCAGTTGCTGATCGGCCACGGCAACAGCGCGGCAAAGCCCGCCGGCGCGCGCAGCAAGGGGGACGTGTTGGTGCCGCCCGCCTCCAGCAGCAACACCGAGCACCCGGCGTCTTCACTTAGCCGTGAGGCCAGGGCACAACCGGCAGAACCTGCCCCGATGATGATATAGTCTGCTTCCATGATCTGAACCTTCTGGCACGGCCAGCCGTTATCCCGCAATACAGGAGATTGACATGATAGACAGACGCGCCTTCATGCTTGCGCTTGCACCATTGCTCGCAGCCGGGCCAGCACTCGCCCACCACGGCTGGCGCTGGGCGGCAGACGGCAACTTTGAACTCACCGGCGTCATCAAGTCGGCCCGGCTCGGCATGCCGCACGGCATGCTGGAGGTCGACGTCAACGGCGAGATGTGGACCGTGGAAGCAGGCCAGCCATGGCGGCACGAACGCGTCGGCCTTGATGAAGCCTTGCTGAAGGCCGGTACCGAGATCACGGTCTCCGGTGCACGTTCTGCCGATGAGAACCAGAAGCTGGTCAAGGCCGAGCGCATCACCATCGCCGGCAAGATGTACAACCTTTACCCGGGCCGCAGCTAGCGTGGACGGCCTGCTGCTGGACCTGCAACAGTCGGGCCTTGGCCAGGCAATGCGATCATCGCGCTGGCTCTATCCGGCGGTCAACACGGCGCACATCCTCGGGCTGGCGCTGATGTTCGGCTCGCTGGTGGTGCTGCACCTGCGCACGCTCGGGCTGTCACGCGGGCCGGATTTGGCCAGCCTCGACAGGCTGGTCACGCCGATTGCGGCAACCGGGCTGGCGCTGGCTATTGCGTCGGGTGCGGCGATGTTTTCCACTGACGCAGTAAAATACGCGGCCTCGACTCTGTTTGTCACCAAGATGGCGCTGGTGGCCGCGGGCATCCTCAACGTAGCATGGCTGAAACGGCAAAGGGCAGCCAAACCGGCTGCCCTCGTCTCGTTGATCGTGTGGGTCGCAGTGATCGTCTGCGGCCGGCTGCTGGGCTACACTTAAGCTTCGTCAGCGTCCTTCTTGGTGGCCTTCTTGGCTGCGGCCTTCTTGGCTGGCTTCTTCTTGTCGCTGCCGTGGTCATGATCGGGGTGATCGCACTCTTCGCCGTGCTCGTGATCGTGTTCGAGCATGTGCTGAAGCGCTTCGCGGCTCACGCTGCGCTCCGAAACCGTCGAGTTCTCGGCGATGTGGTCGATGACCTTCTGTTCGAAGATCGGACCGCGGATCTCGACAAGGGCCTGCGGGTTCTTCTGGTAGAATTCGAACACCTGCTTTTCCTGGCCCGGATACTGGCGTGCCTTGTCGATGAGGCCGCGCTGCAGCTCGTCGTCGGCAACGCTCACCCCGGCCTTGTCGCCGATGGTGCCGATCACAAGGCCCAGGCGCACCCGGCGCTCGGCAATCCTGCGATACTCGTCGCGGGCTTCTTCCTCAGTGGTGTCCTCGTCAGCAAAGGTCTTCTGTTCGGCCTGCATCTCGCGCTCAAGCGCCGCCCAGATGGCGTTGAATTCCTGGTCCACAAGCTTCTGTGGTAGGTCCATCTTGTACTGCTCGTCCAACGCATCGAGCATGTCACGCTTCAGCTTGGCATTGGTCATCTGCGCAAATTCGTCGGCAATGCGCTCCTTGACCATTTCCTTCAGCTTGTCGGCGCTTTCCAGGCCCATCTTGGTGGCGAACTCGTCGTTGATCTCGGTGGCCTTGGCGGCTTCCACCTTCGACACCTTGACGTCGAACTCGGCGTCCTTGCCAGCCAGCGACTCCACGCCGTACTCGGCCGGGAACGTGACCTTGACCACCTTTTCGTCGCCGGCCTTGGTGCCGGTGAGCTGCTCTTCGAAGCCGGGGATGAACGAGTTCGAGCCAAGCTCCAGCGGCACATCTTCCGCCGTACCGCCCTCAAACGCTTCGCCGTCGATCTTGCCGACAAAGCAGATGGTCACGCGGTCGCCGTTCGCGGCCTTCTTGTCACCCTTGTCTTCCCAGTCCTTGTACTGGCCGGCGATGTTCTGCAGCGCCTCGTCCAGGTGCGCGTCGGTGACTTCGACAACCAGCTTCTCGACCTTGATGTCCTTGAAGTCCTTGATGTCGATGTCCGGCACCACTTCGAAGTTCATGGTGAAGGCAAGGTCGGCCTTGCCGTCCATGACCGCCTGCACTTCCTGTTCGTCTTCAGGCAGCACGACTTCCGGCTGATAGGCCGGCTTGAGGCTCTTTTCGTTGAGCGCTTCGGTGGTCGAGGTTTCGATCGAGCGCTGAACGACTTCAGCCATGGCCGACTTGCCATACATCTTCTTCAGGTGAGCCAGCGGCACCTTGCCAGGGCGAAAGCCCTTGATCTGGGCGGTCGCCTTGAGCTCCTCGAGCCGCTCGTTCATGCGGCTTTCCAGGTCGGCGGCGGGAATGACAACCTTCAGCTCGCGCTTGAGGCCTTCGTTGAGTATCTCGGTCACCTGCATAGTCAAATAAACCTTCTTTGCGGCTGGCAAACCCGGACCCGGCACCCGTTGTCGGCACCTGGCACAGGTTCACGTGTTTCTGAACCAGTTCGCCTGACGTTATCGTTTACTGGTGCGGGCGGAGGGACTTGAACCCCCACGGGTTTCCCCACAAGAACCTAAATCTTGCGTGTCTACCAATTCCACCACGCCCGCCAGAAAACCAAGCGGCGCGCCTACCTTCTGGCGCGCCGGACGTCAGCAATCGGGCCGGTGTATAGCAAAGCATGTGCGGTGATGCCAGAGGTTTAGACATGGCACGCTGTCAGGCACAAACGCCTGGCAGTTGGCTTGCAGACAAACCGGAGTCGGGGTTAGAGACCCATGTCGAGCAGTTTCTTGATCTCGTCCTGGCCAGTGCCGGCGACGATACGGCCCAGTTCCTTGTCGCCCTTCAACATGACAAGCGTCGAGCGGCGCGGAATGTTGCGGCTGGTCGAGACTTCATGAGTACCGAAAGCATCCCAGTCGACGCGCACGAACAGGATGTTCTGCGCGTATTGCGGGTTTGCCTGCATCAGGCTGTCGAGAATGCGGGCCTGGGTCCGGCAGGTACTGCACCAGGTCGTATAGTAGTCCACGAAAACGGTCTTGCCTTCGGCCAGCGCATTTTCAATGACGCCAGGCTTGTAGTCGGTGAAGCCGGTGGCGGCGGCGGCCGGCAGGGCCGGTACGATGAGGGCGGCGGTGAAGGCGGCCAGAAGTGTGCGGCGATGCATGTGCGTTGGTTCCCTTGCAGTTGGTTGAGGGTCAGAAAATGGTTGAAAGGTCCTGTAGCCAGACCGGCATCTGGTCGAGCAGCCACGCCTCGAAGGCCGGCAGGATGTGAAAGAAGATCAGCAGTCCGATCACGATGAACACGGTGCCCATGACCGGCTTGGCGTATTCCGCCATCGCGCGCAGGCTGGCCTGGCGGGTGCGGATTGCCTCGCGCGCGCCATAAGCCAGGCCGAGGATGATGGTCGATACGCCAAGCGAGAACGCAAACATGATGAGGCCGGCCCAGCCGAGGCTTTGGCCTTGCGAGGCCAGCGATATGGCGCCGCCAATGGTCGGACCGATGCAAGGCACCCACACCGCGCCCAACAACGCGCCACCGGCAAACTGCGGCCACAGGCCGTCGTTGCCCAGCCGGTCGAGCGAGGAGTTGGCGCGGTTGGCCATGCCGCCCGTTGCAAAGGCAAACTGCTCGTTGAGGCGCGGCACCAGCAGCACGATGCCGAAGCCGATCATCACCAGTGCGCCGATCTGCGAGACGCGGTCCGCAGTCAGTCCGATGGCGGGTCCGAGCGATGCGATGGTGACGCCAAGCACCGAAAAACTCACCGTCATGCCCGCGGCCAGCGCCACCGGTCCATACTTGTGGCCGGCCAGCGAAGAGGCCAGCGCCACCGGCAGGACCGGCAGGACGCACGGGTTCAGCAAGGTCAGCAATCCGGCGGCGAAGGCAAACAGCAGTTCCACGATGAATGGCTTCCCGGCAGTGGACGTTCAGTCAGGAACGTATCCTCCAACCGGCGATAACATTCAAATAACACTCGGGTGACCAATCGCGGCTGGCAGGTCTTCCGCGGTCAGGCCAGCGCCTGCCAGATTGCCCGCCTCGCCGTGCAGCCAGACGGCCGCGCACGCTGCCTCGAAGCCCGGCAGACCTTGCGCCAGCAGGCCAAGGCACACGCCGGTCAGCACGTCGCCCGAGCCTGCCGTTGCAAGGCTTGCAGGAGCGTTGGCGTTGATGGCAATGCGGCCGTCGGGGGCGGCGATGACGGTGTCTGCGCCCTTGAGCACAACGACGGTTCCAGACTCGCGGGCAGCCTTTGCGGCGCGTTCACATTTTGAGTCCGGTATTTCGCCCCGCCAGTTGAAAAGACGGGAAAATTCGCCTTCGTGCGGGGTCACGATGACGGGCCTCTCACTTGCCTTCACAGCCTCGAACAATGTCTGCGACTGGCCGTCAAAACTGGTCAGCGCATCGGCGTCCAGCACCACGGCGCAACCCGCCTGAAGGGCAGCGAGAACATTGTCGCGTGTGGCCTGTCCGACGCCTGCCGCAGGGCCTAGTCCACACGCCGTGATGCGCCGATCTGCCAGCATTCCCGCCAGTTCCGAGGCGGTATCGCAGCGCCTCAACATGACCGCGGTGAGGTGCGCGGCGTTGACGGCCAACGCATCCTCGGGTGAGGCCATCGTCACCAGCCCTGCCCCGGCCTTCAACGCCGAAATGGCAGCCAGCCGCGCCGCGCCGGTGCTGGTTGGCCCGCCCGACACCATGACAGCGTGACCTCGCGCGTACTTGTGCCAGCCAGGCCCGGACTGTTGCAAAAAGCCCTCAAAAAGGGCGGGTGAATTCAAGAATTGTTGCGGTTTTATCTCGTTCACAACGTTTTCATCGATGCCGATATCAACGACATGCAAGCGGCCGCAGTGAACCCGGCCCGGCATCAGCCAGTGACCCGGCTTGGCCCGGAAAAAGGTGATGGTGTGATGGGCGCCAACGGCCACGCCCCGCACCTGCCCGGTCCGACCGTCGATCCCCGACGGCATGTCGATGGCAATGCGGGTAGCGGAGCAGTGGTTGATCGCCTCGACCAGCCGGGCGAGATCGCCGTCGATGACGCGGGCAAGGCCTGCCCCGAACACCGCGTCGACGATCACCGCCGCACCTTCGAGATGGTCAGGTGAGGCTGGCAGCACCTCACCGGTCCACGCCTTTGCAGCCAGTCCAGCATCACCCTTGAGGCGCGAGCGCTCGCCCGCCAGCAGCAGCGTGACCGGCCAGCCTGCTTC
>CAYMJJ010000092.1:0-10265 GCA_964390445.1 uncultured Anderseniella sp.
CGGCTGATCGACCGCAACACGACGATCCCGACCAAAAAGAGCCAGGTGTTCTCCACCGCCGACGACAACCAGACGGCCGTGACCATCCGGGTCTTCCAGGGCGAGCGCGAAATGGCGCAGCACAACAAGATGCTTGGCCAGTTCGACCTGATGGGTATTCCCACAGCACCGCGCGGCATTCCGCAGATCGAGGTCACCTTCGACATTGACGCCAACGGTATCGTCAACGTGTCGGCCAAGGACAAGGCAACCGGCAAGGAACAGCAAATCCGCATCCAGGCCTCTGGTGGTCTCTCGGACGACGAGATCAACAACATGGTCAAGGACGCCGAGGCGCATGCCGAGGAAGACAAGAAGCGCAAGCATCTTGTCGAGGCCAAGAACCATGCTGAAGCGCTGATTCACTCAACTGAGAAGTCGCTCGTCGACATGGGTGACAAGGTATCCGAAGCCGACAAGTCGACGGTTACTGCCGCGATTTCGGAACTGAAGACCCAGCTTGAAGGCGAAGACACCGATGCCATTGAGGCCAAGACGAACGCGCTGGCGCAGGCCGCCATGAAGCTGGGAGAGGCGATGTACCAGAACCAGCAGGCCGAAGCGGGCGACGACGCCGGTGACGGCGCAACCTCCGGTCAGGCGGAAGACGACGTAGTCGATGCCGACTTCGAGGAAGTGCAGGACGACGACGACAAGAAGGCGTCCTGAGAATCGACTTTCAACGGCCCCGGAGTGTCT
The DNA here is from genome assembly GCA_964390445.1 of uncultured Anderseniella sp. Taxonomy (GTDB): domain Bacteria; phylum Pseudomonadota; class Alphaproteobacteria; order Rhizobiales; family Aestuariivirgaceae; genus Anderseniella. The sequence goes on from CAYMJJ010000092.1 coordinate 739, forward strand.
CCTCCGGGGCTGAATTGCTCGTGTGACATTGCATTCATCTGCGTAACCGGATCAGGTATATCTTTCCCGGCGGCCCCGCATCAGACTGGACGATTCAACCCATGGCGAAGCGCGACTACTACGAGGTGCTTGGCGTCGACCGCTCGGCGGACGAAAAGGCGCTCAAGGGTGCCTTTCGGAACATGGCCAAGAAGTTTCATCCGGACGCCAACCCGGGCGATGAGACAGCCGAGCAGAAATTCAAGGAAATCAACGAAGCCTATGAGGCACTCAAGGACCCGCAAAAGCGTGCGGCATATGACCGGTTCGGTCATGCAGCCTTCGAGGAAGGACGTGGCCCGTTTGGTGGTGGGCAGGGCGGGCCAGGGTTTGGACCAGAGTTCTCGTCGTCGATGTCCGACATCTTCGAAGACCTGTTCGGCGAGTTCATGGGCGGAAGGCGCGGCGGCGCCGGTGGTGGCCCGAGATCATCGGGCCAGTCGCGTGGCTCTGACCTGCGCTATGACATGGAAATCTCGCTGACAGATGCCTACACCGGCAAGTCTGCGCAGATCCGGGTGCCAACTTCAGTTACATGCGAGGCCTGCAGCGGTAGTGGTGCCAAGCCAGGGACCAGCCCGAAGCAATGTGGAACGTGCAATGGCGCTGGTGCCGTGCGTTCTTCCTCCGGGTTCTTCACCGTTGAACGTGTCTGTCCCACCTGCCAGGGCCGCGGTTCAATCATCACAGATCCTTGCGAACATTGCAGCGGGCAGGGCCGGGTCAAGAAGGAACGTACGCTGTCCGTCAACATTCCGGCAGGCGTCGAGGATGGCACCCGGATCCGGCTGGCCAATGAAGGCGAGTCCGGCTTGCGCGGCGGCCCGTCAGGCGATCTCTACATCTTCCTTTCTGTCAAGCCGCACGAGTTCTTTCAGCGTGACGGATCGGACCTGTTTTCGCGCGTGCCGATTTCCATGACGGCTGCTGCAATGGGGGGAGAAATCGAAGTACCCACCATTGATGGCAAAAAGGCCCGCGTCACGATCCCGGAAGGCACGCAAGGCGGCAAGCAGTTTCGGCTGCGGGGCAAGGGCATGCCGGTCTTGCGCTCCAGCCAGCATGGCGACATGTACATCCAGGTGAGTGTGGAAACACCAGTCAATCTGACCCGCAAGCAGCGTGAATTGCTGAAGGAATTCGAGGCGCAGGCGAAGGACAATTCGCCCCAGTCTGCCGGGTTCTTTGCAAAGGCACGTTCGTTCTGGGACAGCTTCAACACCTGACCCCCCATCCCCTGCCTTACCGGAGATCTGCCATGGCCAAGGGCTACTGGATTGCACACGCAACGATTACCGACCCGGACACTTACAAGAGATATGCTGATGCAGCGCCTGCAGTGATCGAACAGTTTGGCGGCAAGTTCATGGCGCGTGGCGGCAAGCACCAGCAGATGGAAGGTGGCGGCAAGACGCGCAACGTGGTGATCGAGTTTCCCAGCTACGATGCGGCTGTCGATTGCTTCAACTCCGAGGGCTACCAAAACGCCCGGTCACACCGGCTTGGAGCGGGTCACGTCGACATCGTGATCGTGGAAGGCGTTTGACGCAGTAGCGTTCTAACCCCATTCACCCTGCCCGGTTGCATGATCTAGCCAGAACCGGCAACGGCTGGTATCACCACCGCCATGTTCATTGATGCAGGGTGTCACCAGATGTTGAAACTCGTTATCGCCGGAGCAGGCGGCCGGATGGGGCAGACGCTGACCCGTCTCGTCCATGCGCACGAGGCTTGCGAAGTCGTGGGCGGGCTTGAACCCAAGGGCTCACCCAATGTGGGCAAGGACCAGGGTATCGTTGCCGGCCTCGGCGAAATCGGCATCAGGATCAGCGATGACCCGTTGACCGTGTTGGCGCAAGCGGACGGGTTGATCGATTTCACCTTGCCGGATGCAAGCGTCCGCTTCAGCGAGATCGCAGCCCAGGCGCGGATTGTGCACGTCATCGGTACAACCGGGTTCAGCGAGACGCACGAGAGCGCCATAGCGGCAGCGTCGCGCCACGCGCGCATCGTCAAGTCGGGCAACATGAGCCTCGGCGTCAACCTCCTCGCTTCACTTGTCCGGCAGGCCGCTGGAAGGCTGGATGAGCATTTTGACATCGAGGTGCTGGAGATGCACCACCGGCACAAGGTCGATGCACCGTCCGGCACTGCGTTGTTGCTTGGTCAAGCCGCTGCCGAAGGCCGGCAGATCGAGCTCGCAGAACACTCCGTTCGTTCGCGTGATGGTCATACCGGCGCCCGCCCTGGCGGGGATATCGGGTTTGCAACCTTGCGCGGCGGCACTGTGGTCGGCGACCACAGTGTAATCTTTGCCGGACCGTCCGAACGCATCACGCTTTCCCACCATGCCGAGTCGCGCGACATTTTTGCCAACGGCGCCATCGCGGCAGCGCTCTGGGCATTCGACAAAAAGCCGGGTCTCTATTCGATGGCCGACGTGCTAGGCCTTCAGGACTGAACCTTCCGGCATACCTTCAACAATCAGGACGAATAAACATGAGCGGAACACTGGTTCTCGTCCGTCACGGACAGAGCGAATGGAACCTGAAAAACCTCTTCACGGGCTGGGAAGACCCGGGCCTGACCGACAAGGGCGTGGAAGAGGCTCATGCAGCAGGCCGCAATCTGAAACGGGAAGGCCTGACATTCGACATGGCCTTCACCAGCAACTTGTCCCGCGCCCAGCGGACGCTGGACATCATGCTTGGAGAACTCGGCCAGCGGTCACTTGACATCACGCGCGACAAAGCCCTGAACGAACGCGACTATGGTGACCTGACCGGATTGAACAAGACCGATGCCGCCGAGAAATGGGGAAAGGACCAGGTCCACCAGTGGCGCCGGTCCTATGACATTCCGCCACCCGGTGGAGAAAGCCTGCGCGATACGCTTGCCCGCTGCCTGCCGTACTACATGAAGGCGATCCAACCCCACGTACTCGACGGCAAGACCATCCTTGTCGCAGCTCACGGCAACTCGCTTCGCGCACTGGTCATGGCGCTTGAAGGCTTGTCGCCAGAAGAAATCCTCAAGCGCGAGATCGCGACAGGCGTGCCGATTGTCTACCGGTTCAATCCCAACGGGACGATAGCTTCCAGCAAGGTGCTCTAGGCAGCCGTCACAGCACCAGCCTCCCAGCCGAGGATTGCCTTCTTGCGGGTAAGCCCCCAATGGTACCCGCACAGGCCACCGGACTTGCCGAGCACCCGGTGGCAAGGCACCACGAAGGATATCGGGTTTCGCCCGACCGCCGAGCCGACCGCGCGCACTGCTTTCGGTTTGCCGATATGGCTGGCAACATCAGTGTAGGTGGTCGCCTTGCCCAACGGGATGCGCAGCAAGGTTTCCCAGGTACGAATCTCGAAATCCGTCCCGATCAGGGTGATGCGCAAGGGCTCTTCGGATCGCCACAGGTTGCGATCAAAAACCCGCCGCGCCGTGCCGGCCGTGGCCGCATCGTCGCGCACATAGCTGGCGCGCGGCCAACGCCGCTGCATGTCATCAAAAGCGGCCACTTCATCGCCCTCGTCCGCAAAAGCCAATCCTGCAAGGCCGTGTGCTGTGGTCAGCACGACAGCAATGCCAAATGGTGACGGGTGCAGCCCCCAGGTAATCGTCAGGCCCTCGCCGCGGGCACGGTAGACGCCGGGCGGCATTCCCTCATGGGTCACGAACAGGTCGTGCAAGCGGCCCGGCCCGGAAAGTCCAAGTTCATAGGTCGTGTCCAGCACTGTGGCGGACTCGCGCAACAGTTCGCGCGCCCTGTCCAGGGTAATCGCCTGCATGAAGGACTTCGGGGTAATGCCAGCCCAGCGGCTGAAGCTGCGTTGCACCGTGTCGGCGCTGGTGCCGACGTTGAACGCAATTTCATCCAGTGACGGTTGGTCCTGCCAGTGACCGGACAGGAACTCGATGGTGCTGCGCACCAACTCGTAATCAGTATGCGCAGTCGTGGAGGCTGGTGTGCAAGGCATGGCTTCAAATTTCGTGGCTGGAGATATCATGCATCAAACCCTAGACCTGCGCCGGACAGACGACCACCCGTTTTACGGGCTCATGTACAACCAGTGTTCAGATGCGCGCGGTGATGACATGCCCGTTGAGGGCTGACCATAGTGACTGGCGATCATCGGGTGACAGGAAGCTGCCGATTTCGGTTCTGACGCCCCGTGATACCAGAAACAGCCTGCCAATCAGGTCACGATCGGTGTCTGTTTCCAGTTCCGCACGCGTCCACTGGCGGACGAACTCATGCTCGGTATCGGGTTTTCCCGGCATGTGACGAATGAGCCTAATGTCCAGATCATTGATGGTGAGAACTTCGCGAGCCTTGCCATCGCGAAAATTCCGCTTCAGCGCCCACCAGATGAGCAGCACATCAAGACCGAAGAAACCGAACACGGGCCAAGCGCCGATCAACAGGAAGCCCACGCCCGCCAGGAAGCTGACCAAGGCGATGGTACCCATCAGTATGGCGAAACCGCGCCGGGTCAGCGAGCGGTGTGGATAGAGATGGATAATTGTCGGTTCGGACTTCACGGATATCAGCCTAGTGTCTTAAGCCAAAGAACGAAAGGTGCCTGCAAGGCGATCAAGGAGACCATAACCGCATGGGACGCCGCAAGAAGCTCAATCGCGAAGAAATGGCGGAAATCTTCCGTCGTTTCGAAAAGGCGAACCCGCACCCCGAAGGTGAACTGGAGTCGGTCAACACGTTCACTTTCCTGGTGGCGGTCGTGCTGTCTGCGCAGGCGACGGATGAGGGCGTAAACAAGGCAACGAGAGCGCTATTCGCAGCCGCCAGCACGCCGGAGAAGATGGTGGCGCTGGGCGAGGATGCGGTGCGCGAGCATATCCGGACCATCGGGCTGTTCCGCACCAAGGCGAAGAATGTCATTGCCCTGTCACAGGCCCTGATCGAACGGCATGACAGCAAAGTACCGTCCACCCGCGACGAGCTGGAAGCATTGCCCGGTGTTGGCCGGAAGACCGCCAACGTGGTGCTCAACATCTGCTTTGGCCAGCCCACCGTTGCCGTCGACACACACCTTTTCCGGGTATCAAACCGGGTGGGTCTGGCATCGGGCAAGACGCCACTGGCGGTGGAGCTTGGATTGCTGAAGAGAATTCCCAAGCCGTTTCTGCTGTATGCGCATCACTGGCTCATCCTGCATGGCCGTTACGTTTGCAAGGCGCGCAAGCCCGAGTGCGAGCGCTGCCAGATCAATGACCTGTGCCTGTATCCGGCCAAATCAATCTAGACCGCGACAGGCAACGGTTCATCCTGGCGGATGCGCTTGTAGATGTGCACGAAATAGGACGTGGCGAACAACGGCACCAGGATGTTCAGGAACGGCACCAGGGCCAGGCCGGCCGGAATCAGGCCTGCGGCCCAGATGCGGCTGGCGTTGGCTTTCCTGAACAGATGCGCCTGCGCAATCGGCATGTGACGCACGGCAACCATGGTGAAGTACTCGCGGCTAAGAAGGTACGAATTGACCACCAGCAAGATGATTGCGCCGATACCGAGAAAGATCGCCGGCAGCAAGAGAAGGTTGATCAACAGGACCAGCGAGCCAAACTGGACGCCCATCAACGCCGACGATAATGCTGAAGGCGGGCGGCCTTGCGGATCGGATGCATAATGCTTGTTCTCGACAACTTCAGCGACAGTGTCGAGAAACAGTCCGGCGAACAGGGCCGTCACCGGCGACATCAGGAAGAACAGGGCGACCAGCAGTCCGACGCTTGCAATCGCGGCAATCACTTCGTCGAGCCAGGGCCACGGCAGGGTGAGCAGTGCTGATGAACCAACCCAGATCAGTACCAACAGGCCTGCAAACAGCAGCAGTGTCAGACCGACGGATTTCCACAACACCGAGCGGAAACGCGGGGACAACACATCATTGGCAGCGCGAAATGCAGCAGAGATCATGAGACGTTCCGTTCATGCAAACAACTCGATGGGAAGTAAGAAACATCGTGGGCCGTTGCAAGTCATTGATTGCGAAACCCGCACTGGCTTATGTATGCACGAACCTGATTAGCCTTGGCCACCTTATGGAAAGTTCTCATGTCTGACACTCGTTACCAGGTCCTCGGAATCGGCAATGCCATTGTCGATGTGATTGCACGCCATGACGACAGCTTTCTGGCCGAACAGTCGCTTGCCAAGGGGTCAATGCAACTGGTCGATGAAGATGGCGCGCTGGCGCTATACAACAAGATCGGACCAGCGACCGAAATCTCAGGCGGGTCCGCAGCAAACACGATTGCCGGCGTTGCCTCGCTGGGGGGCACTGCAAGATATGTCGGCAAAGTGGCTGAAGACCAGCTTGGTCAGGTGTTCGGCCATGACATCCGGGCCGCCGGTGTAAGCTATGAAACGGCGGCATTGGCAGGCGGGCCACAGACTGCGCGCTGCATCGTGATCGTCACGCCTGATGGTCAACGCACCATGTCGACCTTCTTGGGTGCCAGTGCGCTGCTCGATGAAAGCGACATTCGCGACGATGACGTAGCTGATGCCGGCATTGTCTATCTTGAAGGATATCTGTGGGATCGCCCTGAAGCCAAGGACGCGTTCCGCAAGGCGTCCGCACTGGCCAGCAAGAACGGCCGTATAACAGCGCTGACACTGTCCGATTCATTCTGCGTGGACCGGCATCGTGAAAGCTTCCTGCAGTTGATCCGCGATGGCGTCGGGCTGCTGTTTGCCAACGAGGCAGAACTTCTGTCGCTGTACCAGACCACTGATTTCGACGCCGCAATCGCCCAGGTCAGGCAGGATTGCCCGCTCTCCGCCGTCACCCGGTCAGAGCTGGGCAGCGTGGTGGTGACAAGGGATGACGTTCATCCGATTGCCGCCATCCCGGTCAACCAAGTGGTCGATACGACGGGCGCAGGTGATCTTTATGCAGCCGGGTTCCTGTTCGGCATGGCGAGCAAGCTTCATCTGGCCGAGTGCGCGCGGCTGGGTCATGTTGCTGCAGCAGAGGTCATTTCGCACATCGGCGCCCGGCCGGTGCGCAAACTCAGCGAGCTGATCTAGAGCTTGCGCAGGTAAACGGTGCTGACGTGGTGATCTGCGCTCTTGCGCATGATCAGGTCGGCACGCTGCCTGGTCGGCAGAACGTTTTCCTTGAGGTTGAGCAGGTTCACCGACTCCCAGATCCGGGTCGCCGTTTCCCGCGCCTCAACGTCGGAAAGTTTCGAATAACGATGGAAGTATGACTTGGGATCGGCAAACGCAGTGTCCCGGAACGAGAAGAACCGGTTCACGTACCATCTGCGCAGGTCATCTTCGTCCGCATCAATGAACAGCGAGAAGTCGAAGTAGTCGGACACGTACGGTATGGCCTTGCCGTCACGTGGTGGACGGCCCGTCTGCAACACGTTGAGACCTTCGACGATCAGGATGTCAGGCTGGTCCACGGTGATATGCCTTCCCGGTTCGATGTCATAAGACAGGTGCGAGTAGACCGGGGCCTCGACGTCTCGCTTGCCGGCCTTGACGTCGGACAAGAACTTCAACAGCACAGGCAGATCATAGCTTTCCGGAAAGCCTTTCCGGTTCATCAGGCCTTCGCGCTCAAGAACAGCGTTGGGCAGCAGAAAACCGTCGGTTGGCAACAGCGCGACCTTCGGATGGTTAGGCCAGCGGGCCAACAGGCCGCGCAAGATGCGGGCAGTAGTGCTCTTGCCACCGGCGACACTCCCGGCGATGCCAATGATGTAAGGCACCTTGTGATTATTGCCGCCGAGAAACTTCTGCGTGACCTTGAACAGGTCCTGGCTGGCGGCGACATAGAGATTCAACAGGCGTGACAACGGCAGATAGATGGCGACAACTTCATCCAGGTTCACGCGGTCATTGACGCCGCGCAGTTCCTCGACTTCCTCCGCCGAAAGGGTTAGCGGCGTGTCAGCACGCAGCTTGGCCCATTCCGTGCGGGTGAAGACGCGATAGGGTGACAGTTGTGCAGTCATCTGGTCCATGGTCTGTCAGGTGCCTCGGGAAGCTGTCCGCGCTGCCTTTTCTTCCAACCCGCCTTGGGCAAAACGTTTCGACAGTTCGGCCGTCACATCATCCAGCCGGACCCCACCTTGATGCAGCACCACCAGCAGGTGATAGATGACATCCGCCGCTTCAGCAGTCAGGTGAGCCGTATCATCCTGGACAGCCGCCAGAATCAGCTCGATTGATTCCTCGCCAAACTTGCGGGCGCATTTCTCGATGCCGGCAGAGAGCAACCTGGCCGTATAGGACGTATCGCCATCGCCCGTGTGCGCGCGCTCGGCAATGATTGCTTCCAATTTGGCAAAGATGTCCTCGTTCGTCATGTCTGACAACTCATCTAAAGGCCCCCACGCTCATACCCGGTCAGTCGAGCCTGACCGGCACCCCTTGTTCTGCCATGAAATGCTTGGCTTGCGAAATGGTGTACGTGCCGAAATGGAATATCGAGGCTGCCAGCACCGCACTCGCACCTCCCCGGCTGATACCCTCGGCCAGATGCTGTAACGTACCAACGCCACCTGACGCAATCACCGGTACATCAACCGCACTGCTCACCGCGCTTGTCAGCTCAAGATCGAAGCCCTCGCCCGTGCCATCCCGGTCCATGGACGTCAGCAGGATTTCGCCAGCGCCAAGACCGACGACCTTGCGGGCAAACTCCACGGCATCGATACCGGTCGCCTCGCGACCGCCGTGGGTGAATATCTCCCAGCGCCGCGGCTCTCCGTCGAAGCTGGTACGCTTGGCATCCACCGCGACGACGATGCACTGCGACCCGAACTTCAGCGCTGCCTGCCTGACGAACTCCGGATCGCGGACCGCTGCGGTATTGATCGACACCTTGTCTGCGCCCGCCAGCAACAAGTTGCGGATGTCGTCCAGAGTACGCACGCCACCGCCCACCGTCAGCGGCATGAAGCACTGCTCGGCTGTCTGCCTGACCACATCGAAGAGAATGCCCCGGTTTTCATGGGTGGCCGTGATATCGAGGAAGCATAGCTCGTCCGCGCCTGCCGCATCATAAGCCTTGGCGATCTCCACCGGGTCACCAGCGTCGCGCAGGTCAACGAAGTTGACGCCCTTGACCACACGGCCATCCTTGACGTCCAGACAGGGTATGATGCGCGCCTTAAGCATTGCCGGCTGCCTCGAGCACTGCCAAGGCACCGGCTGGATCTATGCGCCCGTCATACAGTGCGCGGCCGCTGATTGCGCCCTCGAGGATGGCACAGTCGGGTTGGGCCAATCGCTCGATATCAGCCATGGAGGCAAGGCCTCCACTGGCGATCACCGGTATGGAGGTTGAGCGCGCAAGCTCGAGAGTCGAGTCGATATTGAGCCCCGCCAGGATGCCGTCGCGGTCAATGTCGGTGTATATGATCGCTGACACACCAGCATCTTCAAACTTGGCGGCAAGCTCCTTGATGCCAAGACTGGAGCTTTCCGCCCAGCCTTCAACGGCAAC
>CAYMJJ010000093.1:0-10253 GCA_964390445.1 uncultured Anderseniella sp.
TAGACACCCGGTTCAAGCCGGGTCAGTCAGGCAACCCGGCAGGCCGGCCACGACGGCCGCGCCCTCCGGTGACCCAGGAAGATTTCAAAGCTTCAATTCAGGCAGCATTGACTCGCGAGATCAACGGTCCGAACGGTTCGATGAGGGCGGTCGATCTCATGGCCTCAGGGATGGTCACCCAGGCAGCTAAAGGAAACGCCGCTATTGCTAAGTATCTGCAAGTCATCCTTCCGAATCAGGTGGACATTGAACCCGAGTACGAAGCACCTGATCTGTCGGACTTCACCACGGAAGAACTCCTAGCCTTGCAAAAGTACGTTGAACGAACCAAAGCAGCGAAGAGAAAGTGAGCATCAGGTCACCGGACAGTCATTTAGTGACAACATTTTATCCAGCCCGATGTGAAGTGCATGGGACCGCTAAAAATCTAAATTGCGGTCTCTCGCATTTGCGAGCGGACGCAACATAGCAACACGGGCCTATCGAAGCCTGAGCGAAAGAAGAGTGCTGCAGCCTGACCTTGCACTTGGTCTCACCGGCATCCAGACGGACCATGGAAATGGAAGCGCGGCTGGATAAACCGGCAAGGGGCAAAGTACATCAAAAGCCCCCAGCCGGGCCCGCGACGTCACCGCGTGCGAGTAACTTTCACTCCCACAGCCCAAAGGCGGTGTCCGTCAAACATGGCATTGAGTCGGTCTAGAAATGAGTTACTCCGGCAGTGAGCAGAATTGCGACCAACCGCGCGCCCCGGCTACACCCCTTCTCCGCAGCAATCCGCGCGCTCCATTCTGCAGGGCTCTACTCGGCATCCAGCCCACGGATGGACCGTGCACCTCCTGATCCTCTGTTTCGTGCAGAGCGACATCCCTGTTGAGACAGTGCCAATTCCCTGTTCTCGATTTAAAAGTTCCCTGATCCCGGAAAAACAGGGAACGGACATATTTATCAATTTTATCAGTATCTTACAGGTGATGCTGTGTCAGGTCTTCGGCTGAACCCCTGTTCTTACTGCAAAATTCGCTGTTAATTGGCAATTATCAGGGATTTCAAACCAGCTGTCGGCGTATTTGACCCCCGCGATTTGCGATGGTGGTTTATGGCGGGTTCGGTCACATTGGCTTCTGCAAAACGTGGTTCGCATCCGAGTCAGGTAAGCCGCGTCAGCGCTCCCTGATTGAAGTCAGACCATCAGGATCACAAGCAATGGCTGGAACATGTAGCAGGTTGAAATGGCCAGGCCCAACAGCAGTGGCATTCGCCGGAGTGCTTTGGGCCGCAACCGCTATGGCTAGTGAACAGCCCCAGGCCTGCTGGCTGACTTATGAAGATTGCACCCGCCAGGCCGCTGGTGACCCGACCTGGCGGTCTGTCTGCTATGCCGACTTCGCAAGCTGCACCGGCAAGGAGCCATTGCCCGCTTGCCCGGCCTCAGGATCGCTCGACATCTGCACAGCCTATCGCGAAGACTGCCGGTCGTTCAGCGAGTCTGATGCAACCTTGCTGGGTCAATGCGCCGACGACTACGACGCATGCACCTTTGCCCACGGTTGCTAGGCGTGCCTTGTCCGGTGAGCGACGTGCAGTGAGCCTTGTTCAGCCAACCGGTTGCAGGGCGCGGCGATACAGGTGCCATGAAGCATGGCCCAATACCGGCAATGCAATCAGCAGCCCCAGAAAGAACGGGATCATCGACACGAACAGCATCACTGCGATCAATGCCGCCCAGAGCACCATGGTTGCGCGGTTCTGACTTACCACTTCAAGGCTGATGATGATCGCCGTCATGAAGTCGACATCGCGGTCCAGCAGCAACGGCAGGCTGACCACGGTGATCGAAAACAGCGCAAAGGCGACCAGTGCGCCAACAGCCGAGCCTACTGCCAGCATCGCGATCCCTTGCGACGACAGCAGCAGGGAAAGCGTTTCGTGGCCGATGCCCGATTGCGAAAAGAAGATCGCGAAGATGCCGCGCGCCAGGATCATCCAGAAGCCGAACACCACCAGCACCAGTACGGTAAGCGTCGATATCTGGGCATTGCCATGGCCGCGCCACGCCCCCAGCACCGCACCCCAGCTGACCGGCTGACCCGTCTCGCGGCGGCGGCTGACCTCATATATGCCAAGGGCGGCAAACGGCGCGAAAATCGGAAACCCTGCCGCGAGTGCGATGAACCAGAACAGCTGTCCGCCCTGGACCAGGCCGAAGTAAAGTGCCAGACCCGCCGCCATGTAGAAGAACGCGAAAAACAGACCGTAAGCCGGCATTGCCTTGAAGTCGGCCCAACCCGCCGCAAGTGCTGCGCGAAGGTCTGGCCAGCCAAGATTCGACGTCACGTTGACCGGTGCGATTCCTGCGGTTTGTACGATAGCCATGACAAGACTCCATCTGGATTAGCGGGTTGGACAGGTCGAGCCTGAATGGATTCCCCAGGTAAACTGTCTCGCACCCGGGATGATTGCCAGATTGGGCCATTTGATCAAGGTTTTTCGGTATCGAGCGGCCTTTGCGGCGGACAAGGCCGCCTGACCTGCATGGCCACAGACCAGCCAAATTCGACAATGCGGCGAGGAAAGTGCATCCTGTCTGCACGGGGATGAAATGAAATTCACCAAGGAGTTGTTCAAATGAGATTCTTCAAACCACTTTTGACCACGTGTGCACTGGCCCTGAGCGGCCTGGTTCTGCTGTCGCCAATCGGCACGGCCTCTGCCGCACCGCTTGCGCCAGGCGGCATTGCCCAGGCGCTTGCCGGCGTCCACTCCGGCCTGCCGGTAATCCAGGTCCAGCGCGGTAACCGGCGCTACAACCGTCGCCGCCATGGCAACCGCTTGCGCAACCGGCGCGGCAGACACCGGCACTTCTATGACGGCTACTGGTATGCCGTTCCGTTCTGGCTTGGCGCAGGCGCGGCAGCAGGGGCATACGCAACTCCCCGCCCGTCATATGGCGGTGGATTCTGCGCCGAAAAAAGCCGGGCGTGCGCCAACAACTGGGGACCGAGCGGGCCCGACTACGAGGGCTGCATGAGGTACGAAGGCTGCTAGCCGGATAGAGATCCTGACGGACCACAACTGAATTCGTAATGGCACCCTTGGATGGAGGGTGCCATTCTTGCTGCAAGCCACCTTGATCCAGCAGCCCTGTCAACTGCGTGATCTGCCCACGCATGGCCGCCCGTCACAGGATCGGGTAGGAACCGTCTTCATCGTGGGTCTCCTGCCCCACCAGCGCAGGGCTGAACACGCACACGATACGAAGGTCGCTGAGCGCTTGCAGTTCATGCCGGTCGTGCCGGTCGAGCGTGTACATCGAGCCAGGCGCAAGCCTGAAGCTCTCACCACTCGTACAGTCGGTCACGATGGCCTCACCTTCCATGATCAGGTTTGCCTCGATGTGGTTCTTGTACTCCATTACCTGCCTTGTCCCCGCCGCGACCGTCGTCTGGGTCAGCGTGAACCCCACACCGTCATCGCGCAGCAGGTAGCGTGCACTGCTCCATGCGCCGGGCTTTTCCCTGTAACGGCCCTGCGCCTTCAGGTCATCGAGTGTTCGCACGATCATGCTGTGTCTTCCCTTCCAGCGGCTGCCGTTCAGCACCGCGAGGATGGCACGGTTGCCTGTCTCAAGGATACAGCCTCTATTTCGACCGTTCCGCGCAACGCTTGCCTAGTCCAACAACTCCCATCCAATCGATCCGAAAGCCGCGATAGTGGACAAGCGAGAAAGACTTCGTAGGTTCGGGTGCCGGTGGATGAGCCGGATGTCAGGCCGTTATCTGCCCTCAGCAAAACGAATGATTGACATCAGGAGGTGGGGGCTTTATGAGTGTGGCATCGATATTTGCTTGCTGGCTCAAGTTATTGCGCGATTGGCACCGCGCCCTAGAAGAACCTCCCTTTCAAAAATCGTTACCATCACTGCCTCGCTTTCGCGTGGCGGTTCATCAAACGCTATGAAAGGGTTCATCATGACCACTGGCACAGTAAAATGGTTCAATTCCGCCAAGGGCTTCGGCTTCATTCAGCCGGACAACGGCGGTGCTGACGCATTCGTCCATATCTCTGCCGTCGAGCGCGCCGGAATGCGCGAGATCGTCGAAGGGCAGAAGATCGGCTACGACATGGAGCGCGACAACAAGTCGGGCAAGATGGCTGCCTGCAACCTTCAGGCTGCATAAACCAGGTATCTGCTTTCCCTTGACCACGGATGTACTGGCACTGTTGAGAGCATGAAGCCGAGCAAGGTCAGGCAATTTGCCTGGCCTTTTTCATTGCCGCTTGCTGAAGCGGCTGGAAGGACAACCATGATACAAACCCACAGCAAATCGCGCCAACAGGCCGAGAGCGCCTTTACGAAAGCTCAATCGCAGTTTGTGGCGCGAACCCGTGCCGTTGAAGAACACGACATGATCATCCTGGCTCGCCAGGAAAATACTGCGCGGTTGAAGGAAGCCCGTCTTGCAAAAGAAGCGGACGATCGGGCGCGCGCGACCGCGGCTCTCATCTCGAAGCGCGCTCTCACGGCTTGACCTTCAAGCCATCGACATTACAAACGGATTCAAACTTGAAAAACATCATAGACAACGACCCCTCCGAGCGCCGCAACGCAGCTGCCGAGGCAAAAGCCGCCCTTCTTCATAAATATCGTGTCGCAAAAGAAGCCGCTGAACCAACCCGGCTTGCACGGCAGCAAGAACGTATGGCGGCAGCTCATGCGAGGGAGGAACTTCGTGCCGCGCGAGATCTGGCGAAGCTCGAGGAGCAGCAGCGCGTTCAGGCCGAGATCGCCGAACGTCAGGCAGCAGCAGACGCTGTCGCGACAGCAGACGTCGAAGCACGTGCAACAGCTGAGAACAAGCGCATCTCCCGCGTTATCGAGGACGAGGTCGCCCGGAAGGCCGAACGCGACCGGCGCTACGCCGATCGCAAGGCGAGGCAGCGTTAGGCTTTCTGTAAAGCGATCTTGAAGTCCAATGCGCAGGTTGCCAAACACCTGTTCGTCGGGCTCGACCGACAACCAGTGTACCGGCGCGCGTGGCCGCTTCCGCCAGTGCAACTAGCCGCTCGTTGAGGGCGCAACTGGCGCCCATCCAGAAATCACATGGTTGCTCAAGCTCAATATCCGGGTTAGAAGGCCCGCAGCCTAATCAAAGGATCTCACCATGTACCACTCTCCGGAACCCAAGCCTGAGCTGTCGCCCGAGCCGACCGAGGTGATCTCGCCCGAGCCGAAGGGCGATGGAATATCTCCCGAACCGAAAGTCGGCGAATGAACTGACTCAGGTCTGCTTCGCGTTCAACTCCTCACCGAGCCTGGCAATCGTCTCGTTCGCCTGCTCAAGCGATTCTGCCAGCATCCAGCCGTCGAGGCAGGACCGGGTGGAGGGATCATCTGAGGTTTGCTTGTAAGCCTGCGCATCGAAGATGCTGCCCGGGATGATGCGCCCAAGCGCTGCCTCTGTTTCAACCACGTCCAGCATGTGCTCCAGCGGACCATCGAAGCGGAAATAGAAACTCCGCGCCACGCCGAGGCCCGTGCGGTCCAGCGCGCCGGGGCCTGCCAGCCACAGCCCGGTCGAGCTGTTCGGCCGGAAATTCAGGTCAAACACCACCGCATCAGCATCGCACCGGACGCCGATATCGAAGCCGGCGACACCACGATAGCCCAGTGCGTGGGCCCGCTTGCCGATCTCCATCGCAATGGGCTCAAGCTCGGCCGGACACCCCTCCACCGCCATCACGTTGCCTGCCTGCCGGCCGGGGCTGGAAAACAGTTGCAGTGACGCACCCAGCCACCTCACCCCGTCGTCGAGCACCGACACACCTGCACACCATGACGGGATCGCACCGTAATCCCTTTCGATGACAACGGGCGTCTGCGCCGGCAGCCGGCGGCAGAACTCCGCAATGACAGTGTCCAGCTGTTCGCGCGTCTCGCACCAGCGCACGGCACCTCCCCCGCCGTTTGAAACCGCACCTCCAACCTTCAGATAAACGGGCAGCCCGGCATCTGCCTCGCTGATGCGCGCCAGGTCGGCGACGGCGACCACCCGCCGCTGCGGGAGGTACTGCTGTGGCACGAACTCAGCCAGCGCAGTCTTGGCGTTGAGATGCAGGTACTGCGCCAGGGGCACCAGGTGCCCCGCCCGGTCCTGCAACTGCGGCAGCGTGCCGAAGTTGTGCACCAGCAACCCGCCGAGATCCATCAACTTTCCGGCCTGTTCTGCGCCTTCAGTCTCGGTCCGGTAGCGGCAAAGGTTTTCAGGCCGGGGCAATCCGCAATGACTGATGAAATCCAGCGCAAGGTCCGTGCTTGCCGCCTCGTGCGCAATGAACGCCATTGCACCGGCAAAGCCGATCAGCTGGGCAGGCGTTGCATCAAGGCGATAGGCGGGCAGCTTGCTCGCATCCGCCACGTTCCACGCCATTGCCTCGCGGGTGGTGCGGCCAAAGAAGAACGCGCCATCAGGATAGAGGTCATTCAGGGTTCTCGCGACAGGTGCCATCACAACAACCCTTCCAGTCCATCCGCAAGACGCCGCACGAACGGACCGGGTTTGCCCTTCTTGTTCAGATGAACCGTCGGTGTCTTGTTAACGTCGAACACGAAGGCTTCGCCATCCCGCATTACAAAGTCGATCTTGCCGAAATCGAGGCCATGCCTGCGTCTGACCGCACGGACACTGTCTGGCACCGTATCGAGCAGCTTGACTTCGACCAGCCGCCGGCTCTTGACGATCGGCAGGTCGCTGGTGACGCGCATGCAGTATTCTTTCTCGCCGAAGAACATCCACAGCCGCAGCACGTACAGGTCGCCGTCGCGTTCCGGGGCAAACCGCTCCACCACCAGCCGGTGGTCCTTCCACACCCAGTCCGGCACGTCATCCTTGCTGTCGAGTATGGGATAACGCCGGAACGGCAGCTCGCCGGTCCACTGCCAGGGCATCACGCGGCCCGCAAAAATGCGCATCAGCCGCGGAATGTCCAGCCCGTGATAGGCGTACTCCTCTCCGGCATGGCAGTTGGCATCGGTCTTGATGATCACCTGGCCGTCCCACGACGCCTGCCGGTCGAGCAGCAACTGGCTGACCTTGCGCTTCATGATGTTGCGCGCGCCGCCATTGATCACCGGCATGCCGGCCGGGACATGCACGAACAGCTCCTCGTCAACGGTCGAGTTGTCGGTATGAACGATGACCGCGTCGGCTCCCTGGGGCGGCCGGTCACCATAGCTGACCACATTGCCTTGCTCACGCCAGATGCCGGCCAGCGCCTCGATCAGGTGAATGCGCTGCAGCCGCTCGCGATTCTGGGTCAGGATATGCAGGTGCCGTGGCATGCGCAGAGCATCTACCTGTTGGGGTTGCCGCAAGGCCTTAGCGCGAAAATGCCGGTGGCGCTACATGGCTTTGCGGATGAACCGGGTTTCAGCATCACGCACGATCTGCCCGCCGGTCCATGCCAGCCACTGCGCCGGGTGCCGGCGGATCGACCGGAGCATCCGGGTTGCAGAAATCGCCGCCATGCGAGCGATGTCCAGATCCTTGTCGTGCGAGGCGTCGGATCGTAGCGGCTCATGGAAGTGGACGTCGAAGCGCTCAAAGGGCGAGTGTTCGAACACAGACACCGGCACCACCAGTGCATTGTAACGCCGGGCCATGTTGAGCGGGGCCGCCGACTGCACCAGGCAAGCCCCGTTGCCGATCCGCGTACAGGCAAAGCGGCGGCCAATGAATGCGTTGTTGTTGAGGTAGAGCGAGCCCTTGTTGCGCGCCAGTGCTGCCACCTGCACCGCCGCAGCATGGTGGCTGCGCGGACCACTGATGATGCGCGGCCCGCAATAGCGGTTCTCCACGCCGAAAACCATCCGCTGCACCCCGAACTTGCCGAGCCAGGTATGGCCATCACCGTGCACATGGTCCGAATACTGGAACGGCTTCAAGCCTGCCATGTGCAACGCCATCCTGCCGATGATCGGTGCGAACACCGTGTTGTCCATCCAGTAGATGACCGGCCCGTCATGCGAGGCAAGGCTTTCCGGCAAGTTGCCGTGCAACTCGATGTGCGGTGCCCATGACCTGTAACGGGTCATCAGCGCCATCATCTGCCAGTAGCGCGCATAGCATTGCGCAGCAGATCGCCGGAGCTGGAACACGGCGTCATCCTCCAGCCCGCCGAGCACCAGCCCGGCGAGGTCTGCGAAACTGGCGGCGGCGGGCGTGCCGCGTGCCGGCTCGTACAGCACCGCCGATTTGCTGTGGTCGGCCCGGAAGACAGCAACGTCTGGCGTGCGCCAGCGCGCCATCCAGCACAGGTACCGCCACAGCTTGCGGTTGGCCGCCTGGCTTGTCAGGTAAGGCCGCGTCATCCGGCGCGGACCGCTGGTTGTGAAAAACACGTCGTCACTGCTGAATTGCGGCATCGGCATCCGTTCCACCCGCCCGTCATGGTGTGCTACTAGAACATCATCTTAGCCGCTTTCAAAGCCGGTCCCGCCCTGCCTTCAAACCTGACGTTCATCTCACACGGTAACCCACCTGACCATGCGCCAGACGCTGTCCCGCCATATCGTTGAAACCTTGAAGGCGCGCGGTGTGCGCCGCATGTTCGGCATTCCCGGCGGCGGCTCCAGCCTTTCATTGATCGAGGACGCTGCCCGCTGCGGCATCGGCTTCGTGCTGGCACGCACCGAAACCGCCGCCGCCATCATGGCAGCAGCCACGGCTGAACTGGACGGCTGCCCCGGCGTGGTGCTGACCGGCATCGGACCGGGTGCTGCCAGCGTGGTTAACGGCATTGCCTACGCGTCACTGGAAAAGTCGCCGCTGGTGCTGATCACCGACTGCATGCATTCAACATCGTCGCCCCACCAGGTGTTCGACCAGCAAGCCGTGTTCGCACCCTTGTGCAAACAGTCCACCCGTTTGACCCCGGCGACTGCAGGTCAGCTGGACAGCCTGCTTGACGCCTGCCTCAACGCACCCTTTGGTCCGGTTCACATCGACCTCAGTGCTGCCGATGCCGCAAGCCCGGTCGATGCGATGACCACCTGCGCGCCCGTCCCGCGCGGGCCGGCAAGCGAACCTGCTCATCTTGAACCAGCCCTCAACCTGTTGCGCACGGCACGCAAGCCCGTGCTGCTGGTGGGGCTGGATGCCCGCACCAGCGAGGCGCAAGGGTTTGCCCGGCACCTGGTCGAGGCGTCGGGTTGCCCGGCACTGTGCACCTACAAGGCCAAGGGCGTGATTGCCGATACGGACCCGCACTGCATCGGCTTGTTCACCAACGCCGCTGCCGAGGCAGATGTGCTGTCGTGTGCCGATCTCATCATCACCGTCGGGCTGGACCCGATCGAGATGATCCCGCAAGCCTGGCGCCATGCAGCCCCGGTGCTTGAACTCGCGCTTGCTCCCGGACATCGCTTTCCGTTCACCCCGGCCGCTACCGTGCTTGCATCCGCAGATGAGCTTGCCCGCGACGTACTGCCCGCCATCACCACCAGCGACTGGACCGCAGCCGAACGCGCATCAGCCCGTGCGGTCATGCGCGACCGGCTGGCACTGGGCAGCACCGGCCTCAACGCGCAGACCATTACCGAAGTCCTGGCGGAGGTTGCCCCATCATCGACACGGCTGTGCGTCGATGCGGGCGCGCACATGTTTGCCGCCATGGCGTTCTGGCCGGCGGACGGCCACACCACGGTGCTCAAGTCGAACGGCCTGTCCACGATGGGCTACGCCCTGCCCGCCGGCATCGCCTGCGCCCTGCACGAGCCCGCCGCGCCAGTGCTGTGCATTACCGGAGATGGCGGCATGTCCATGTGCCTTGGTGAGCTGGCAACTGTCGCCAACCTGTCCACGCCGCTGGTCTGCGTGGTGTTGAACGATGCCAGCCTGTCGCTGATCGATATCAAGCAGCAGCGCACCCAGAACCAGCCGCTGGGCACCCGCTACGACCCGGTCGACTTCTCGGCCATTGCAGCAGGCTTTGGGGTGCGCTCATGCAAGGTCCGCACGCTGGACGAATTACGCAGCGCCGCCGCAACCGCATTCGCCGGGTCATGCCCGGTGCTCATCGACGTGGAAACTGATCCGTCGGGCTATGCTGCCCAGCTTGAACGGCTGCGCGGGTAGGACCTAGCGCCGGTCGACGTGATACCGGTAGGCGTCGAAACTCTCGAACGGCTTGAACCCGCGCTTGGTCTCCGCCACCACGCCACCGTCACTATAGTGAAACACCCGCCGTCCGCG
>CAYMJJ010000094.1:0-9975 GCA_964390445.1 uncultured Anderseniella sp.
CGCAAGAAGTATGGCCGGGCCAAGGCTCGCCGTTCGTTCCAGTTCTCGAAGCGCTGATCTGCATCAGCACACCTGTTCAAGACCCCGGATGGCATCGCCCGTCCGGGGTTTTTTTATGAACCTGGCTGCTAGAGCATCATTCGATCAGGATAATCATCTGATCGGATAAAGATGCTCGTTCTCAAAGTGCTAGAGCTTTAGCCGTTCTACTCGAACGGCTGTTGCTCTAGTTGCCGACCACCACCCCCGGCAACTCGTCCAGGCTGTCCAGCAGCATGTCTGGGCGGCCGGGAATGTTGTCGTCCGGCAATCCGTAACGGTTGATCCGCGCGACCTGGAAGCCAAACGACTTTGCTGCCTGCGCGTCCCAGGTGTTGGCCGACACGAAACATATCTGCGAGGCATCCTCCACCCCCATCCGGTCAACCGCCAGCTGATAGACCTGCGGGTCAGGCTTGAAGATACCGACATCCTCCACTGACATCACCTCGTCCAGCACTGCCACCAGCCCCGCAGACGCCACCGCCGCCGCCAGCATGTCCGGCGACCCGTTCGACAGGATGCCGGTGGCGACGCCTGCCTGCTTCAGGTTGTCAAGGCAACTCACCGCATCCGGATACGCTTCGAGGTTGAGGTAAAGGTGCATCAGGTCGTCACGCAATGCTGCGTCATCGATGCCGTGCCGGGCCAGCGCGTAGTCCAGCGCCTCGCCCGTCACCTGCCAGAACGGTACATGCGCCTGCATCAGCGAGCGCAGCCAGGTGTACTCGAGCTGCTTGGTGCGCCACATCTGCGAAACCGCGTCCGCCTGCGGCCCGATCCGCGATGCCATGGCAGCAACCGGCGCATGCACGTTGAACAACGTGCCATAGGCATCGAACACGCAGGCGCGCACCCCGTTCAACTGCTGGTTCATTCGGCCCATTCTCCTGGTAACGTGACTTGTCTGACATCGTGCGAGGCGGCATCATGCTCGCGTTCAACCGCAGGAGAAACCCTAAACAATGGGTCACGACAAGCACGATCACGATCATCATGGCCATCATCACGATCATGAGCATTCAGAACTGTCCGATACCGCCCTGCGCGTGCGCGCGCTGGAGAGCCTGCTGGTGGAAAAGGGTTACGTCGACCCCGCCGCCCTCGATGAACTGATCGAGACCTACGAAACCCGCATCGGCCCGAAGAACGGTGCCCGCGTGGTGGCCAAGGCATGGGCTGACGACAGCTTCCTGCAGCACCTGCGCGACGACGCGACCGGCGCCATCGCCGGCCTCGGTTACATCGGCCGGCAAGGCGAACACATGGTGGCGGTCGAGAACACCGCAGATATCCACAACATGGTCGTGTGCACCTTGTGCTCGTGCTATCCGTGGCCGGTGTTGGGCTTGCCGCCCACCTGGTACAAATCCCCGCCCTACCGGTCGCGCGCCGTGTCGGACCCGCGCGGCGTGCTTGAGGAGTTCGGCGTCTACCTGCCCCACGACACGTCGGTGAGGGTATGGGACTCGACCGCCGAGGTGCGCTACCTGGTCATTCCGCAACGCCCCGCCGGCACCGACGGCTGGAGCGAGGAGCGACTCGCCGGCCTGGTCACCCGCAACTCGATGATCGGCACCGGCCTGGCGCTTGATCCGGCAAAGGTGTCCTCATGAACGGCGCGCAGGACCTTGGCGGTCAGCATGGCTTTGGCCGCGTCGAGCACGACGACGACCATGAGAACTTCCATCACCGCTGGGAAGAACGCGCCTTCGCACTGACGCTGGTGATGGGCTTTCTTGGCCTGTGGAACATCGACCGCGCCCGCCATGCCCGCGAAAGCATGCCGCCGGCGCAATACCTGTCGTCGAGCTACTACCAGATCTGGACCGAGGGGCTGATCCGGCTGATGCTGGACGAGGGCCTGGTGGTTGCGGGCGAACTTACCTCCGGCAAGCTGGTGATGCCGGCCCGCGACCTTGACCGCAAGAAAGTGCCGGCCAGTGCCGTTGCGGGCATCCTTGCCAGGGGTGGCCCTTCCAGCCGCCCGCTTGAGGCAGCACCCGCCTTCAAGGTCGGAGACAAGGTCACTGCCATCCGCATGAACCCGGCTCACCACACAAGGTTGCCGCGCTACCTGCGCGGTTGCCCTGGCGAGATCGTCATGCACCATGGCGGCCATGTATTTCCGGACAGCAACGCCCACGGCAAGGGCGAAAGCCCGCAGCACCTCTACACGGTCAGGTTCGCCGCGCGCGCCGTGTGGGGCAAGGATGCGAACCCGAATGACCAGCTTCATGCCGACCTGTGGGAGAGCTACCTTGCCGCTGCCTGACGAACTCAAGTGCCTGCCCGGCCTGACCCTTCACAACGACGAACCGGTATTTGCCGAACCCTGGCAGGCGCAAGCCTTCGCCATGACGGTGCAACTGCATGAACAGGGCCTGTTCACCTGGCCGGAATGGGCGCAGACGCTCGGCGCACAGATCAGCGCGGGCGGCGAGGCGGATGTCGAAGGCGGCTACTACGCCCACTGGCTGGCTGCCCTTGAAACCATCGTCCAGGCCAAGGGCGCGCTCAGCGAGGCCGAGCGTCTTGACCGCAAGGCAGCCTGGGACCGGGCCGCAAGGGCCACGCCCCATGGCGAACCGATCGAACTTGGCGCAGAGCTGAAGCATCAATGACAACACCAACCCAATTGCACATCGGCACGTTCACCGCGCCGGTCCTGGTGTGTGGCGGCGCCTACGGCAACCTGCAGGCACTGCAGGCGCTCGCGCGGTTGCAGGCCCGCCTCGCCATCGCTGACAGCCACGTGATCCACACCGGCGATGCAGTGGCCTATTGCGCCGACACCGAAGCAGCCACCCGGTTCATCGCCAGCCGCAACTGGCACGCCATCCGGGGCAACGTGGAAGAACAGATCGCGGCAGGTGCCGATGACTGCGGCTGCGGCTTCGAGGAAGGCTCGGCCTGCGATGCGGCTTCAGCACTGTGGTATGCGCACGCGGTTGCCACCCTGTCGCCTGCCAGCAAGGCGTGGATGACCAATCTGCACGACCACCTGACCTTCGACATGGCCGGGTTGGCCGTGAAGGTGGTGCATGGCTCGGTGCGCCAGACCAACCGGTTCATGTGGGCATCGCTTGCCGAGGCGGACTTCACCGCCGAACTGGATGCAGCATCCGCCGACATGGTGATCGCCGGTCACACGGGTATACCGTTCACCCGCCACATCGGTACCCGCTGCTGGCACAATTCGGGCGCGCTCGGCATGCCTGCCAACGACGGCACGCAGCGGGTCTGGGCATCAGTGCTGGAACCGGCCACAGCCGGCGGCATCCGCATCACCCACCACGCCCTGCTGATTGATGCAAGCCGGGCCGCCAACGGCATCCGGGCCGAGCGCCTGCCCGCCGGATATGCAGACGGGCTGGAAACCGGACTTTGGCCGTCGCTGGACATTCTGCCGGACGAGGAGCGCGCCTTGACAGGCCAGCCCCTGCAACTAGACCAGCAGGCGTTTGCGCTGCCCCCCGCAATGATGGCCGCCGAATAACGGAACCGTGCCGGACGGGTAACGTTGACTCGGCAAACCAACTTTGCGGAGAACGAACCCATGCTCAAGACCTTCATGAAAACCCTTGGCAGCGCCACGGCGCTGACCATCATCGCACTCTCAAGCCTGCCCTCACAGGCTGAGGTCATCGCGAGGTCCAGTGCCACCCTGACCACTGCCGACGGCAAGCAAGCCGGCACCGTGAACCTTCAACAAACCCCGGCAGGCGTGCTCATTACTGCCGACCTGATGAACCTCACGCCCGGCTGGCACGGCTTTCACCTGCACGAAACCGGCCTGTGCGAAGGTGACTTTACCTCTGCCGGCGATCACTTCAACCCGGCAGGCAAGGAACACGGCTTCCTGAATCCCAACGGCCCACATGCCGGTGACATGCCAAATATCTATGTCAATGAGAACGGTAAGGCCGAGTTCAGCACGATCAACAACCAGGTCTCGCTGGCCGAAGGTGAAGCCTCGCTGGCCGACGGCGACGGCACGGCCATAATCGTGCACGAGAACCCGGACAGCCATCAGCAGGATGCTGGCGCCGGCGCGCGTCAGGCTTGTGGCGTCATGCAGATGAACTAGTCGTCGTCACTTGACGACGAACTGCCGCCGCGAGTGGCGGCGGACCACATTGCTTTCTGAAACTGGCTGATGCCCTCCATCCCGGGCGTCAGCCACATCTTCATGATCTCGGTGGGATCAAGCTGTTCCATCTGCTTTTCCATCTGCGCCTGGAACCGCTCCATCATGGCGCGCTGAATCGGTTGCACGTCAGGTAACCCGAAGAAGGTACGTGCCTCTTCCGGTGTGCAATCGATATTGATCTTGATCTTCATGGCTGTCTCTCCGCGTTCAAACGGAGTCTAGCCCAGGTTGGCAAGACCGGGAAATGTTTCCAGCATCCAGTACGACAACGTGGTGAATGTGCCCGACAGGAACATCACGCCGGTGACCACAAGCAATCCACCCATGGCCTTTTCGACCGTGCCGAGGTGGCGGCGGAACCGGGTCATGAAGTTCAGGAACTGCGGCATCGCCACGGCCGCCAGCAGGAATGGTACGCCGAGCCCTGCCGAATACACCGCCAGCAGTCCGGCCCCCTTGGTCACGCTGTTTTCCAGCGATGCCACCGACAGGATGGCTGCCAGCACCGGCCCGATGCAGGGCGTCCAGCCCAGCGCAAAGGCCAGCCCGATGGCATAGGCACCAAATAGGCCGACGGGGCGCGCTTCCTGGTGATAGCGCACCTCGCGCGACAGCAAGGCAATGCGGAACACCCCGAGAAAGTGCAGTCCCATCAGGATGATGATGATGCCGGCGATGGACGTCAGAACCGGGAAGTTCATTCCGCCGATGCTGACTTCCCAGCTTATGGCCTCGCGCATCCACTGCCCGATCAGGCTGGCAGACGCGCCCAGCGCAATGAACACCGTGGAAAATCCGGCCACGAACAGCACAGAGGCTAGCAACGCCTTGCGCTGTACACCAGGTGCGGGTCCATCCTTGCCGGTCAGCTCTTCCAGCGACGTTCCCGCAATGAAGCACAGGTATGGCGGCACCAGCGGCAACACGCAGGGGCTGAGAAAACTCAACAGGCCCGCCGTAAAGGCAGCCCAAATGGAAACATCAAGACCCATGCCGGCCGATTGGCTCCAAACTGTTCAAAACACTAAATTCGGGCGTCAAGTTGCGCCGGGCTGGCATGGTTTGCAATATGCCTATCGGTCACATCGCGCTCACTTGTCCGTCACCTGGATTAAGCTTGCACAACGACTGCACAATCATTGGCATGTCACCGATTCGCCCATTTCATGGTATCAAGTGCCCCGACTCAATTGACGCAAAGCCAACGGCAATCCGATGAAAAGCACACCCAGCACTGTCTTAGCGATTGCGCTTGGCCTTTGCACCACCGCAGGTTTCTCCGTCCCGCCGGCGCTGGCCCACCCGCATGTGCTGTCCGACATGCGCTCTGACCTGGTGCTGGACGACCAGGGACGCGCCGTGGCGATCAACGTCGAATGGATTTTCGATCAGTTCTACACCGAGGCCGCCACCGAAGGCATGGATGCCGATGGCGACGGGGTGTACACCTCGGCTGAGCTGAAACCGGTCGTCGACGAGAATATCAAGGCCCTGAAGGAGTTTCGCTATTTTGTTCAGGCCAAGGCTGGCAACAGGGACATCGAATACGCCGATGTGACCGAGTACCTGCAACGCATCAACGATGAGGGCCGGCTGCAGATGATCTTTGTGGTCCCCTTCGCACAGCCCGTCGATCTCGAGAAGCAGCAGTTCACCTACAGCATTTACGACCCTGACTTCTTCATAGCCTACGACTTCCTGAAGCAGGACCCCGTGTCGGTCATCGGCGAACTGCCCAAGGGGTGCGCCATTTCCATCGGCACGGTGAACTTCGATGAACAGGTGCAGGAAACCAGACAAATGCTGGCCGAGAAACCCGTTGACTGGCAGCCGGAACAACCTACCGATTTCGGTTCACTGTTCGCCCAGCCGGTCAACGTCACCTGCAAGCCGCCGGCA
The DNA here is from genome assembly GCA_964390445.1 of uncultured Anderseniella sp. Lineage (GTDB taxonomy): Bacteria > Pseudomonadota > Alphaproteobacteria > Rhizobiales > Aestuariivirgaceae > Anderseniella. The sequence continues at coordinate 6,092 of CAYMJJ010000094.1, forward strand.
AGCTGATGGTGGTTCGTTCCCGCATTGTTGCGCTGATGCTGGCGCTCGTGACCTGCATTGCGATGGCGGCGACTGCCGCGCCGCCTTCTGCCGCAACACCACAAGCCATCATCGTTGCGCAAGCAGAAACCCAACCCTCCACGTCCGGGGTCAAACCCGGCCAGTTGCTGTTGCAGCGGCGCCAGGCAGCCAATGCAGATGCCGCCGCGCAGCCCGGTTTCTTCGATGATCCCACGGCGTGGGTGCAGGCAAAACAGCGCGAGTTCTACGGCAAGATGTCCGGGGCCCTGAGAGGTATCAGGCACGGCTCAACCTGGACGGCCGCCTGGACCCTGATGCTGCTGAGCTTCGGCTATGGCGTACTGCATGCCGCCGGCCCCGGCCACGGCAAGGCGGTGGTCTCAGCCTGGCTGCTGGCCAACGAGCGCCAGTTGCGCCGTGGCATACTGATTTCCTTCATGGCTGCAGGCGTGCAGGCCCTGACAGCCATTGTCCTGGTGTCGGTCTTGCTGCTGACGGTCAACGCCGCGGCCAGGACAGCCAAGTCCATGGCACTGGGCCTTGAGGCCGCAAGCTTCGGCCTGATCGCGCTGACCGGCCTGTGGCTGGTCTGGCAGGCCCTGGCCCCAAAGCTAGCCCGTGCGCGTTCAGTCGCTCCGCTGCCCGCAGTTGCGCTGGCCAGTGGCGGCCACCAGCATGTGCATGACCACGTTCATTCACATGCGCACCATGACCATGATCACCGTCTTCAAAGCCACGACGATCATCGGCACAACCACGCTCATGATCATCACGGCCATGATCATCACGGTCACCATCATCACCATGATCACGCACATGATCATGTGCATGACGACGAATGTGGCTGCGGCCATGCCCACATGCCCTCTGCTGCCGAACTCGATCAGCCGGTGTCGCTGTGGAAGGCCGCCAGCATTGCCTTTGCGGTCGGCATCCGGCCCTGCACCGGCGGTATCCTGGTGCTGTTGTTTTCCTCTGCCGTAGGGCTGTATTGGGCAGGCGTCGCCGCCACGCTGGTGATGGCTGTCGGCACCGCCATGACGGTCTCGTGCATTGCCGTTCTGGCGGTCAAGTCGCGCGACCTTGCGCTGCGCTATGCCGGATCCAACGCGGTGTGGCTGGACCGCACGGCATTCGGCCTGAAGCTGGTGGGCGGGCTTTTCATCGCCTGCGTAGGCGGGCTACTGTTCTGGGCAGCAGCGACCAATACCCAGCCACTCATCTAATCCTCGGAACCCATCTCCCATGCCGGCAGTCCTCAAGTCCGCACTGTGCGCCCTCCTGCTGTTGTGCATCAGCCTGACCAGTGCAGGTGCCCAGGTCACCGAAGGCGATGACGCTCCGCTGCGCTTTGGCCGCTTCGAGCATGACGGCAAGGTGCTGTACGGCTATCTGTCAGTGGGCGGCATTCACGAGCTTTCAGGCGGCTTCTTCGAAAAGGATACCCATATCACCGGCCGGGTCATTCCGCTCGAAGAAGTTAAGATTCTAGCCCCCGTCCTGCCGGGCAAGGTCATCGGCATCGCGCTCAACTACAAGAGCCACGGCGGCACCAAGACTGCCGAGCCGCAGTTCTTCGCCAAGCTCCCCTCCTCGATCATCGCCCACGAAGCCACCATCGTGCCGCCGAAAGGATCGAAAGACCTGCACTATGAAGGCGAAATGGTGATCGTGATGGGGGCCACGGCAAGAAACGTCAGCGAGAAGGAAGCCTTGAGCTACGTCTTCGGCGTCACCGCAGGCAATGACGTGACCGAACGCAGTTTCGGCGCGGGCGGTTTCGACATCCTGAAGGCAAAAGGGTCAGACACCCTCGGGCCGCTCGGACCATGGATCGTGCCCGGCCTGACCCTCGACAACCTCAAGTTCGAAACCATGGTGAACGGCAAGACGGTCCAGAAAGCCTCGACCAGGCAAATGATCCATTCGTCGGCGAAGATCATCTCCACCTTGTCGAAGTACATGACCCTGGAACCCGGCGACGTGATCTACACCGGTACGGCAGGCACCACCACGCCCCTCAAGGAAGGCGACGTGGTGGAGGTGCTGGTGGAAGGCGTTGGCATACTGCGCAACACCGTCGGCAAACCGGCCGAGTGACCCGCTGGGCTTTCATGAAACGTCCGGCCATACTGATCACGGGATTTGGAGAGTTTCCTGGCGCTCCCGCCAATCCCACCGAGCACGCCATAAACCGTCTCCGGCATCAGTACGCCGGTCGCGAGGATCTGGCTTTTGGCGTGCTGGACACCGACTACAAGACCGGCCTCGTACAGCTCGAACGGCTTCGCGAGACCCTGCAACCTGACGTCATACTGATGGCCGGACTGCACGCGGTGGCGCGTTGCATCCGGCTTGAACTCGCTGCCCGGAACCAGGTCAGCACCCAGCGCAAGGATCGCAGTGGCTTCATTCCCGCTGATCCCGTTATTGCCGCCGAAGCCCCGTCATCACTCCATACCGGGCTACCTGTGCCGGCGATCATGGCTGCGTTACGCGCGCGGCAGATCGACTTTGAAGTGTCGCGGCATGCAGGGGACTATCTCTGCAACTACGTCTATTTCAAAGCGCTCGATCATTGCAGGCTGTCAGACCGCGCCAGCCCCCATGTGATCTTCGTGCATACCCCGCTGACCGATGATCTGATCCTGCCCTACCTTCAAGCTGGAGGGGTGAACGAAGTCTACCGGACCATCCCTCCTCAAACGCTGGATGACGCCCTGATGGCCATCGCCAATGCTGTTTGCCAGACGTGGGAGAGCCGGTGACTGACCGGCCGATTGACCCTGCTACTCGGCTGCCGTGGCGGCCTTGCCCATCGCGGTGACGGCGCCGGTCATCGTGGTGATGACCTCGTCCACGCCTTCAAGATTGAACGACGCCTTGATCGATGCAGGGTCGGTGACCGCAAGCCAGGTCTTGCCGTCGTTGCCTGTCCACGCCAGCGCCTTCAGCGGCAGCGCTATGCCGGCTTCACGATTGGCCTTCATCAGCGGCGTGCCGAGCTTCGGGTTGCCAAAGATCAGCAACTGGGTTGGCGGCAGTTCCATGCCGGCCTTGGTGGCTGCGGCGGCATGGTCGACGCGGGCCACAACGCTGATTCCCTTCTCGGCGAAAATCTTCTCCAGCCGGTCCAGCGTGGTGGCCACATCATGGGCACTTTCCATCTTGATGACGCCAGCCTTCATGGCTGCTTCATCTGCCGTTACGGGCGCTGCGAGTGTAACGAGAATTGCCGTTCCAACGAGTAATGATCTGAGCATTTGCGATATCCTTTTTGACACAACATGTGCACGTTGAACCATTCGGGCGCGACATGTGTTTGAGGAAGTGCAACTGTTGCGTGTTGCCGTGAATGGCACGATGCAGCACGCGGGCTTCACATCAAACTCACAATCCCGTGGGGAATGACAAAATGGCCGTGACAGGCAAGGCACAGGGGACGCAACAGCGTGGCGCCCGGCAATGGTGGGTCCTGGCCGGGTTCATTGCCCTGTGCATGACCGTAGGCGGCATTGCCGGTGCTGCCACCACGCCTGCCATCGACGGCTGGTATCGCAATCTTGCCAAACCCGACTGGACCCCGCCGGACTGGCTGTTCGGTCCAGCCTGGACAATCCTCTACATCCTGATGGCCGTGGCCGCCTGGCGGGTGTGGCGCACGGCCGGCGGGTTTTCTGGCGAGGCGCGCACGCCGCTGATCTGGTTTTTCATCCAGCTTGCGTTCAATTTCGCCTGGTCCTTCTTCTTTTTTGCAGCCCGGTCACCCCTGCTCGGCCTGATCGAGATCGTGCCATTCTGGCTGTCAATCGTGGTCACCATGGTGCTGTTCTGGCGCATTGACCGCCAGGCGGGCTGGATGT
>CAYMJJ010000095.1:0-9958 GCA_964390445.1 uncultured Anderseniella sp.
GCATTGCCATGCAGATCACCAACATCGTGCGCGACATCGGCGAAGATGCCCGCAACGGACGGCTCTACATGCCGCGCCAGATGATGCGCGACGTGGGGCTGGACCCCGAAGAATGGCTGGCCAACCCCCGCGACTGTGCCGAAGTGCGCCAGGTCGCGGCAACCATGCTCGCGATCGCCGACCAGTATTATGACCGCGCACGCGCTGGCGTGGCCGCCCTGCCATCAGGCTGCCGTTCGGCTATTCGCGCAGCCGGCCTGATCTATGCCGCAATTGGCCGCGAGGTGAAGCGCAACGGCTTCAACAGCGTTGATCACCGCGCCGTCACTTCGCGCCGGCACAAGATTGCATTGCTGGTGCGTGCCATGACGGGCAGGGGCGTGCGATCAGCCGAGGCCAGCGCACAACTTGCACAACCTTGCGCACCTCAGGTGTCCTTGCTGCTCGATGCCGTTCAAAACCTTTCAACGGCAAGTGATGCGGCCGCAACCCTGAAGCCGTTGTGGCATTATGACGACTGGGGCCGTGACCTGTTCGGCCTGCTGATCCGCGTTGAACAACGCAAACTTGTGCGTCAAACGGGTTGATGGCAGTTTCCCTCCTGCTCTTTCGAGTGCGCACGCCACGGCGATCGCCTAAACGGAACTGGACCTCATGAACTGGACATTGATGGCGTTTGTCGGCATTTGCACGCTTGTGGCGAGCACGGGAGCCATATTCCGGCCCGGCCAATGGTACGAAACCTTGCGCAAGCCACCCTGGCGCCCGCCCAACTGGCTGTTCGGCCCGGCGTGGCTTGTACTGTACGCCATGATCGCGGTGTCAGGGTGGCTGGTGTGGACCACCGCAGACCCGGCCACACGGGTGTTGCCAATGGTGGTCTATGCCCTGCAACTGAGCCTCAACGCAGCCTGGTCCGGCATTTTCTTCGGTTTGCGCCGCATGAAGCTGGCGCTGATCGAGATGGCGTTCCTGTGGGGCGCAATTGCGCTGAACATCGCCGTGTTCTGGCCGGTTCACAAGGGAGCGGCCCTGCTGCTGGTGCCGTACCTAGCATGGGTGTCGTTCGCGTTCATGCTCAACCGCGCCATGGTGCAGCTCAATCCCGATCAGGCCACACAAGCCTGATGCTGTCCTAGCCGATCACGCGCGGTACCTTGAACGGCAGCAACACCTGCACCAATGGCGACACGAAGCGGCGCATGTCGAGGCTTTCGTGCACCGCCGTCACCGGTTCATCCAGCAGGTGCGTGGAAATCACCGACCGGCTGTAGAACGGCGCGTCTACCCACGTTTCGCGAATCTCAGGTTTGATCGTTGGGTCGCAGCGGGTCTGACGCTCGACCATCCATTTCGTTCGCGGCAGGCGGAGCATCAGGTCCGGCGAGGTGAAATTCTCCACCGTGCCGTCGGGCCGGTAGCGCAGGGCGAGCGAGCGATACCCGCCGCCCTTGTGCTCAAGATCATAGAGAATGGCAGCACTGCCATCGGCCAGCGTGCCGCGGCTCCAGTTCCAGTAGTCGAACGAGTCTTCCAGCGGCACGTCGCCATCGTTGGAATCGAAGTAGGCATGGCCATCCCAACTCAGGCCCGGTTCATTCAGCCGGACCTCGGCCCGCGACCTGGGGTTGATCGGCCACCAGCGGTGCTCGCGATTGGCATCGAGATAGGAGGCGCGGTCATACACGTGGTCGCAATGGATGGTGATCTGTCCGCGCACCCGGCGCGGAAACGGCGCGGTCACCTCATCGATATCGATAATGGCTCGGCTGCCGTCCCAGCGAATCGAGCTGGGTCCGATGGTCAGCACATCGGTACTCTGTTGCACGGCACCGGACTTGCGCTCGGTCATCGACCAGCGGTGCTTCTGACCATAAAGAACGACGTGCATACACGAGAATTGCAGGGGGTCGGCCGCTTTATTCCGGCGTGACCATTTGTAATACGGCGAGAACACAGAGCCAATAAATGCGATAACCGTGAACCCGTACTGGCCGCAGTCGCTGCGTCCGTCGCAATACCACCAGACATAGCCATTGTCCGGCATGACCGGGTCAAAACGCGGGCCAGTGCCCGGCATTCCGCCTCCAACAGGCCCGTCCACCCGGAATTCGCTGGAGGCAGGCCGCTCGCCTGACGGGGTGCCTTTCGGCAACGGCGGCAACCCTTCAGGTGCCCACCGCCGCGTACCCTGATTTGCGCTGTTCAGCACAACCGGGCCACCCGGTCCGATCTTCGACTGCATGTTCATGTGTGCCTCCCGCTATGCAGGTCCGTGCCTGCTTTTTTGAGTCGAGTTTGTCATTGCGTCGTGACATCCTGTGTGTCAATCTAAGTTGACAACATAAAAAGACAACAAAAATTTACAGGCAGCGAGGGTGCAGGAAATTTCTGCGGGAGGTGCGCATGGACGAGATTGCGAGGATTGAACAGACACTCGAGGCCGCGATAGAGCGGGGCACCGCTGCGGACTGTCCGCCATTGCTGGCAGGCGCGGTGCGTCATGCGGTCTTTCCGGGAGGCGCACGCATCCGGCCAAGGCTGTGCCTGGCAGTTGCCACCGCCTGCGATGATGACAAGCCTGAACTGACCGACGCTGCGGCCTCCGCCATTGAGTTGCTGCATTGCGCCTCGCTCATTCATGACGATCTGCCTTGCTTCGATGATGCCGACATCCGCCGTGGCAAACCGGCTGTACATGTCGCCTATGGCGAGCCATGTGCGGTGTTGGCTGGCGACGCGATGATCATCATGGCCTTCGAGCTGATTGGCAGGCAGATCTGCACCTCGCTGGAGCCGCGCCGCGTTGCCGAGATCATCCGCATCGTGTCAGGCTCCGTCGGCATGCCGCGCGGCATCTGCGCCGGGCAGGCCTGGGAACTTGAACCCAGCACTGGGCTGGTGGATTACCAGCGCGCCAAGACCGGATCACTGTTTGCGGCCGCAACTGAAGCTGGCGCTGCGGCTGCCGGCTACGAATGCACGGCCTGGCGCGCCCTTGGTGAATGCCTCGGTGAAGCCTACCAGGTGGCCGACGACATCCGCGACGTGGCCTGCACGGTAGAGCAGATCGGCAAGCCCATAGGTCAGGACGTAACCCACAGCCGGCCCAGCGCGGTGGCGCAGCTTGGCATGGACGGTGCCAAGGCGCGGCTCAAGCGCCTGGTGGCCGAAGCCATGTCGTCCATTCCGAAATGTCCGGGGCGTGATGAGCTGCAGGTCGAGATTGCCAACCAGTCGAAGCGGTTCATTCCCCGGGAGTTGATGCTGGCCGCCGAGTAGAGCCATCATGCTGATCCGGCCGCGACAGGCAGAGCACGGATTGGGAGACGGCCTTGGCCCGTCAACCGTTCGCAGATCATTGAGAACCCGTCTGCTGGACTGGCGTGACAAGCTGGTCATGCAGGCCGGATTTCGCCGTTGGGCAGCACGTTTTTTCCTTACAAATCCAATAGCTAGGCGACAATCCTCAAAACTGTTCGACATCGCGTCGGGCTTCGTGAAATCGCAAACGTTGCTGGCGTGCGTGCGGTTGAAGTTGCTGGAGCGGCTGGCAGACGGCCCGGCCAGCATGGCGGCCCTTGGCCTGCACACGGGGCTCGGCGATGACGCCATTGCGCGGCTGCTGTCGGCAGCCTCGGCGATTGACCTGGTCCAGCGCGAACCTGATGGAACGTGGCGGCTCGGCGGTCTCGGGCCTGCTGTGGTGGGCGAACCTGGCATCCTCGCCATGGTCGAACATAACTCAACCTTCTATCGCGACCTGACGGATCCGGTTGCGCTGCTGAAGGGCACGTCGCGGCCCACTCACCTGGAGCGCTACTGGGCCTATTCCGGGGCCGAGCGTCCCGACGCGCTCGATGGCGGCAGCGTGTCCGAGTACTCGCGGCTGATGGCCACATCGCAACGCATGGTCGCCGAGGAAGTGCTGGCGGTCTATCCGGTGGCGCGCCACCGGCGGCTGGTCGACATCGGGGGCGGAGAGGGGGCGTTCATCGCCGAAGCCGGCAAGGCAGCGCCCGGCCTGGAACTTGGCGTATTTGATCTGCCGGCCGTTGTGGCGCGCGCTGCGGCCAACATGGAAACCCTTGGCATGGCCAGCCGGTTCAGGGGTGCAGGCGGCAACTTCTTCACCGATCCCCTGCCGGCGGATGCTGACCTGGTCAGTCTTGTGCGGGTGTTGCACGACCATGACGACGTAGAAGCAATGGTATTGCTGCGCAATATCCGCGGCTCCATGCAGCCTGGTGCGACGCTGCTGATTGCCGAGCCAATGGCCGGTGCAGCAGGTGCCCATGCGGTGGGTGATTCCTACTTTGCATTCTATCTGCTGGCCATGGGCCGGGGCCGTGCGCGCACCGCCGCTGAGATATCCACCATGCTGCAGGTGGCCGGTTTTTCGCGGATTCGAAGCGTTCGCACCAATACCCCGGTCATTACCCAGCTCATCGTCGCAGGAATATGAGGCAGATGCGTGAATCTTTGTCAGATGCGACAATTTGGATTGACATTATAAAGTGTCAAATTAAAGTGACACTTATGGATGAAGCCCAAAACAGACAAGGCTGTGACGATTGCGGGGTGGCAAGATGAACACCCACGCCGTTGTTCTGGACAAGCCTGGGCACATTGCCGTGAAGCGTGTTGAGCTGCATGCTCCAGGTGCGGGTGATGTTGTTGTCGAGGCGGACTTCACCGGCATCAGCACCGGCACCGAAAAGCTGCTGTACACCGGCAAGATGCCGCCGTTCCCCGGTCTCGGCTATCCGCTGGTACCGGGCTACGAATGCACCGGCCATGTCATCGAGGCAGGCCCGGACGCATGCGTTGCCAGGGGGCAGCGGGTGTTCGTGCCCGGTTCACACGGTTTTGCCGATGTGCGCGGCCTGTTCGGCGGTTCTGCCCACCACATTGTCACGCCGGGTGCCAAGGTCGTGCCGGTTGCCGATGACCTCGGTGATCGCGCAGTTCTGCTGGCGTTGGCCGCAACCGCCCATCATGCAGCGGTAGCTTCAACCTCTGGCCTGCCGCAACTGATTGTCGGTCACGGTGTTCTGGGCCGTCTCATCGCGCGCTGCGTCTTGGCGCTGGGCGGTGATGCCCCGAATGTGTGGGAAACCAATGCTGCCCGCCGCGATGGTGCCGCTGGTTACCACGTGTGCGACCCCCAGGATGACGCCAGGAAGGACTACGCCATCGTGTGCGACGCCTCCGGCGCGGACGGCATCATCGACACACTGGTCGGCCGCATTGCCCGCGGTGGCGAAGTGGTCCTTGCCGGCTTCTACGACAGCCGCATCTCTTTCGCGTTCCCGCCTGCCTTCATGCGCGAGGCGCATTTCCGAATCGCCGCCGAATGGCAGCCGGCAGACATATCAGCCGTTCTTCGCCTGATCGATGACGGACGGCTCAGCCTTGATGGCCTGATTACCCATCGCCAACCGGCCTGCGACGCCCCCGATGCCTATGCAACGGCGTTCAGCGATGCGGGCTGCCTGAAGATGATTCTGGATTGGAGGACGATGGCATGAGCAAGGTCAATGTATTCAAGGCGCGCGACATTACCCCGGACCGTGACGAGATGCTGCGCAGCCTGCGCGCCGAAGCGGCACAGGAACCGGACCCGGTACCGACCGGCGAACCGGCCAAGGAAACCCAGATCATTGCCATCTATGGCAAGGGCGGCATTGGCAAGAGCTTCACCCTCGCCAACCTCAGCTACATGATGGCCCAGCAGGGCAAGCGGGTGCTGCTGATCGGCTGCGATCCCAAGTCGGACACCACCTCTCTGCTGTTTGGTGGCAAGGCTTGCCCGACCATCATCGAGACATCTGCTCGCAAGAAGGAAGCTGGCGAGGAAGTCAGCATTTCCGACGTCTGCTTCAAGCGCGACGGCGTGTTCGCGATGGAGCTTGGCGGGCCTGAAGTGGGCCGTGGCTGCGGCGGACGCGGCATCATCCATGGCTTCGAGCTGCTTGAGAAACTCGGCTTCCATTCATGGGGCTTCGACTACGTTCTGCTGGATTTCCTGGGCGACGTGGTGTGTGGCGGCTTCGGCCTCCCGATCGCCCGCGATATGTGCCAGAAGGTGATCGTCGTCGGCTCCAATGACCTGCAGTCGCTGTACGTGGCCAACAACGTGTGCTCGGCGGTGGAATACTTCCGCAAGCTGGGCGGCAACGTGGGCGTGGCCGGCATGGTCATCAACAAGGACGACGGCACCGGCGAGGCCGCAGCCTTTGCCAAAGCGGTCGGCATCCCGGTGTTGTCCGCCATCCCCGCCAATGAAGACATCCGCCGCAAGTCGGCCAACTACCAGATCGTCGGCACACCGGACGGTGAGTGGGGTCCGCTGTTTGCAGGCCTTGCCCAGCAGGTTGCCGAAGCACCGCCAAGACACCCGCAGCCGCTCGACCAGGACGGGTTGCTCAACCTGTTCTCCGCCGAAACCACCGGCAAGGGCTACGTGCTTGAGCCTGCGTCGCTGGCCGACATGTGCGGTGGCACCGTGCACGAAAAGCCGTCCCTCGAAGTGATCTACGACAACGTCTGAAAGCCATTGAAGCTGAACCCATGAACAAGCCAACCGACATCACAAACAGCAAAGCCACGGAAGTTCGTTACGACGACGCCGCCGAGGTGCCGATGCTGAACGATGCCGACCAGCCGGGCGGCATGGGATGTTCGGCGCCAGCACCGGCTTCCGCTCCGGCATCGGCTGATGCAGCAAGTGGACAGGGCTGTCATGGCGGCAAGGACGAGATGCGCAAGGCCGCTGCAATGGCCGGCCAGTCCGAACTGCTCGACCAGTTCGCCAGGGATTACCCGACTGGTCCGCACGACCAGCCGCAAAGCATGTGCCCCGCGTTCGGATCACTGCGGGTGGGCCTCAGGATGCGTCGCACGGCGACCGTGCTGTCCGGGTCCGCGTGCTGCGTGTACGGTCTGACCTTCACCTCGCACTTCTATGGGGCCAAGCGCACCGTCGGCTATGTGCCGTTCAACTCGGAGACGCTCGTTACCGGCAAGCTGTTCGAGGATATCCGCGAGGCGGTGTTCCAGCTTGCCGACCCGGAAAAGTACGACACGGTCATCGTCACCAATCTTTGCGTGCCGACCGCCTCGGGCGTGCCGCTGAGGTTGCTGCCCAAGCAAATCAACGGCGTGCGCATCGTCGGCATCGACGTGCCGGGATTTGGCGTGCCAACTCATGCCGAGGCCAAGGACGTGCTGGCCGGCGCTATGCTGAAGTACGCTCGCGAAGAGGCAGAGCAGGGGCCTGTGATGTCTCCGCGCCAGCCGAAGGACGCAGGCAAGCCATCGATCACGCTGGTCGGGGAGATGTTTCCCGTGGACCCGATCACCATCGCCGGAATACTGGAGCCGATGGGCCTGGCCGCTGGCCCCGTTGTACCGACGCGCGAATGGCGCGAGCTTTATACAGCGCTTGACTGCGCGGCGGTCGCTGCCATCCACCCGTTCTACACCGCCTCGTTCCGGGAGTTCGAAGCCGCTGGCCGTCCGATCACCGGGTCGGCTCCCGTTGGCGTCGACGGCACCGCCCAGTGGATCGAGGCCATCGGCAAGCTCGCCAACGTCGGCGAAAGGCAGATCGACGCGGCCAAGGCTGCAGCTCTTCCCGCCGTCACAGCCGCACTGTCGGGCAAGCCCATCAAGGGCCGCATCACCGTATCGGGCTATGAAGGTTCCGAGCTGCTGGTCGCGCGGTTGCTGATCGAGGCTGGTGCCGAGGTACCTTATGTTGGCACGGCCTGCGCGAAATCACGCTTTTCCGAAACCGACCGAGAATGGCTGGTCGCCAGGGGCGTGCACGTTCAGTTCCGCGCCTCGCTCGAGCAGGACATGGCCGCCATGCGCGATGCCCGGCCTGACCTTGCCATCGGCACCACGCCGTTGGTCCAGGATGCCAAGCAGCGCGCCATCCCAGCACTCTACTTCACCAACCTGATCTCGGCCCGTCCGCTGATGGGCGTGGCTGGTGCCGGTTCGCTGGTGCAGGTGGTCAATGCCGCTATCGCCAACAAGGCGCGCTTCGACGAACTGACCGAGTTCTTCGAAGGCGTGGGATATGGCGAAACCGCCGGCATCTGGGAAGACGTGCCACAGGCGCGGCCTGAATTCGCGAAGAAATTCGCCCGAGATGCCAAGCCCGACAAGGCCGTGGAAGGAGCGATAGGATGCTGATCGCAGACCTTGATCGCGCCGGCGGCTACTGGGGCGCAGTTTATGTCTTCGCTGCAGTGAAGGGCCTCCAGGTCATTATTGATGGCCCGGTCGGCTGCGAGAACCTGCCGGTCACGGCGGTGCTGCACTATACCGATGCGTTGCCGCCGCACGAGTTGCCTGTGGTCGTCACCGGGCTGGCAGAGGAAGAGCTCGGCCAGCACGGCACCGAAGGCGCCATGAAGCGGGCACACGCCACGCTCGATCCATCGCTGCCGAGTGTCGTGGTGACGGGTTCCATCGCAGAAATGATCGGCGGCGGCGTGACGCCTGAAGGCACCAACATCAAGCGCTTCCTGCCGCGTACCATCGACGAGGACCAGTGGCAATCGGCCAACCGGGCCATGCTGTGGCTGTGGAACGAGTTCGGTGCGAAGAAGGGCAAGATGCCCAAGGCCAAGCCGCGCAAGGAAGGCGACAAGCCGAAGGTCAATATCCTCGGTCCCAGCTACGGCATGTTCAACATGCCCTCCGACCTTGCCGAGATCCGCCGCCTGGTGGAAGGCATTGGTGCTGAAGTCAACCTGGTGATGCCGCTCGGTTCGCACCTGGCCGACATTCCGCGCCTGGTCGATGGCGACGTGAACATCTGCATGTACCGCGAGTTTGGCCGGGCGCTGTGTGAAGCGCTGGAAAAGCCCTACCTGCAGGCACCCATGGGCCTGCATTCCACCACGAAATTCCTGCGCACGCTGGGTGAACTGCTGGGTCTTGACCCCGAACCGTTCATCGAGCGCGAGAAGCACACCACCATCAAGCCGCTGTGGGACCTGTGGCGCTCGGTCACCCAGGACTTCTTCGGCACTGCAAGTTTCGCCATTGTCGCCAACGAAACCTATGCCCGCGGCGTACGCAACTTCCTCGAAACCGAGATGGGCCTGCCGTGCACCTTCGCGTTTGCCCGCCGGGCAGGGGTGAAGCCCGACAATCACGCCGTGCAGGACGCCATCGCCAGGACGCCGCCGCTGATCATGTTCGGCTCGTACAATGAGCGCATGTACATGGCCGAGGCAGGCTGCCGCGCGGTCTATGTGCCGGCCTCGTTTCCCGGCGCCGTCATCCGCCGCCACACCGGTACGCCGTTCATGGGCTACTCGGGTGCTACCTATCTCGTGCAGGAAGTCTGCAATGCGCTGTTCGATGCGCTGTTCAACATCCTGCCCCTCGCGAAAGACATGGACCAGGTCGATGCAACCCCCGCACGCCTCGAAGGACAGCTTGGCTGGTCCGACGATGCGCGGGTGGAACTCGACAGGCTGGTCGAAGCCGAGCCGGTGCTCGTGCGCATCTCGGCGGCCAAGCGGTTGCGCGATGCAGCAGAGCGCCACGCCCGCGCCAATGGACACAAGACTGTTTCACCGGACCACGTCACGTCAGTGGCGGGCCGGTTGGGAAATGCTGCCTGAACGGTCGCACACGATGTGCGCCCAAGGGCAGAAACGGAGGACTGAAAAATGGCAATGGAGCTTCACGGTTCACGGCAAGGCGGTTTCACGCAGCGCCACGGAGACGCGATCGAGTATCGCGCCATCTATGTGGTTGCCTTTGCCTTCTTCCTTATGGCCGCAACGGCACACCGGCTGATCCCGGCGCGCTGGCGCCCAAACCTCGATCCATCCGGTCACTCGCGCTCGATCATTACCGAGGCGCGCGTGGCGGCAGCCAATTCGGTGCCCTTCGCCTTCATGTGAAGGCGGTAGCACCACCCGAGTTT
>CAYMJJ010000096.1:0-9931 GCA_964390445.1 uncultured Anderseniella sp.
GCAGGGGCTGTGCAGGTGGACCTGCTGGTGTTCGCGCTTGTCAGCGGGCGGGCTTGAGATCATATATCGGGTAATGACCAATTCGCCGCGACTGGAAGCTGCAATCCCATGAGACCTGTCACCATCTATACCACTGGCCTTTGCCCCTACTGCCACATGGCCAAGTCGCTGTTGTCGAAAAAGGGCGTCAGCTACACCGAAATCGATGTAACCTATGCCCCCGACAAGCGCAGCCAGATGACGGCGCGCGCCGGGGGAAAGCGCACGGTGCCGCAGATCTTCATCGGTGACACGCACGTGGGCGGGTCCGATGACCTGCATGCGCTGGAGCGGGCCGGCAAGCTGGATGCGCTGCTGGCAGACGCGTGAGGACAGGATAATCCGAAAGGATGTGAGCAATGGGTGACAAGACCGTTTTCAAGGCAGCGTGTGTACAGATGAGCGCGCGCAAGGATCCGGCTGTCAATGCGGCCAGGGTCGAGGCAATGGTGCGCAAGGCGGCAGCGCAAGGTGCCGACCTGATCATGACACCGGAGATGACCAACATCATCAACCGGCCGCGCGAGGCAGTGGCCGAGGCTGTGCAACACGAGGAAGACTGCATCACGGCGGCACGGTTTTCGGCCCTGGCGAAAGCGACCGGCAAGCATCTGCTGGCAGGTTCGCTGGGCGTACAGGCGGGCGGCGGCAAGCTGGCCAACCGGTCGATGCTGTTCGGTCCGGATGGCCAGGTGATCGCGCGCTACAACAAGATCCACATGTTCGACGTCGACTTGCCGAACGGCGAGCGCTACCGCGAGTCGGGCACCTTCGAGGCAGGGCACGAGGCCGTACTGGCTGACCTGCCGTGGGGGCGGCTGGGCATGACAATCTGCTACGACATGCGCTTTGCCTATCTCTACCGATTGCTGGCGCAAGCGGGTGCAAGCTTCATTTCGGTGCCGGCGGCATTCACCGTGCCGACCGGCCGGGCGCACTGGCACGTGCTGCTGCGGGCGCGCGCCATAGAGACCGGCTGCTTCGTGTTTGCGCCGGCCCAGTGCGGCGCCCACGATGACGGCCGCAATACCTATGGCCACTCGCTGATCGTAAGCCCGTGGGGCGAGGTGCTGGCCGATGCCGGTGAAGAGCCCGAAGCCATCGTGATGGCCGAGATTGATACGACGAAGGTGATGGAAGCGCGCAGCCAGGTGCCGGCGCTGACGCACGACCGCGATGTTACGCTTGCCGTGGCGTCTGCTGCCAGGGATGCCGCTGAATGATCCGCTACTCGCTTGCGTGCGAAAAGGACCACGAGTTTGACGGCTGGTTTGCCGGCTCTGAAGCCTTTGAAAAGCAATTGAAACGCGGACTGGTGGAATGCCCCGAGTGTGGCTCGATCAAGGTGCACAAGGCATTGATGACGCCGGGCGTGCCGAGGAAATCCAACACGAAGGCAGAAGATACGCCGGTCAAGGCGCTGAACGTGCCTGCCGATCCGAAGGTGCAGGCCCTGGTGGAAATGGTGCGCCAGCTTCGCGAACACGTGAAAACCAACGCCGACTATGTAGGCGACCAGTTTGCCGAGAAGGCGCGGCGGATTCACTATGGCGAGGAAGAAGCCCGCGGTATCTATGGCGAGGCGACGATCGAGCAGGCCATGGAACTGCACGAGGAAGGCGTCGACGTGCTGCCGCTGCCGAAGCTGCCCGAAGATGGCAACTGACTGCACGCCAAACCGTTACGCTTTCGCCTTCTGTGACACCACCATGTAGTTCACGTCAATGTCGGCAGCCTTGCGCCAGGTGCCGGACAGTGGCGCATAGGTGACGCCGGTGGTGTCCACCACCGGGCAGTTGGCTTCAGCCAGCCAGCGCTTCAGTTCGTCCGGGGTGATGAACTTCTCCCACTGGTGGGTGCCCTTCGGCAGCCAGCCCAGCACGTACTCCGCGCCGATGATGGCCAGGCCGAACGCCTTGAGGGTGCGGTTGAGGGTGGCCACGAACATCAGCCCGCCGGGCCTGACCATGCCCGCGCAATCCTTGGCGAAGGCTGCAGGGTCGGCCACATGCTCAATCACCTCCATGTTGAGGATGACGTCGAAAGTCTCGCCGGCGGCGGCGAGATCTTCTGCGGTCGATGCACGATAGTCAATGTCGAGGCCCTGTTCGGCGGCATGGACGGAGGCTGTCTTGATGTTCTTTTCAGAGGCATCGACGCCGACGACCTCAGCGCCCAGCCTTGCCATGGGTTCGCACAGCAACCCGCCGCCGCAGCCGATGTCGAGGAAGCGCAAGCCCTTGAACGGTTCGCGCTGGTTGGGGTCGATGCGCAGCCTGGCGGTGACCTGTTCACGGATGTAATCGAGGCGCACAGGGTTGAACTTGTGCAACACGCCAAACTTGCCGTCCGGGTTCCACCATTCGGCGGCAAGCGCGGAGAAGCGTTCGACCTCGGCAGGGTCGATGGAGGAGATGCGGGCCTTGCTGGTCTGGTCACTCATGATGCTGTTGTGGCTATCCGAGGTGCTGGCGCGTGTAAATAGCGTCACGGCAATATTGCGTTTTTGCCGCGTTTGATTGTATGAGAGGCGCGTCGTTTTCCGATCATGTCATTTCGGCAGATGAGTTGATCAATCCCGTGCGGTCCGGCAACAAGACTGGAGCGCGCGCCTTTTCTATTTGGACGTGGGGTTTGCAGTGGGCCGTCTGGTCATGAAATTCGGCGGGACGTCGGTTGCCGACGTGGAACGCATTCGCAACGTGGCGCGCCATGTGCTGCGCGAGGTGGCGGCTGGCCACCAGGTGGCGGTCGTGGTGTCGGCGATGTCCGGTACCACAGACACGCTGGTGGGTTGGGTCAATGCGGCGGCAGCCTCGGGTGAGGTGAACCGCGTCGTGACCGACATGCGCGAATACGATTCGGTGGTCGCATCGGGCGAGCAGGTCACTTCGGGCCTGCTGGCGATCACCTTGCAGGCGATGGGCCTGAAGGCACGCTCGTGGGCCGGGTGGCAGGTGCCGATAAAGACCAGCAATGCGCACGGCTCGGCGCGCATTCTCGAGGTCGAATGCGACGAGATGATCGCCTCGCTCGAGGCCGGTGAAGTGGCCGTGATGGCAGGCTTTCAGGGTATTTCGGATGATGGCCGCATCACCACACTGGGACGGGGCGGGTCAGACACCAGTGCGGTGGCGCTGGCTGCTGCGCTTGCGGCACGCTGCGACATCTATACGGACGTGAACGGTGTCTACACCACAGACCCGCGCATCGAGCCGAAGGCGCGCAAGACCCATCGCATTTCCTACGAGGAAATGCTTGAACTGGCGTCGCTGGGCGCGAAGGTGCTGCAGACCCGCTCGGTCGAACTGGCGATGGTGTACAAGGTGCCATTGCAGGTACGGTCAAGTTTCGAAAGCCCGGATTCGCCCGACCAGAACCTTGAAGACGGTACCGGACCGGGTACGCTTGTGTGTGACGAGGAGACTATCGTGGAACAGCAGGTTGTCAGTGGCATTGCCTATTCGCGCGACGAGGCGAAGGTGTCGATCCGGCGGGTGAAGGACAAACCCGGCGTGTCGGCGGCAATCTTCGGGCCTTTGGCTGCCGCCAATGTCAGCGTCGACATGATCGTCCAGAACGTGTCGGCCGATGGCGAGACGGCCAACATCACCTTTACCGTTGCCACCAAGGATGTCGACAGTGCCATGTCGGTGCTGGAAGATGCCAAGAAGGACATCGGGTTTGCCGAGCTGGAAGCGTCGCCAGGCGTGTCCAAGATCTCGGTGATCGGCATCGGCATGCGCAGCCACGCAGGCGTGGCTGCCACAATGTTCCGCACGCTGGCCGACAAGGGCATCAATATCCAGGCGATCACGACGTCGGAAATCAAGATTTCCGTATTGATCGATGAAGCCTACACGGAACTCGCAGTGCGTGCGCTGCATTCGGCCTACGACCTGGAAAAGGTCTGAGCCGGGGTGGATGCACCATGAACGTGCAATGGCGAAAACATGATGGATGAGGCTGCGAGCTGATGGTGGCAACAGGCCAGGGCCCGCGAGTATTGCTGAGACGCATGCGCGAAGTCATGGCCCGGCCAGAAGCAGCGCAAGCAAGACTCGACAGGATCGTATCGCTGATCGCGGCCAACATGGTGGCCGAGGTGTGCTCGATCTATGTCGTGCGGCCAAATGGCGGTGTGCTCGAACTGTTTGCCACCGAAGGCCTGAACCCGGATGCCGTCCACAAGTCGACCCTGAAGATCGGCGAAGGCCTCGTGGGTGTGATCGCCCACGATGCCAAGCCATTGTCGCTTTCTGACGCGCAGCATCACCCGGCGTTCAAGTACCTGCCGGAAACGGGCGAAGAGATCTATTCATCGTTCCTCGGCGTGCCGATCCTGCGGCACGGCGTGGTCAGCGGCGTGCTGGTGGTGCAGAACCAGGTGCAACGCACCTATAACGAGGAAGAAGAAGAAGCGCTGCTCACGGTCGCCATGGTGCTGGCCGAGGTGCTGGCCACGGAAGATGTGCAGACGGCGCTGCTGCCGCCGGGCGGCCAGGCGGTGCTGACCGGTGCGCTGCACATGACCGGCCAGCGGCTGGTCGACGGGGTGGCGCTGGGCCATGTGGTGTTGCATGAACCGCGCGTCATCGTGACCTCCTTCATTGCCGATGACGTGGAAGCCGAGAGCCAACGCCTCGACATGGCGATCGACCAGCTTCAGCAGCAAGTCGACAGTCTGGCTGACCGCTCGCCGGGGCTGGCCGGCAGTGACTTCGAGGACGTGATGGAAACCGTGCGGATGTTCGCGCGCGACCGGGGCTGGTTGCGGCGGCTACGCGAGGCGGTTGGCACTGGCCTGACTGCGGAGGCGGCGGTGGAGCGGGTCCAGTCGGACACGCGCGCGCGCATGGCCCGCCAGCCCGACCCTTACCTGCGCGAGCGCCTGCATGACCTCGATGATCTGGCCAACCGGCTGTTGCGCATCCTGACCGGCGGGCAGGAGCGAGCCTCGCAGACCGACCTGCCCAAAGATGCCATCGTGGTGGCGCGGACCATGGGGCCGGCGGAATTGCTCGATTATCCGGCGGATCACCTGCGTGGGCTGGTGCTGGAAAGTGCCGGGACGACCAGCCATGTGGCGATCGTGGCGCGTGCCATGGGGTTGGCTGCGGTAGGCTCGGTGAGTCAGATATCCGACCTGGTCGAGGATGGACAGGAGATCATCCTCGATGGCAGCACCGGGGATGTGCACGTGCGCCCGTCGCCGGAAGTGCAGTCGGTGTACAGCGAGAAGGTGCGTCTTTATGCCAAGCGCCAGGAGCAATATGCGCGGCTGAAGGACAAGCCGGCGGTGACGCTGGATGGCGTGGCGATCAATCTGTTGATCAATGCTGGCCTGCTGGTGGACCTGCCTCACCTGGATGCAACGGGTGCATCTGGCATCGGGCTGTTCCGGACCGAGTTGCAGTTCATGCTGGCCCGGCGGTTCCCGCGGTTCGGCGAACAGCAGCGGTTCTACAAGGGCGTGATGGATGCTGCAGGCGACAGGCCGGTTGTGTTCCGCACCCTCGACATAGGTTCCGACAAGGTGCTGCCGTACCTGAATGCCATGAAGGAAGACAATCCGGCGCTGGGCTGGCGTGCCATCCGCATGGCACTGGACCGGCCGGCGTTGCTTCGGCTGCAATTGCGGGCGTTGATTTCGGCTGCGGGCGGCAAGACGCTCAACGTAATGTTCCCGATGATCACGCAGACATCGGAAATGCTGAAGGCGAGCGCCATGGTCGAGCGTGAGCGTGACTTCATTGCCGCGCGCGGACAGCTGCTGCCAACCGAGATTCGCATGGGCGCGATGATGGAGGTGCCGTCGCTGATTTTCGATCTCGACCACCTTTTGCCACACGTGGACTTCCTGTCGGTCGGATCAAATGACCTGCTGCAGTTCATGTTCGCGGCTGACCGGCTGCACCCGCGTCTTGCCGGGCGCTATGACAGCCTGTCGCCGGCTGCGCTGAAGGCGTTTGCAACCATTCGCGAGCGGTGCGTGGCGCACAACACCCAGCTTACCCTGTGCGGCGAGATGGCGGCAAATCCGCTGGATGCGCTGGCGCTGATTTCACTCGGATACCGGTCGTTGTCGATGTCGCCAACGTCGGTCGGACCGGTGAAGCAGATGTTGATGCATCTGGATGCCGGCAAGGCGAGCGCATTCGTGCGTGACCACATCGAGGATGGGGTTGACAGCCTGCGCGATGCGCTGGTGCAGTTCGCCCGGCAGAACCAGATTCCGCTTTGAACTCTACGGCGGGTCAACAAGTTCCGGTCATTCACCAAATGCTAACCCTGACCAGTCATTGTATTGGCTGATATGGGATTGGGTTCAGTGAGACGGGAATCTTGCTGGCCTGGAAGAAAATCCGGTTGTCAGTTTGAGTTGCACAACGGGGGAGTACGGCCGGTGAGCCGGTGAATTCCTTCAGCAGGCCTTGAGCGGTGCCGGTTTTCGCGAGCAGGAGTATGCGGGCGATGAATCAACACACGCACGGCAGTTTTGACCACGACTTCCAAAGCTACCGGCCCAAGCCGGATGGCAAGAGAGACCCGGCTGGTGAGGCCGGGTGGTTCCTGCAGCGCGAGCGCGAACGCCGCAAGGCGAGCCTGCGCGACGTGGCTGCTGCGATCCGTGTACATCCGATCCATCTTGACGCTATCGAGCGCGGCGATCTGACCCGCATGCCGCACCGTTCCGACGCGATCGGCATGGTGGGCGCTTATGCGGAGTTCCTCGGTTTTGATCCGCAACCGATGATGATGCATTACGCACAGGTGCTGCCGCGTGCCTCGGCACCGAAGCAGCCGGGTGCGAAGACGCCGGCACCGTTGGGCAGCGCCCGCATCATCGAGTTTCCGTTGACCCGCCGTCTGAAGGAAATGGCTTCCGGCCCGGGTGGTGTGGTTGCCTCGGTTGCAGTCGCCGTGATGCTTTTCGGTGGCGTTGCGTGGTCTCTGCTGCCGGCTGGCAACACGTCGTCGCAGCAGCAGATTGCAAGCAGCCAGCAGGGGGTGAGCACCGGTGGCAGCAATACGCAGGTTGCAGCAACCACTGAGCAGACCGATACCGCGATGCCCGATGCCGAACCGGTGCAGCATGTTGCCGATACGCCGGACACTGCAACCGACCCGATCGGCGCGTTGCTGGCGGAACAGGCCGACCAGGCCGCTGACGGGCTGTCAGGTCTGGACAAGCTGATCGCCAGCAATGGTGAGATCGAGGGCATGGACAAGATGACCACGGCCACCACTGTGGACGCGGTGCCAGCCGTGAAGCCCATCGCTGCGGACAGCCAGGGCCGGATTTTTGGCGCCGACAATGATGACGCCCGGCTGGTGCTCAAGGCCACCGCGCCCGTGTGGGTGCGCATCGAGGACGGCAAGGGCAAGGCGATCCTGACCGAGACCCTGATGCAGGGTGACCGGTTCAGGGTGCCGAACCAGGAAGGTCTCGTAGTCATCGCACGAGATGGTGGCCTGTTGTCGTATGAAATCGATGGCGAAAGCATCGGTGCGCTGGGCGCGCCGGGCGAGATCATCGTCAACCGCAAGCTGAACATCGACGAGCTCATGAACCGCGGCGGCTAATCGCGCTGGTGTTCATCGCATGAGCATTCAAGGGCCTGCCGGAAGATCACCCCGGCGGGCTCTTGCCGTTCTGGCTGGACGTTTGTGACGGGCCGACTTACATAGCGGCTCATGTCGCTAGACCAGAACCCGCAAATTGACCGGATCGTCCAGAAGTTTTCCGCCGTCGAGGCCGAGCTTGGCTCAGGCGTTGCCGGCGATGATTTCGTGCGGCTGTCGAAAGAGTATGCCGAGCTTGAGCCGACGGTGAAGGCCATCCTTGCGTTGCGATCTGCCCGCGAGGAGATGGCCGGCGTCGAAGAGATGCTCAAGTCGGGCGATGCGGACCTGATGGCCCTGGCGCGCGACGAGCAGGAGAGGTTGCGCGAGCGTCTGGTTGAGCTGGAGCATGACCTCAAGCTGCAGCTTCTGCCGAAGGATTCCGCCGACCAGAAGAGCGTCATCCTTGAAGTGCGTGCCGGCACCGGCGGCGACGAAGCAGCGCTGTTTGCGGGCGACCTGTTCCGGATGTACCAGCGCCATGCCCAGTTGCATGGCTGGAAGGTCGAGGTGATGTCGGCCAGCGAAGCCGAACTTGGCGGCTACAAGGAAATCATTGCGTCGATTTCGGGGGCGGGCGTTTATTCGCGGCTGAAGTTCGAGTCAGGCGTGCACCGGGTTCAGCGGGTGCCGGAAACCGAAGCGCAAGGGCGCATTCATACCTCGGCGGCCACGGTGGCGGTGCTACCCGAGGCGGAAGATATCGACGTCGAGGTGCGCAACGAGGATATCCGCATCGACACGATGCGCGCCTCCGGTGCAGGTGGGCAGCACGTCAACACCACCGATTCGGCGGTGCGCATTACCCACGTGCCGACCGGTCTCGTGGTGGTGCGGGCAGAAAAATCGCAGCACCAGAACCGGGCCAGCGCGATGAAGGAACTGAAGGCGCGTCTTTATGACATGCAACGGCAGAAGGCCGACCAGGACCGGGCCGATGCGCGCAAGGGTCAGGTGGGGTCCGGCGACAGGTCCGAGCGCATTCGCACCTACAATTTTCCGCAAGGCCGGGTCAGTGACCATCGCATCAACCTGACGCTGTACAAACTGGACCAGGTGATTGCCGGCGAAGCGCTTGACGAACTGATCGACGCCCTGGTGTCAGATCACCAGGCAACCCTGCTGGCGGCGGCGAGTGAAGAACATGCCTGACATGACGGCCGGCGCGTTGCTGCGGCAGGCAGTGGCACGCTTGCAGGCGAGCGGGTGCGAGACACCGGCGCTGGATGCCCGGCTGCTGCTGCTCAGGGCGGCGGACCTGACCCACGCCCGGTTGATTGCCGACGAGGGCCGTCAACTGACTCCCGCAGAGGCGGAAGCTCTTTCCGCCATGGTGCAGCGGCGTGTTGCAGGCGAGCCGGTGGCCCGCATTCTGGGTGAACGCGAATTCTACGGGCGGGTGTTCGAGGTTACGCCGGATGTGCTTGATCCGCGTGCCGATACCGAAACGCTGGTTGACGCGGTCTTGCCGCTGCTGCGGCCCATGCCTGCTCCAAGGATGCTGGATATCGGCACCGGCTCGGGCGCCATTATCGCGACGCTGCTGGCGGAGATGCCCCGGGCCACGGGCGTTGCAACCGATGTGAGCGCCGCGGCGTTGGATGTGGCGCGTCGCAATGCGCAGCGGCTGGGCGTGTCCGGGCGGCTGGAGGTGCGGCAGACAAGTTGGGCTGCCGGGTGCGAAGGACCGTTTGACCTGATCGTGTCAAATCCGCCCTATATTGTGAGTCGCGATATCGCGTCGCTGGCACTGGAAGTTCGCGGTCATGATCCCCATGTGGCACTTGACGGCGGTATCGACGGACTTGAGGCTTATCGTGCGTTGCTGCCACAGGCAGCTAGCATGCTGGCCGAAACTGGCCGTATTGGCGTCGAATTCGGTGCCGGGCAACACGAGGCGGTAGTCGCCATCGCGCGAGACTGCGGACTTGAGCCATCTGCTGCATCCGGTGGATTGCACGCAGACCTGGGCGGCCATATCAGATGCGTGATATTCGCACGTTCATAATGTTGCAGAGCCGTGCAAGAATTTGCTTGGAATAGAAATCACATAAGGCTATTTTCCGCTTAGTTAAGCCGTATAGAGGCCAGTTGCGTTGTTGTCGTAACAGGTCCCGGCTCAAGGGGCGAACACTCGCTGGCGCAGGCAAGGCCCTCGGTCCAGCCAGAGCACTTCAACATTCCGGACAGTCTGCCAGACCAACTGGACATGCGAAGATGTTTGATGGACCGGGTGTGGTTTTGGTGCCGTCGAGGCAGACCATCG
>CAYMJJ010000097.1:0-9924 GCA_964390445.1 uncultured Anderseniella sp.
ACAACCTGGAAGCGGTGCAGAACGCGCTGACCCGCGACGCGGGAGACGGCATCGAGCTTGCCGAACTTGCCGACCGGATTGCCAACCGCGAGGAGTCTGGCCCGCTGGTGCGCCATGTGCCGATGGCAAGCCATCAGCCGGAACGCGCGGAGCAGATGAAGGGCTTTGGCGAGGCAGGAACGGGCTTCCTGCATGGCCCCCATCCGAGCGACCGCGAGGCGGGCTTTGCCCGCGCCCGCACAGGCGTCGAGCAAAGCTCGACTGCCGTGAGCGATATAGCAAAAGGCGTGAAGGAGCGCATCTCCGACAGGGAAATAATAAACCAACGCCCCATCACCCTGCTCGACCGGCCGGAACAGATCCAGGTCATCGCCTCGGTGCCGGACGGCCCGCCAGTGCGTTTCACCTGGCGGCACGTGGCGCGGCGCGTGCTCAAGGCGGCTGGCCCCGAACGCATCGCGCCCGACTGGTGGCGCCAGTCCGAAGACAGGGGCCGGGCGCGCCGCACCCGCGATTACTACACCGTCGAGGATGAGGCGGGCCGGCGTTACTGGATCTATCGCGAGGGGCTGTACGAGGAGACGGACCAGCCAGTACCGGACTGGTTCCTGCACGGGTTGTTTGAGTGAAATACACAGAACTCCAGGTCACCACGCCGTTCTCGTTCCTGCGCGGGGCCTCGCACGCCGAGGAACTGGTGGCGCAGGCAAAACACCTCGGCCTGGCCGGCATCGGCGTGACTGATCGCAATTCGCTGGCCGGTGCGGTGCGCGTGCACGCAGCCGCGAAGGAAGCAGGCCTGCGGTGCATCATCGGGGCGCGGCTGGATTTGGTGGCAGCAGTTGACTGCGACATGACGGAAAGACTGCACATTGTTTCAAGGCCCGCTCCTGCCTGTTCGCTGCTTGCCTGGCCAACGGACCGGGCGGCATATGGCCGGTTGTGCCGCCTCATCAGCCTTGGTCAGCGCCGGGCGGGCAAGGGTGAGTGCCTGATCACGCTGGATGACGTGGCAGGGTTCCAGCATGGCCTGATCTTCTGCGTGGTGCCAGCGCCGGGCTGGCCGGACGAAGGTTTCGAAACCACGCTGAAAGCCGTTACGAGCCGGCTGGACACAAGGCCATACCTCGCCGCCACTGTGCATCATGACGGACGCGACAAGGCCCGCCTCAACCGGCTGGCCGAACTGGAAGCGCGCCATGCCACCTTGATGCTGGCCACCAGTGACGTGCACTTCCACCACCCAGCCCGCAAGCGCCTGGCCGACGTGATGGCCTGCATCCGCGAAGGCACCACCATCAATGAGGCCGGCTACCTGCTGGCTCCCCATGCCGAGGCCCACCTCAAGGGTCCGCAGGAAATGGCGCGGCTGTTCCGCGACCACCCCGCCGCCATTGCCCGTACGCAAACCGTGGCCGAGGCCTGCACCTTCTCGCTTGATGAACTGAAATACGAATACCCCGATGAACCCGTGCCGAAGGGCACCACCCCGCAAAAGCACCTCGAAGTGCTCACCTGGGAAGGTGCCAGGCAGCGCTACCCGCACGGCGTGCCGGGCAAGGTGCGCGCCAACCTGGTCAGGGAACTGGCGCTGATCGAAAAGCTCGGTTACGCACCCTACTTCCTCACCGTGCACGACATCGTCAACTTTGCCCGGACCCGCGAAGACCCGATCCTGTGCCAGGGCCGCGGCTCTGCTGCCAACTCTGCCGTGTGCTATTGCATCGGCATCACTGCGGTGGACCCGGCGGTCATCGACCTGCTGTTTGAGCGCTTCATCTCGGAAGAGCGCAAGGAACCGCCCGACATCGACGTGGACTTCGAGCATGAACGCCGCGAGGAGGTGATCCAGTATATCTATACCCGCTATGGCCGCGAACGCGCAGGCCTTGCCGCCACCGTCATCACCTACCGGGGCCGATCAGCGGTGCGCGAGGTGGGCAAGGTGATGGGCCTGTCGGAGGACGTGACCTCGGCGCTTGCCGGCATCGTCTGGGGCCGCATGTCGGAGGAAATGTCAAACGAGCGGCTGAAGGAAGCGGGTCTTGACGCAGCCGACCCGCTGATCGCGCAGGTACTCGACATCTGCGACGAACTCGCCGGTTTCCCGCGTCACCTGTCACAGCACGTCGGCGGCTTCGTGCTGACCCGCGGGCGGCTGGATGAGACAGTGCCCATCGGCAACGCGGCGATGGAAGACCGCACCGTCATCGAATGGGACAAGGACGACATCGACACCCTCGGCATCCTCAAGGTGGATGTGCTGGCGCTCGGCATGCTGACCTGCATCCGCAAGTCGTTCGCGCTGATCGAGGCCTGGTACGGGGTAAAATACTGCCTGGCCACGGTGCCACGCGAGGACCCGGCCGTTTACGACATGCTGTGCAAGGCTGACTCGGTGGGCGTCTTCCAGGTGGAAAGCCGGGCGCAGATGAACATGCTGCCCCGGCTGAAGCCCCGCCAGTTCTATGACCTCGTCATCGAGGTGGCCATCGTGCGCCCCGGCCCGATCCAGGGCGACATGGTGCACCCCTACCTGCGCCGGCGCGACGGGCTGGAGCCGGAGGAATACCCCGCGCCTGCCCCCGAGCACGGCCACAAGGACGAACTGCGCAACGTGCTGTCGCGCACCAAAGGGGTGCCGCTGTTCCAGGAGCAGGCCATGAAACTGGCCATGGTGGCGGCAGACTTTACTCCCGGCGAACTGAACGAGCTGAGAAAGGCAATGGCCACCTTCCGCCGCCGTGGCACCATCGGCCGGCTCGAGCGCAAGATGATCGACCGCATGGTTGAGCGCGGCTACCAGCGCGAGTTCGCCGAGCGCTGCTTCAACCAGATCAAGGGGTTTGGCGAGTACGGTTTTCCGGAAAGCCACGCGGCAAGTTTTGCCCACCTGGTCTATGTGTCGAGCTGGCTCAAGTGCCGCTACCCGGCAGTATTCTGTGCCGCCATCCTCAATTCGCAGCCGATGGGGTTTTACGCTCCCGCCCAGCTGGTGCGCGACGCGCGCGAGCATGGCGTTGAGGTGTTACCGCCGGACGTGAACTTTTCAGCCTGGGACTGCACGCTGGAAGGCGATCCGTCTAGGCCGCCGCAGGTACGCCTTGGGCTTCGGCTGGTCGACGGGTTGAAGGAAGCGGACGGCAGGATGGTTCCTGTTCGCCGTCCCTATGCCTGCCTGCCTGCCCTGCACCACGCCTGCATTCCCGCCACGGCAATCGTGAAACTCGCCGAGGCCGATGCCTTCCGCTCGGTTGGCATCGACCGGCGCCAGGCGCTGTGGCAGGCCCGCGCGCTGGCAAAGGCAAAACCGTTGCCGCTGTTTGCCCATGCAGATGCCGAAGACGCAGGCCCCGACGAACCTGTCAGCCTGCCCGGCATGGCCCTGTCGGAGCACGTGGTCAACGACTACCAGACCCTGAAGCTGTCACTGAAGGCGCACCCGATGAGTTTCCTGCGCGCGCGCTGCGAAGACATGAACGTGATCGACAACGCGGCGCTGAAAAGTCTCAAGGACGCGCGCAAGGTCAAGGTGGCCGGCGTCGTGCTGGTGCGCCAGCGCCCCGGCTCGGCCAAGGGCGTGGTGTTCATCACCCTGGAAGACGAGTTCGGCGTGTGCAACCTGGTGATCTGGCCGAAGGTGCTGGAAGCCTTCCGGGCAACGGTTATGGGTGCGCGGCTGATGCTGGTGTCAGGCCGGGTACAACGCGCCGGCGACATCATCCACGTGGTGGTGGACCGGATCGAGGACTGCACGCACTGGCTGGGCGAACTCAGCGAGGACGTCGAGATGAAGAACCCGCTCGCGCGCGCCGACGAGGTTGCCCGGCCCGGCCAGGATCGCCGCCCGCCATCTGCGCGCCATCCGCGCAACGTCAGGGTGATCCCGAAAAGCCGCGACTTCCATTGAAACCGGCAAGCACCGGGCATAGCATCCACCCAATCTCAACCCCGGACCCTGGCCCCCATGCTCAACCCCGACGAACTCCACGCCGCTACCGCCCCGCTCAACGGCGCCCGCTCCATGCCGGCGGGCTTCTATACCGACCCCGCCATCTTTGCCGCCGAACGCGAGCACGTCCTGCTGAAGCGCTGGTTCTTCCTCGCTCGCGAGGAGCAGGTGCCGAACCCCGGCGACTACCTGACCTTCGACACAACAGGCGGACCGGTCATCCTCATGCGCGGCCAGGACGGCAAGGCGCGTGTGTTCGCCAACTACTGCCGCCACCGCGGCTCGATCCTGCTGGAAGGCGAAGGCAACTGTTCGCGCATCGTGTGCCCCTATCACGCCTGGAGCTATCTGAATGACGGCACGCTCTACGGCTGCCCGGACATGAAGGACGCCGAAGGCTTCGACCGCACCGAAAACGGCCTCGTGCCGCTGCGCATGGACAGCTGGGCCGGGTTCATCTTCGCCACCTACAACGCAACCGCCCCCGCGCTCATTGATTGCCTCGGCGACCTGCCCGAACGCATGGCGTCGCACAAGCTCAATGAAATGGCCTGCACCTGGCGCATAACACTGGAACCCAACTGCAACTGGAAACTGATCCTCGAAAACGCCATGGAGACCTACCACACCGGCGTGGTTCACAAGGACTCGGTCGGCGCCCAGCAGTCGCGGACCCTCGCCACGCACGGTGACTGGCTGTGCATCCAGGTGATCTCCGGCCGCTCCATTGCCACCCTGCCCGGCACCCAGCCACCCTTTCCCGCCATCGACGGGCTCGACGACGACGCAAGACAGGGCACCTACTTCACCGTGCTGCACCCCGGCCTGCAGTTGGCCGTGGCGCAGGACTGCATGTGGTGGCTCAACGTGACGCCGTTGGCGCACGACCGCTCGCTGCTGGAGATCGGCGGCTGCTTCCCGAAACAGGCGCTGGACGATCCGGAATTCGAGGCCAAGGCCAGGCCCTACTACGACCGCTGGGAACTGGTGGGCCGCGAAGATGTCGGCATCCTCGAAAAGCAGCAGAAGGCGCTGGGCTCGGTGGCCTACAGGCCCGGGCCGCTGTCGTGGCGCGACGACCAGGTGCAGGCCATCGGCATCTGGGTGCTGGATCAGCTTGAGGGAAAGCTGCCGGACTAGCTAGCCGCGGGCCGGGTTGACCAGGGCTGCGTAAATTTCCGCCTCGCCGACCACCCCGGCCACCTTGCCGTTGTCGCCCACGGCCACGTCCTTGCCCGAGCGCCAGCACTCGGTAATGATCTCGCGCATGGTGGCGTCGGGCGGCATCAGCGTTGACCCGCCCTTGCCGGTCTTGACCGTTTCGCCCTGCTTCAGCTTGCGCATGATGGTGGCCCCGGTCATCACGTTGAGCGGGTTCATGTGCTGCACGAACTCGGCCACGTATGCGTTGGCGGGCTTAAGCACGATCTCCTGCGGCGTGCCTGCCTGCACGATACGCCCGTCCTGCATGATGGCGATGCGATTGCCGATCTTCAGCGCTTCGTCGAGGTCATGGCTGACGAAGATGATGGTGCGCTTGAGTTCGGATTGCAGCTTCAGCAGTTCGTCCTGCAGGTGGGTGCGGATCAACGGGTCGAGCGCGGAGAACGGCTCGTCCATCAGCAGGATCGGCGCATCGGTGGCAAATGCACGAGCCAGGCCGACGCGCTGCTGCATGCCGCCTGACAGCTCGTGGGCGTAGCGCGTGGCCCACTGGTCGAGGCTGACCAGCTCGAGCTGCGTCCTGACACGTTTGGCGCGCTCGGCCTCCGGCACCCCGGCGAGCTCAAGGCCAAAGCCGACGTTCTCCTCAACCGTGCGCCACGGCAACAGGGCGAACTGCTGGAACACCATCGCCACATCGTGCTGGCGCAAATGACGAAGCGCGCCCGCACTGCACGACGCGACGTCAGTGGTACGCCCGCC
The DNA here is from genome assembly GCA_964390445.1 of uncultured Anderseniella sp. Taxonomy (GTDB): domain Bacteria; phylum Pseudomonadota; class Alphaproteobacteria; order Rhizobiales; family Aestuariivirgaceae; genus Anderseniella. Next base: position 5,879 of record CAYMJJ010000097.1, read on the forward strand.
GACCGTGACCTCGACCTTGCCGCGCGCCACCTTGTTGAGGCCGTTGACCGCACGCAACAGGGTTGACTTGCCCGACCCCGACAGCCCCATCAGCACGAAGATCTCGCCCTCGGCCACGTCCAGCGTGGCATCGGCCACGCCCAGCACCGCGCCACACCTGTCGCTGATTTCGGCGCGGGTGGCCCCGCCATCGAGCAGTTGCAGTGCCTGCGCCCGGCGGTCTCCGAAGATGATGTCGACGTCCTTGAACCGGACGGCAGGAGGTACTGCCATGACCTAGCGCCCCCCCTTGCCCGGTTCGTTGACGCGGCACAGCCGGTCCAGCACGATGGCCACGAGCACGATGATCAACCCGGCCTCGAAGCCCCTGGCGATGTTGACCGTGTTGAGCGCCCGCACCACCGGCACACCAAGCCCCGGCGCGCCGACCAGCGCGGCAATCACCACCATCGACAGCGACAGCATGATGGTTTGCGTCAGTCCCGCCATGATCTGCGGCAGCGCATAGGGCAATTCGACCTTCCACAACAGTTGACGCGGCGTGGCGCCGAACGCCTCGCCAGCCTCGATCAGTTGGCGGGGCGTTGACTTGACGCCCAGCTCGGTCAGCCGGATCGGGGCCGGCACGGCGAAGATCACCGTCGCCACAAGGCCCGGCACCATGCCGAGACCGAACAGGATCAGCGCGGGGATCAAATAAACGAAGGTCGGGATCGTCTGCATCAGGTCGAGCACCGGCCGCAGGAACGCCGAGAAGCGCTGGTTGTGGGCAGCCGCAATACCCAGCGGCACGCCGATGGCCATGCAAACGGCAGCCGAGGCAAGCACCAGCGCCAGCGTCTTGATCATGTCGTCCCAGTAGCCCTGGTTGATGATGAACAGCAGCGACAGGCCAACGAAAATGCACAAGCCTACGGACCGTTTCAGCCACCACGCCAGCGCCACTACAAGACCCGTGAACAACAGCGGATGCGGTAATTCCAGCAGCCACAACAGGCCGTCGATCATCGCCTTGAGCAGGCTTGCCAGGGCATCGAAGGCGAAACCGGCATTGTTGATCAGCCAGTCGACCGCCGTCTTGGCCCACGACCCCACGGGCAGCTTGTTGTCGGTTAACCAGTCCATGCGGTGTGGCCTGAATGAGGGGGACGGTCAGGAGATGGACGGGAGTTGGCTGGCAACTCCCGCCCGGGATATGTGGGGATGCTTACATTCCCAGCGCAGATTTCACCGCAGCCGTGGCATCGCCGCCGTCCATGGTGGTGACGCCGTCAAGCCACGGGGTGATTGCATCAGGGTTGGCCACCAGCCATTCCTTTGCAGCCACCTCAGGCTCCTTGCCGCCATCCAGGATCGCAGCCATGATCTCGTTTTCCATCGGCAGGGTGAACTTCATGTTGCTGACCAGCTTGCCCGCATTCGGACAATCGGCAACATAGCCTGCGCGGGTGTTGGTATAGATGGTTGCGCCACCGAGGTTCGGGCCGAAGAACTCGTCGCCGCCTTCAAGGTAGGTCAGCTTGAAGTTTGCGTTCATCGGGTGCGGCTCCCAGCCCAGGAACACCACCGGCTCACCGGCCTTTTCGGCGCGCGCCACCTGCGACAGCATTCCGGCCTCGGACGACTCGACAACCTCGAAGCCCTTCAGGTCGAAGGCGTTCTTCTCGATCATGTCGAGGATCAACCGGTTGCCGTCATTGCCCGGTTCGATCCCGTAGATCTTGCCGCCCAGTGCGTCCTTGTTCTTGACGATGTCGGCGAACGTCTTGATGCCGAGCTCTGCACCCTTGGCGTTGGTGGCCAGGGTGTACTTGGCACCTTCCAGGTTCACACCGATCGAGTCGACGGTCTTGGCATCGAGGAACGGGCGGATGTCGGCTTCCATGGTGGGCATCCAGTTGCCCAGGAAAACGTCGATGTCGTTGTTGGCAAGCGACTGGTAGGTCACCGGCACTGACAGCACCTTGATGTCCGTCTCGTAGCCAAGCGCCTTCAGCAGCAGCGTCGTCACAGCCGTGGTGGCAGTAATGTCGGTCCAGCCGACGTCAGAAAAACGCACCGTCTTGCAGGCCTCGCCATCGGCAGCCAATGCAGGTTGAACGGTTGCCGACACCAGTGCAGCAACAGCAACGCAGCTCATCATCAGTTTCTTCATCTGGAACACTCCCTCATCATTTTGCTGACCGGACCCTCATGCGCCCGAGCGTCATTTCCCTAGATTGATCGGCAATGTGCGGCGCGATGCCGCGCCAAGTCAACAAAAGTCAATGTACTTCGTTTTTAATTGACTGGCCAATCAATAAAAATATGCTGGGGCCAGAAACAATCAGGAACCTGTCAGATGCCAAAGGTCGGCATGGCGCCGGTGCGCCGCAACCAGTTGATCGAGGCTGCCATCGCCTCGTTGCACGACTTTGGCTACGCTGAAACCACGGTCGCGCGCATCGCTGCGCACGCCGGTGTATCGCCAGGCATCGTGCATCACTATTTCAAGGGCAAGGACGACCTGCTGTTGGCTACCATGACCCGGCTGCTGGGCGAGTTGAGCATCGAAACCGCCAACAGCTTGCGTGCTGCAGAGACGCCACGGGCCCGCCTTTCCGCAATCGTCGAAGCGAACTTTGCGCCGGTGCAGTACATGCCGCAGGTGATGACCGCATGGCTTGCACTTTATGGCGCGGCTCGACATTCACAACCGCTCAACCGCATTCTCGGCATATATCACCGCCGCCTGCACTCCAACCTCAAGCACACGTTGCGTCGACTGCACGGTCCCGCAAAGGCTGAGCAGCTGGCCATTGGCATCGCCGCGCTGATCGACGGCGTATGGTTGCGCGCGGCCTTGACCGACGACACCGGCAACCGCCATCAGGCCATCCGCCTGATCGAAAGCTACATCGACGCCCAGGCGGCCGCGTCATGAAACCTTCCCACCTCATGCCCGGCGAGACCTATGACTACGTGGTGATCGGATCCGGCTCGGCCGGGTCCGTCATCGCCAATCGCCTGAGTGAAGACGGCAAGCACACCGTGCTGGTGCTGGAATATGGCGGCAGCGATGCCGGCCCGCTGATCCAGATGCCGTCGGCCCTGTCGATCCCGCTCAACACCAAAATGTACAACTGGGGCTATCACTCCGAGCCGGAGCCCAATCTCAACAACCGCCGCATCAGCGCGCCGCGCGGCAAGGTGATCGGAGGATCGTCATCCATCAACGGCATGGTGTACGTGCGTGGCCACGCCCGCGATTTCGATACCTGGGCAGAGATGGGCGCAAGCGGCTGGTCGTTCGCAGACGTGCTGCCCTACTTCAAGCGCATGGAAACCTCGCATGGTGGCGAGACAAGCTGGCGCGGCACCGATGGCCCAATGCATGTGACCCGTGGCCGGCGCGCCAACCCGCTTTATGAAGCCTTTGTCGAAGCCGCCGCGGAAGCGGGTTACCCCCGAACCTCTGACTACAACGGCCGCCAGCAGGAAGGCTTTGGCGCCATGGAGATGACCGTGTGGAAGGGCCAGCGGTGGTCGGCAGCCAATGCCTACCTCAAGCCAGCGCTGCAGCGGTTGAACCTGCGGCTGATCACCCGCGCCAGGGCAAAACGTCTGCTGATGGATGGCCGCCGCGTCACCGGCGTCGAGTATGAACGTGGCGGCAAGACCCATCACGTCACGGCAAGCCGCGAGGTCGTGCTGGCGGCAAGCGCCTTCAACTCGCCACATCTGCTGCAACTGTCCGGCATAGGCGACGGCAACGACTTGAAGGCTGCCGGCATCACGCCGCTGCATCACCTGCCAGGCGTCGGCAAGAACCTGATGGATCACCTCGAGGTCTACTTCCAGCTCAACGCGCTGCAGCCGATCACGCTCAACAGCAAGGTCAACTGGTTGTCCAAGGGCTTGATCGGCCTGCAGTGGCTGATGTTCAAGTCTGGCCTCGGTGCCACCAACCATTTTGAATCGGCAGGCTTCATCCGCTCGCGTGCCGGCGTCGAGTATCCCGACATCCAGTACCACTTCCTGCCCGGCGCCATTGCCTACAACGGCAA
>CAYMJJ010000098.1:0-9818 GCA_964390445.1 uncultured Anderseniella sp.
GCGCCAGCAGCAGGTCTGAAAAGCCGATGATGGCAGTCAGCACGTTGTTGAAGTCATGCGCCACGCCACCTGCAAGCTGGCCCACGGCCTGCATCTTCTGGCTCTGCGCCAGTTGCACTTCCAGCGATGTATGCCGCGTGGTATCGACCGCGAACACCATCACGGCACCGGGGCCGCCGGTCTCGTCCGGCACGAAGTAAAGCTGGCCCGAGGTTTCCGTCTTGCCGACGAAATGAACCTCCGCAAGATCGCTTGACACCTTGCCCGCCGCTGCATCGGCAATCAGGCTGGCGACCTCCTCGCGCTCGTCCTCGCGCACCAGCGGTGCCAGCTTTCCACGCCGCTTGGCCTCGGGTGCAAGGTCGATGAACGAGGCGTTGAGCTGCTCGATCACGCCATCCTTGTTCACCTGCACGATGCCGATGGGCAGCGAGTTGAACAGCCGCGCGATCTGTACCTGTGCGTCGCCGGCATCCTTTTCGACCGCAAAGTGCGCACGCCTGTCCAGCACCAGCGTGCGTGATGGCTGCTGTTTGCCCTGCGCATCATATTCGCACCGGTGCACCACCCGCGCCGGGATCGTCTCGCCGGAACTGGTGGCAAGGTCGAGGTCGAATATCTCGGTGACCGGGCGTCCCGGTTCCGGCTCGATGCCGGCCAGCAGCTTGGCACCGTTTTCGGACACGATGTCGGCCAGTTTCAACTGCCCGTCTGTGGTCCGCGTCAGGTCAAGCCCCAGCCAGTCGGCCAGCGTTGCATTGACATAGGCGATGGCCCCGTCCTGCGTCGACGAGAAGAAGCCCGCCGGTGCATGGTCGAGATAGTTGATGATGTACTGCAGGTTCTCGAACGCTTCTTCCTGCGAGGCGCGGGCATCGGTTTCGTCGCTCAGCCGCCAAACGGTGTAGGTTTGCGTGGCGCTGGCCTTGATCTGCTTGACCTGCAACCGCAGCCAGGCGGCCTTGTCGTCGCGCGCGCCTGCCGCCGCCGAGCCAGCAGACAGGCGAAATTGTTCCGACGCCTCGCGGCCTTCGCGGGCCGCCTTTGCCAGCCGGTACACCCGCTCCGACACATCCGGATAGCCGGAGTACAACGTCTCCAGGTTGACCAGTCTCGCCTGACCCGCCTTCGACACCAGTTGCTGGTAGGGGTCGTTGGAATAGATGATCGCACCGCGAGAATCGGAAACCACGCAAGGCTCGCCGGTGGCATCCAGCAGCTTGTCGAAAAATGCCTTCTGGCGCGGCGTGCGGCCAAAATGGACAAAACCCGCAAGCGCACCGAACAACGCAATCAAACCTGCCAGCGACAGCATTGACAGCGCAATGGTGACGACCTGCGGCACGATTTCGCCGACGCCCTGCGCCGCGAAATAGACCACGAAGGCAAGCACGATGGCCAGCACCAGGCTGAGCACGGGGCGACCTGCAGACTGCTCCGGACGCAAGTCATCCTCATGTCCAGGCACACGCACAACCCCCGGCGCGGTCATCTCGCGCACGCCCCTGGTTGGGTCTTCACCCGGCTTGTCTCTGGTCTTGTCGGTATCCATCAATGCCATATGGCTTGCTCGCACCCCGTCCGAATCATCGACGAGTATAGGTGAATTATGCCATTGATCAGCCCTAAAGAGCCGCTATCACTTCAATCGGCCACGGTGAGCAACGCGGCACTTGACCCAGAGTTGCAACCAGCAGAGTAGTACTCTCTTTCCAAGGGCGTTCGGAGGGATCATGGACCTGATTGAACCATACATGAACTGGATCTACCTGGCAGCGATCGTCATCGCATTGCTGATCCTTGCGTCTGTCATGATCCGCGTGTTCGGCAGCAAGGTCCGCGCCCGAAAAGGGGCCCGCCTTGGCATCAGCGAATACTATGAAGTCGACAAGTCGCGGTTCCTGGTGCTGGTGCGGCGCGATGACGTGGAGCACCTTGTGCTTGTCGGCGGCGGCCAGGACGTCGTCATCGAAAGCGGCATCCGCCCGGACACCACGGCTGCCACACCTGGCCGGCGCGTGTTCACCGCCGAAGACCTCGACACGATGAATGAGGTTCGCCCCGGACCAGTGGTCCCCAACCCCGATCCTGCCGGCGTGGCTGATGGCAACGTGCGTCCCATCACCGCCCGCCCGGCCCCGCGCCCGCCGGTGTTCGGCAGCCCGCTAGCCGGCAATGAGCCGTCTGGCCCGCGGCTGCGCGCGGTTGACCGCGACCCGGAATAGCTCCGGGTACGGCTTTTTCTGGTTGAGCGTGACAGGGGACATACCTAAAGTTCGCATCCTCAGAAACTGCCGATGACAGGTGACGGCTTGTTAGCAGACGACTACATCTCGAATGGCCATGCCGGACCCGTGCGTGTACTGTCATTCTGGCAAAGGCAAAAGCTGTTGCATCGTCTGAAGTCAAAGCACCTGCAACCACCTCACCGATGGTACAAGGGCCTTGCGCTGAGCAACCAGACCGTTCGTGACGTAGCCTTTCTGCCTGCGATCACCAGCAGGGTCGCGCAGCTGATCGGCGGCGACTTCGAACTCTGGGGATGCAATCTCATCCGCCGCAAACCCGGCCAGCAGCACCCGTGGCATTGCGACGAAGAAAGCCACGCCAACCAGGGCACATTCGTCTCGGTCTGGTTGGGCCTGCAAAATGTCTCCGCCGCCTCGTCGCCGATTTTCATCGCAGGCTCGCATCGTCTCGACAAATCCGTCCAGCAGGTTCGCGCCGAACTGGGATTGCATCGAGATACCACTGAAGACGACGCAATACTGAACGCCGCACGCCAATACGATCCCGGTTGCCACATCACCAGCCCGGCAGCCAGCAACGGCGACGCAATCTTTTTCAACGGTCGCATCTGGCATGCAACGCGCAACACCCATGCGTTTGGCACCCGAATGGCGCTACTTCTTCAGTACTGCGCCGCCGGTGACATCGTGCGCATACCCACAGATTCGCACCTGGATTGGCCGTTCGAACTCGGCACACAAAGGGCGCTGTCCCTGAAGCCAGAACCGGCAGTGCACCCATGAAGCGGCTAGGCAACCATTACCAGATCGGCCTTCCCATGTTTGAGAGGCTGGAGCATGCGGACTGGTCCCGCTCCATCCTTTGGCGGGGTGCAACCCGCAACATCGACTGGCTGGGGGTGCACGTCTCACGCCTTCAACCAGGCGCAGCGCCCGAACCGGTCGTGCGCCATCAGGATGAGGAATTGATGATTCTGCTGCAGGGAAAAACTGTCTCGGGCCTTTGTGATGAACCTGACAGCAAAGCGATCACCCGGAAGGTTGCCATGGTTCCGCAGCAAATGGTCTATCATCCCGGCAACCGGTACCACTATCTCGAGAACACCTCGGACCAGGAAGCGATCTATCTGGCGGTCAAATGGCGTGCTCCCGAGCGACTCGGCGCAGTTGCAGCCAGCGAAGGCACGAGCAAGGTGCTTGACTGCGGACCTGCATGGGAAAAGCCGCCGCAGGTCCGCCAACAGGTCCTGTTCAATCAACCCACCACTTGGCTGAAGCGGCTTCAGGTTCATGCCTCCACGCTGTTGCCGGGCGACGGTTACCCTGCCCACCGCGATGACCACGATGTTTGCATCGTGGTGCTGGAGGGCGAATTGACGTCAAACGCCACTCGTTATCCTGCCGGCAGTTGCCTGTTTCACGCCGCCGGGTGGAAGCACAGCCTATGCAACGAGAGCAACAGCGCCGCGCGCTACATCGTTATCGAGTTGCATGGCCACCCGACTCGCAAACCTGCACATCATTGGCCTGAACTGGCCCGCGACAACGTCATGAGGGTGGCATCGAACCTGTTTTCAAAATGACCCGGAGCGCTCCCCGGACACCGTTCGCCCGATGACGCATGGTCCCGTTACCGTAATGATGCTGTCCACCCCGGAAGTCGCACATTATGCCTGGCTGGGTGAGCGCAGCTGGCAAGCATATTGTGCCAGGCACGGCTATGGCTTCGAGGTCTGCCGCGACAGACTGATAGCAGACATGCATCCCAACTGGTCGAAGATCGCACTTGTCCGCAACAAGCTCGAAACGCAGCAGGCCGGCCACACCTTGCTGGTGGATGCGGACAGCCTGGTGCTTCAACCCGGTACCCCGCTTGATGACCTGCTCAAGTTGCCCCAGCCGATCGTGTTCGCGAACGACCGGCCATTTCCTTTGCCATCGATCTACCAGTTGGGGCGCCACCACCTTCTCAGGCTGCGGCTGGGCCGGTTCAATCTGCCCAATGCCGGTTTCATCCTGATCCGGAATGGCGAATACGGCCGCTATTTCATTCACCGATGGCTCGAGCTTGCGAGGAACGAACTCCGGTCCTGGTCTGACATTCATCCGCGCAATCAGAACGTGCTGTGGCGCGGCCTGTTAAATGCCGAGCGCAAGCACATTCACATCCTTGGCAATCAGGTCTTGCGCATAACTCATCCATCACAGTTCAGTCATCTCGCCCGCCTAGCCCCCTTCGCGCTGCATTTCAAGCATGACTGGATCGACGTGGCGACAGTGTGCGAATACCTTCCAGACCTCGATCTTGCGCCATCGGCCGACAACCGGCGGCAGGGCTAGGCCATGTCGCGCCAACTTCGCGAAACGGTCCAGTTCTGGCCGGCCCTCGCATGGCAACATCTGGCCAGGCTGGGGCATGGCCGGCCAAAACCGGCGCCTGCCGGCACCATTGTCAGCCTGACCAGCTATCCGGCCCGTTTCGAAACATTGCATCATTGCCTTGCATCGTTGCTCAGGCAAACTGTCTCGCCAGACCGGATCGTACTGGTCGTCGCAGCCGGCGATCTACGGCAATGCCCGTTACCCGAAAAGGTTGTCCGCCTCGCCTCCGGCCAGATCGAGATTTTGGAGCATCCTGACGACCTGCACTCATACAAGAAGCTCGTACCGGTGCTGGAGCGCAATCCCGGGTGCGATATCGTGACTTGTGACGACGACAAGCTGTACCCCCCGACCTGGCTGGAACGGTTACTGCGCAGCGCAAACAGCCATCCGGGCACCATCATCTGCCATCGCGCCCGCACGGCCCTGGCAGATCGCCCACAGCAATGGCTCAGCTACGCCCAGTGGCCCGCATGCCAGACCTCAACGCCGTCTGCTGCCACCGTGCCGATAGGGTCTGGCGGTGTCCTCTATCCTGCGGGATGCCTGGACCCGATCGCCCACGACAGGGCCAGTTTCATGCGGGACGCACCCGATGCTGATGACCTGTGGTTCAAGCTGGCCGCCTGGCGGGCCGGCACTCTTGCCTGTCAGGTATCACGCCGGCCGCTCAGGTTCGTATCGGTACCGGTCAAGGGCAGCCACCTTTCCCAAGCCAACCTGCATCGCAAGGGCAATGACGCGGTACTGCGACACCTGTCTGCCAATTGGGGGTTCACACCAGAAGCCGTACTGGCGGAAGGTCATGCTCCCTCGTCACAGCATCAGGCAGATGACTGATCAATCGTCGCGGTAGATCTTCTCGCGGCGCTCGTGGCGCTCCTGCGCCTCGACCGACAAGGTGGCAATCGGGCGTGCATCCAGCCGTCGCAGCGAGATCGGTTCACCGGTCTCCTCGCAATAGCCGTAGCTGCCGTCCTCGATCCGCTTGAGCGCAGATTCGATCTTGGAAATCAGCTTGCGCTGGCGGTCACGGGTCCGCAGTTCGAGTGACCTGTCGGTTTCGGTAGAAGCGCGGTCAGCTGCGTCCGGCAGGACCAGGTTCTCGGTCTGCAGGTGCTGCAGGGTTTCGCGGCTTTCCCGAAGGATTTCTTCCTTCCAGGCCAGCAACTTTGCCCGGAAGTATTCCTGCTGCCGTTCAGACATGAACGGCTCTTTCTCGAGTTTCGCAAGCGAAATTGGCTTGTTCTCTCCCATAGGCTTCGTCCTCGCCATCAGTCCCAACCGGTCCCATGCAACAGGCATTTCTTGCGCCTCTATATCGCCCACCACCAAAACCCGCAACCGCGTATTGCATTAAATCCGGCAAGGCTGGCGGGCTGGCCTGCACGGGACAGCTACAAGCACGAATTATGCCAAGATTCGATGACGATACCTCTCGTCGCCCGGCCGATGGCAGGTTGCCAAGCAACCGATGTTTCGGCAATACAACGGCAACGGCGCATTCCCTCGCGTCCTGTCCAAACGGAAAGATCCTGTGACCGTGATGAAGTTTGAAGGCACCAGCGACTATATCGCCACCGAAGACCTGCGCGTGGCCGTCAACGCGGCGATCGTGCTGGAGCGCCCCCTGCTGATCAAGGGTGAGCCAGGTACCGGCAAGACCGTGCTGGCCCACGAGGTCGCTCGCGCACTTGGCACCAACCTGCTCGAATGGCACATCAAGTCCACCACCAAGGCGCAGCAGGGCCTGTACGAGTATGATGCTGTCTCGCGGCTGCGCGACAGCCAGCTTGGCGACGACCGCGTGCACGACATCGCCAACTACATCCGCCGCGGCAAGCTGTGGGAGGCGTTCACCGCGGACGAGCGCCCCGTGCTGCTGATCGACGAGATCGACAAGGCCGACATCGAGTTCCCCAACGACCTGCTGCAGGAACTCGACCGCATGGAGTTTCACGTCTACGAGACCGGCGAAACCGTGAAGGCGGCAAGGCGCCCTGTCGTCATCATCACGTCGAACAACGAAAAGGAACTGCCGGACGCCTTCCTGCGCCGCTGTTTCTTCCACTTCATCAAGTTCCCCGATGCCGGGACGATGCGCGACATCATCGAGGTCCACTTCCCCGGACTGAAGGGCAAGCTGGTCAGCGAGGCACTGAACATTTTCTATCAGGTTCGCGACGTGCCCGGCCTGAAGAAGAAGCCGTCCACCTCGGAATTGCTCGACTGGATCAAGCTGCTGCTCAACGAAGACGTGACACCGGAAACATTGCGCCAGAAGGACCCAACCAAGGTGATCCCGCCACTGCACGGCGCGCTGCTGAAGAACGAGCAGGATGTCGCGCTGTTTGAACGCCTCGCCTTCATGGCGCGGCGCGAAGGGCGTTGACCCGGCCACCCCTGCTTTTTCGGTAACGTTTTGTTAACACTAATGAACGGTGAACGCTTAGAGGAATGTTAACCACGTTGCGCCAGTATGCCCTCAATTCACAGTTCGTGTTGCGAGGCAGTAACGATGCGTACCAATTCCCTGGTTTTCCTTCTGGCTCTGGCCGGCACAGCCCTTTCCGGCTGCGCATCCGGCTTTGACACGGCCTTCACCCAGAGTTCCATTCCCGGCGGCGGCGGTGGAACCGACACCGGCGGCGATGGCATATCTGGTGACACCAACGGCACTGGCGAGGGCAACGAGGTTACCCTTACATCAGGCGATACGACGATTGCCTACACGTCCGGCGCGCGCTCGATCAACGGTGCCGGCAGGGCTCAACTGATAGTGTCGGCCACGGGCGGTTCCGCCCAGGTCTCGGTCGACCCGGGCGTGGCGATGGGCTTCACCGGCACCACGACAATGGCTCGCTACCTGACCCAGACCGGTGCAGACACGGCCCCGCCCGGCTTCCCCGCCTATCAGTTTCAGGACACCAACTACGTTGAATACCGCCGCATCACGGCAACCTCCGACAGCGAACTGCAGGTCTGGAATTTCACCGACGGCAACGGCGACAACAACTATGCTGCGCACTTCCGCGATGTGACAAGGGGGCAGGACGCATGGTTCTTCGGCGGTCGGGGCGGCACCGACAGCACGGAAACTGAAGCGCTTGCTGCAGGCAACACCAGCATCAACTACACCGGCTCCTATGCCGGCATCGCAACCGCAGAAGGCTGGGGCGATGCCTCGACCTACAGCTCGGGCGATGGCCAGTGGCGCATGAATGGCGAAGCCAACGTAACGGCGCACTTTGGCACAGCTACCTTCAACGGCACGCTGACACCGAATTACTGGGAAAAGTTTGAAGACAGCGAACTGGTCCAGGTCGACGTCGGACCGACCGGGCCAGGGGTAGTCGTCGCTGGTGTCGCAACTCCGCCCGCAATCGGCGACATCAAGGCATTCCACACCGCAACCATCGAGCTGAGCGGCAGCATCACCGGCAACCGCATCGCCGGCACCTCGAACATCGTCACCAACAATGCAACGGTGAACCATTCGGCCGCCGGCACAACGATTGACAACAACCGCTTCGTCAACGGCGAACGCGCCCTGCAGGCCGGCCTCTACGGCACCAACGCCGAGCAGGTCACCGGCGTGTTCGGCACCTACGGCGTGCTGCCGACACCGACAGGCGGCGACACCGGCATCAACGACGACGGCCGCGCCACCATCGACATCCAGGGCGTGTTCCACGGCCAGTAAAAAGGACGCAGATGTCGACCACGGCATTGTCAATTCGCAGCCCTGCAAAGCGCGCCACCCGGCGCGCTTTTCGCGTCACTTCCGCAGCGCTTGTGCTTGCCGCAGCCAGCCCTGCCACCCATGCCGCCTCACCTGGCCAGGCACCGCAAGCAGCTCAGGGCGTAACGACGGCTTCAGCCGCCGCCCGGCTCCAGGTACCACCCGCCACCCGCACCGAGTTCGCAGGCCTTCCCGCCGGCAAGCGGCTGAAAATTCTCGTGGCGCTGATCCGCGACAACCAGCCTGACGCCGCCGAGCAATTGCTCCGCGCTGCCCCCTTTGATGGCGAGTTTGGCCGCAACCGCAACCTGTTCATCACCGGCATGATCGAGCGCGCCCGGGGCAACCTGGCCCACGCCGCCGAGATCTACCGGACAGTGCTGGCCAACGACCCGAACCTCACCATGGTGCGGCTCGAACTGGCCGCCACCCTGCACGCGCTTGACCAGACCGACGGTGCCAGGCACCACCTGGAACTGCTCAAGGGTGCCGCACCGACGCCTGAGCTTGCGCGCAATTTCGGCGACTATCTCGCCGCCATCGACGCCAACCGGCCGTGGTCGTTCAACGCCTGGCTGTCGCTGGCCCCCAGCACCAACTTCAACAATGGCACCGCTCTCGAGTATCACACGCTGTTCGGCCTGACCGGCACCATCGGCGAACTGTCGCGCAAGAAATCGGGCATTGGCATCAAGGGTGGCGCAAATGCCGCCTACGTGTTCGAGCTTGGCAACAAGCTGCAGGCCATCGTCGCCACCGGCACCTATGTCGAGCAGTACGAAGGCGACCTGTTCGACCGCACGGCACTCAACCAGAACGTCGAGTTGCGCCGCAACCATGCGCGCGGCTCAGTCGGCATCGGCCTGTCAGCCTCCCAATCGTTCTACATGACCAACGGCACCGGCGGCCGCCCCTACACCAACGAGAGCGCCTGGTCGTTCGGCCCACAGATCACCATCCGCCACCTGCTGACCAACGCCCTCAACCTGGAAACACGCCTGTCGCACCGCTGGAACGTATTCAACGTGGCGAGTTTCTCGGACGGCACCTCCACCAGCCTGACCAACCGGCTGGCGCTGACCATGTCCACGTCGCAGGTGCTCTATGCCATGGCCGGCGCAGACCGCACCAAGACCGGTTACGACCACACCTCCACCTGGGCCGGCTGGGGCGGCCTGGGCATCTACCAGGAAGTGCCGTTCGGCGTGACCGTCTATGGCGAGGCAAAGCTGCGCTACTCGGTCAGCGACGGCGAGTATCCGTTCCTGTTTGCGCCACGCGAAAACATCCGGCTGGACGGCCGCGTGGTGCTGACCAAGCGCGACTTCTCATTCTATGGCCTCGCCCCGCAGCTTGAATACACCTACACGAAAAACTGGTCGAACGACGACCTCAGCGAATTCGACAGCCACGGCCTCGCCGTCACCGTGACAAGGGCCTTTTGA
>CAYMJJ010000099.1:0-9773 GCA_964390445.1 uncultured Anderseniella sp.
ACGACATCGACAATGGCCGCCGGTCCGGCAGCTATGAAGACCTGGTGCGGCTGGTAAAGCTCAACCATTCGCTGGGTGTGGCGCACACCATGGGCGGATCCATCGTCGAGCCGATGGACCTGCCGGTGCCAACCCGGCATCTGGATAACGCCTATGCACTGCTGAAGTATAGTGACCGGGCCGTCTTCGTGCGCTCGGTGTCGCGGTTTCGGGCGATGGATGCCATCGAGATGACGGCGATTGCGCGCGGCATCAGCATCGACCAGATCAAGACAGAGTGCTCGCTGTTGACCTCGTTCAATGTCAATAGCCCGCGCCGGGTCGATGAGGAACTGCTCGATGGCCTGTTGTGCTTTGGCGAGTACGGCCAGGCCGTTGCCATCACGCCGTTCACGCTGGCCGGCGCCATGAGCCCGGTTACCGTCGCCGGTGCGCTGGTGCAGCAGACCGCCGAAGCGCTTGGCGTGATCGCCCTGTCACAGATGGCAAACCCCGGCGCGCCGGTGCTGTTCGGCGGATTCACCTCGAACGTCGACATGAAGACTGGTGCCCCCGCCTTCGGCACGCCGGAGTACGTGCAGGCGGTCATTATCGGCGGCCAGCTGGCGCGGTATTTCAAGCTGCCCTACCGGTCGTCCAACGTTAATGCTTCGAACTGTGTCGACGCGCAATCGACCTGGGAAAGCGCCATGTCGCTGTGGGCCTGCGTGATGTCGCACGTCAACGTGGTTCACCACGGGCTGGGCTGGCTTGAGGGTGGTCTGTCGGCCTCGCTGGAGAAGACCGTCATCGACGCCGAGATGATCCGGCAGTGGGCGGCCAGCCTCAAACCAGTCGATGTAAGTGACGATGCGTTGGCCGTGGAGGCCATCAAGGGCGTTGAGCCTGGCGGGCACTTCTTCGGCACCGAGCATACGCTGGGCCGCTATGAACACGCGTTCTACGCCCCGATGATTTCGGACTGGCGCAACTATGAAAACTGGTTCGAGGACGGCGCGAAAACTGCCACGCAACGGGCGAATACCGTCTGGAAACAAATGCTTGAAGATTACGAAGAACCGCCAATGGATGCTGCTGCTGATGACGCCCTGAAGGCATTCATGGCACGGCGCAAGCACGAGTTGAAGGATTGGCAGGCTTAGCCTGTCATGAGCACCGAGCCATCGCGCGCGACGGTTGCCGCGCGGGCGTTTGCCAGCCTGTCATAGTCCGCTCCGGTCACTTCCAGCACCGGGCAGGTCAGCCCGTAGAGCTTGAGCGCCACGGCAGCGCCGATCATCACGTTGGTGTCGCCTTCGCCCATGATGATGGCGGCGGGGCCGGAACTGTTCCGGATCGATTCCGCGACACCGCCGGGCGTTCCACCCGAACCTCGCGTTGCCGGCAGCACGAGTATTTTCCCGCGCAGGCAGGTGCCACGCTGCGGGTGGTTGTTGTCCAGGATGATGCCGGTTATCGGATCGAAACCACCCCAGAAGCTCAACGGCTCATCAAGCCGCAGGACGTCACCCGAAGCCTCGCCCTCGAACAGGATGCGGCACTGGACTACCGTCATTCGAGGCCTCGCCAGATGGCTGCATCACGCCACACTTTGCCACGAACGGCAGTCTCTGCGCATTCCAGTAGCGATCCGAAACAAACTTCGACTCCAAGCTGTCCGGGAGCATACCATGCCCACTTGGCGGCATTGGTCATGACCCGTCCCTTGCAGCCACGCACGGCTGGTGAAAAATAGCTGCACGTATCGACCATGATGTCCGCGCCGGCTGCTTCAAGGTCGCCGATCCAGCCCTTCTGCGCGGCCAGTTCACGAACGTGGCGGCTGGTCGAAATGCTCAGTTTTACGCCGTCTTTCACCTTGCGTCCGGCCAGCATTGGCGCAAGTGCGGCAAACTCGGTGAACGAGAAATGCGGCGTGCCCAGCGCAACCATCTCGACCTGCCCGTCGCTGGCCGATGTCAGTTGCCGGCGCGCCCGTGCAAGGTCACTCAGCGTTATTGATTCGACTCGCTTCGTATCATTGTCGCCGAATGCCGTTACCATGTCTGGCGCTTCGGGCGTGCGGCCAATGCCGTGCCAGTGCTCCACGCCCCCGGCTGCAGCGGCGGCGGCAGAAATTGCCTTCAACGCGTCTTCGCCGGTGTCAGGGGCCAGCCCGTCAATGGCTGGAATGGCGTGGCCGGTGCGTTCGCCCATTACGGTGCCGAGCAAGTGAAAATAGATGTCCTGCCGTTTCAGGCTGTCTGGCACGGCGCTGGTGTCGATCAGCACCGTTGCCTTGCGGCCTGCATCGGTGTGCAGGCCGGAGAACGGGGCAAAGCCGGTCATGGCGCAGGCGACATCCAGGTAATCGCCGTACTTGTTGGTCCGCGCACCCACCACTGCATTGTAGAAGCTCACTGCATTGGACTCGCCCACCACGATATGGTCGCCAAGGGCAGGCCGCCCAGGCAACTGGTAGGGCGCGCAGGTCCACACTGTCTTGCAGCCAAGCTGCGCGTAGAGTTGCATCAGTTCGCGCGCACCTTGCGCCATGGCCGTCCCCGGATCGCGCACGGTATCATCAGCGAGGCTGACCACGCCGTTGTTGGTCCAGGCCGGCACGGCAAATGTCGCGCCATTGTCGAGCATGAAGCGGGCGAAATCCACGTGCGCCTGACCGGCATAGAAGCACGCATCGATATGGGCAAAGGTCACCGGCACCAGTTCGGTCGCGCCCATCACGCGGGCGGCGCGCTCGACCAGTTGCATGGCGAACTGCATGGCCGCGCCGCGGCCGCCCTCCAGCATCTCGCGGCAGTCATCGTTCAGCTTCAGGGCAGTTGCGTTCATGCGGTGATGTTGAGCATTTCACCGATCAAGGCAAGGGTCTCGCCGTGGTCGCCGGTGACATGGCGAGCGCCGCTGCCGGTCAGCCGGTCGCGCTTGTCCTTCGTCACATGGAAGCCGATGAAATGAGTGCCGTTGACCTGTGCTGCCTCAAGGTCGTTCAGGTTGTCGCCAATGTAGACGACGCTGTCCGGCCCGATGCCCAGCCCCGCGATCACCCGGGCGAGGATCTCGTGCTTGTGGCCGCCCTCGTCTGCCGCGCCGGGATGGCCGCTGACGTGGTGCCACAAACCCGCCTTCACCAGCCGCACTTCAGCCGCCCGGCGCAGGTTTGCCGTTGCCATGCCGAGCGCGATGCCGGGTTGGCGGGCTGACAACGCAGCCAGCAGCGCATCCGCGCCGTCCACAGGGGACACGGTGATGCGGCCATCCTCGATGCCGCCGGTCAGCTCAAGGTCGTAAGCCGCAAGGAACTGCTCGTAATGGCGTGGCTCGAAGACGTCACCAAGGTGCTCGCCGAGTACCTGATGCACGATCTCCCGGTCGTTGCGGATGGCATAGCTGTTCCAGTCGTTTGACAGGTTCTCGATGCCGAACAATGTCCTGAACGGCGTGAAGAAGGCTTGCTCTTCGGCCGGGCCCAGGTGCAGCAGCGGGCCGTCCACGTCAAAGATCACCGCCTGGCGGGCAGTCATGGCTGCTCAGCCCCGAACGATGGAAGGGCGGACCTCGATCAGCACCGGCTTGTCCGCCGCAACCGCCGTGGCCAGCGCCGCGCTCAGGTCCTTGAGGTTTGCCGGTTGCAGTGCGTCGCAGCCATAGGCGCGGGCGAGGGCGGCAAAGTCCGGGTTCCTGAGGGTGACGGCATTGGGCTGGATGCCCTTGTCGACCATGTCATCCCGGATTTGCCCCAGCGCATCGTTGTTCCACAGCACGATGATCAGCGGCTTGCCCATTTCTGCGGCGGTGCCCATCTCATTGCAGGTGTACTGGAAACCATAGTCCCCGGCGAGCGCAACCACCACGCGGTCCTCCACGCCGGCGCGCACGCCAATGGCCGCAGGCAGCGCATAGCCCAGCGTACCGAAGCCCGCCGGGTGCATGTAACAGCCCGGTTTCTCGAACGGCAGCACCTCGTTGGCAGCATAGGCGATCTGGGTCATGTCCGAGGCGATGATGGCGTCTGCCGGCAGGCCTTCACGCACCGTGTCGAGCACGATCTTGATGATGGTACGCATCTCGTCGTGGCCGGCGTCGCACGTTGCGCGAAGTTCACTCACTTCGGTTGCACGCGTGGACCAGTCCCTGCCTTGTGGCAGGCTGCCGGCAATGACCTGCAACGCACGCTTCGCATCACCCAGGATGGCCACGTCGGCCGGGTAGGGGCGCACCAGCGACGACGGGTCAAGGTCAATGCGGATCAGCTTGCCGGAGGTCTGGAACGTTTGGTCCCAGAGGTCGGTTTCGGACAGCTCCGTACCTGCAGCCAGCACGACATCTGCAGACCTGATCATCTGTGACGCGGCCGGGTTGGGCAGCAGGGCCCCTGCCACCAGCGGGTGGCTGGCCGGCACCGCGCCCTTGGCCGCAATGGTTGTGAAAATCATGGCGCCGGTGCGTTCGGCCAAGTCCAGGGCGGCTTGGCCTGCATTGCGTGCGCCACCGCCGAGAATGATCACCGGCCGGGTGGCCTTTGCCAGCATCACCTCCGCGTCATCGAGCGCAGCCTCGCACGGGCGCATGCGCGATGAGCGCTGGCGCGGGCTCCAGCCGTCGCCCGCCGGGTATTTCAGAACATCAAGCGGGATCTCGATGTAGACGGGCCTTGGCCTTGAAGTATGGAACAGCTCGAACGCCTCGGCGATTCGATCCTGCACATCGCGCGCGGTGTAGCACACCGACGCCATCTGCGAGACGGAGGCGGCGGCGTCAACCTGCGAACGCATTTCGTGCAGGCGGCCGCGGCCCTGGCCTGCGTCCTTTACATCGAGGGCAGACGATATCACCAGCATCGGTACCGAGTCCGAGTATGCCTGGCCCATCGGGGTGAGGATGTTTGTCAGCCCCGGCCCGGTGATGGTGAAGCAGACGCCCGGCTTGCCGGTGGCGCGGGCATAGCCGTCGGCCATGAAGCCTGCGCCCTGTTCGTGGCGCGGCAGGATATGGGTGATGTTCGAGCGCGGCAATGCCCGGTACATCTCGACATTGTGTACGCCGGGTATGCCGAACACGGTATCCACGTCATAGGCCTCCAGCAGCCCGACCAGCGCTTCCCCGATACTTGTTCCACCATCGCTCATGGGAATTCCTCTTCTAGCTTGCGGCAAACCTTGCCGGTGAAACGGTGGCCTGTTCAAGGCCTGATTGAGCAATGTCGTCCGGCACCCGGCCGGCGTTGACCAGCCCTGCCACCAGTCGTGCCACTGCAGGCGCTGTCTGGATGCCATAGCCGCCCTGGCCGGCCACCCAGATGAAACTGTCCTGGCTCTCGTCAAAGCCAACAACCGGGTTGCCGTCATTGGCGAACGAGCGCAAACCACCCCAGGTCTGGCCGGCGTGCGTCACCTCGAAGTCGATCACCTGCTGGAACTGTTCGACCGCTTCTGCGAGCGCCATGTCGTCTGCCCAGGCGTCATGAGGCTCAACCGGCGTGGCGTCGGCGGGAGACAGCATCAACCGTCCGCCCATCGGCTTGAAGTAGAATGATTCACCGGCCCCGAAGCACAGCGGCCATGCGTCCAGCCCGCATCCCTGGGGCATGTCGAGCAGCATGGCAGAGCGGCGCTTTGGCGTGATGGTTATGGGTTGTGCTGCTGCACGCCGGCCGATCTCGCTGGCCCAGCCGCCAGCTGCGTTGATGACCATGCCGGCGCTGAACTGTTCGCCCTTGGCCGTTTCAACCTGCCAGGCGCCATAGTGGCGGGTGAAGCCTGTCACCTCTGCCTTGTACTCAATGCCGCCGCCGCGCGCCTTCAGTTGCCTGACATAGCCTTGCAACAGCAGGTCGACATCGATGTCGCGGGCCGCATCATCCACCAGCGCCGCCAACAGCACATCACGCTTCAGCAACGGCACCCGGGCGTGGAGTTCCTCCAGCGGCATGTCACGCAGGCCAAGGGCGAGACCTTCGGCGACGTGGGCTTCCTCGCCGGCCGCGATCATCATCACCTCGCCGCGTGGGCTGAGCAGGGGTGCGGGCCAGAACGTCTCATCAGCGCCGGTCAGGAACGCTTCGCTGGCTCGCGCCAGAGCCTGGATCGCGGGTGGGCCATAACTCGGCACGAACGTCGCGGCAGATCGGCCCGTGGAGTGATAGCCGGCAGCCGTCTCACGCTCCAGCACGCACACCTTGTGGTCTGCTGCCAGTTCGGCTGCGGCGGACATGCCGGCGATGCCGCCGCCAATGATGATGATGTCGAAGACGTTGCTCATGAAAAAATGTGTCGCTATCGGGATTGCGGGCAGGAGGAATTCCGCGTCATTCTTGGACCAACATTCACCCGCCGTCGAGAGGCTCCCCCCGAAAATGACCGAAGCCGTGCTGCATTTCCCGCGTGAAGAGTACGCTGCCCGCATCGCAAGGACGCGCGCTGCCATGTCCGAGCGCGGACTGGACCTTGTCATTGTGTCGGACCCGTCCAACATGGGCTGGCTGACCGGCTATGACGGATGGTCGTTCTATGTCCACCAGGCCGTGCTGGTGGGCCTTGAGGGCGAGCCGGTGTGGTGGGGCCGCAGCATGGACGCCAACGGTGCCTTCCGTACCGCCTTCATGCAACATGACAACATCATCGGCTATCCGGATCACTACGTGCAGTCCACCGAGCGCCACCCGATGGATCATCTGTCCGGCGTCATCAAGGAGCGCGGCTGGGAAAAGGCCCGCATCGGCGTGGAGATGGACAACTACTGGTTCACCGCCGCCGCCTGGGAGAGCCTGAGGAAGCACTTGCCGCAAGCCACGTTCAGTGACGCGGTGGGCCTCGTCAACTGGCAGCGGGCGATCAAGTCGGACAACGAGATCGAGTTCATGCGCCGCGCGGCTAAGATCGTCGAGCGGATGCACGCGACCATAGTGGACATGGCCGAGGTGGGCCTGCCGAAGAACAGGCTGGTGGCGGAACTCTACAAGGTGTCGGTTGAGGGCGCAGACGGCCACTGGGGCGATTACCCGGCCATCGTGCCGATGCTGCCGTCGGGCATGGACGCAACCGCGCCGCACCTCACATGGGACGACCGCCCGTTCAAGTCGGGCGAGAGCACCTTCTTCGAGATTGCCGGCTGCTACCGGCGCTACAACTGTCCGCAGTCACGTACGTTGTTTCTCGGCAAGGTACCGCAGAAATACCTCGACGCCGAAAAGGCCGTGCTCGAAGCCGTCGATGCGGGGCTTGAAAAGGCCAGGCCCGGCAACACCTGCGAGGACATTGCAATTGCGTTTTATGACACGCTGGAACGGCACGGTTTCTCCAAGGACTCCCGCACCGGTTATTCCATAGGCCTGAGCTACCCGCCAGACTGGGGCGAGCGCACCATGTCGTTCCGCCGCGGTGACAAGAGCGTACTCAAGCCGGGTATGATCTTCCACTTCATGCCTGCGCTGTGGCTGGATGATGGCGGGCTGGAAATCACCGAACCGATCCTGATAACCGAAACCGGGGTCGAGACCTTGTGCAATACGCCACGACGGCTGAACGTAAAGGCATAGAAGGCACGACCGCTTGGCGCAACGCACCCGCAAGACCCTCAAGATACTGCACAGCCTTGCTTCGTGCGGCATGATCGGCGCATTGGCCGGTTATGCCGTGCTGTTGACCTGGGGGGCGCAGGAGACACCTGCCCAATACGCCGACCTGCGCGTGTCAATCAGTGCGCTGTGCGATTACATTCTGGTGCCTTCACTGGCGGTTGCGCTTGTGTCGGGGCTGTTTGCCATGGTGGTACATACGCCGTTCCTCGACCAGCGCTGGGCCTGGGCCAAGGCTGCCCTGGGCATCGTGATGTTCGAGGGAACGCTTGGCTTTGTCGGCCACAAGGCAACGGCAGCAAAGGCGTTTGCGGCAAAGGTCGCCGATGGCACGACCACACAAGCCCAGTTGCAGGAGGTCATCGCCAGGGAATGGATGGGGCTGTGGGTTGTGCTCGCGCTTACCCTCGCCAACGTCATCCTGGGCGTGTGGCGGCCCGCAATGCGCGGGCGCAAACCAAAACCGGTTGAAGCAGAAAGCTGAAAGCTGAAAACCCTGCTACGCCCGCCATGCCAACTGGTAGACGCCTGCTGTTGCCAGCAGCAGTGCGATACCGCTTGCCAGCGTGCGCAACTGGTTGAACATCTGCCAGCGGCCGGAATAGCCGGACCAGAGCTCCGCCGCATGGGCAGGTTCCAGCGGAAGTTTTACCTGCGCCAGCGCCTCGTTCATCGGCACGTTGACCAGCACCATCACAGCAAAGGCACCGGCCAGATACACGGCCATTGCAGCGGCAAACAACAACGCGCTGCTTTGATTGCCGCTCGCAAAGGCCAGCAGCGCGGTTGATCCGAAGATGATCGGCGTACCGAAAAAGGCGGGGGCAAAAACTGCATTCTGCACAGAATCGTTCATCGCCTGCATTGCCTCGATGGAAAGGCTCGGACTGCTATTGCCCAAGCCCCACATGGTCGAGCAAACCCAGGCATAGAAGAACCCGAAGATGGCACCGCTGAGAAGGATGCTGGTAAACGCGAAGATGAGGGTTAATGACTTGATCATCGGCGGAAAATCTAGTGTTGAGGTTTTCTGGTCAATGCGCGGATGGCCATGACGATCAGGAATGCGCTGGCAATTTGCCCGGCGATGACGGCCGGCCAGATCAGGTGAAACTGCACATCAACGTATTTTTGCGGTCCGAAGGAAATCAGTGCGCACAGGGCGGCCAGCAGTGACAGGATCTGGCCGGTTCGGCTTGCGACGGGGTCTGCGATGTAGGCACCTGCGGCAGCCGAGATTGCGACGGCAATGAACGGCGCAATCGCAAACAACTTGATCGATGCAGGCGGGTGGGGCGGAACGCCGGCCATCAAGGACAAGAGCATCACCAGTTGCAGGATGATCAGAGTGGCAAGCGCGATCTGGCTGAGGCGTTGTGTGTGCATGGCGGTTCTCCAAATCCGTAACCGTGTGTACGCTTGAACATATCCGTAACACTGTGTACGATTTTGTCAACGGCGAAATCGGGAAGGATGTATCGCGTGCGGGAAGAAAACAGGTCGCAACGGCGCGAGGTGATAGAGCAGGCGGCCTATGAGTTGCTTGCCGAAAAGGGCTACCTTGGCACCTCGATGCTGGCCATCGCCCGGCGGGCGAAGGCGTCGAACGAAACGCTCTATCGCTGGTACGGCGACAAGCAGGGCCTGTTCCGCTCGCTGGTGGAAAGCAATACGGAAGCGGTGCGCGCGTCGTTGCGCGATGCCCTGTCGCAGCAGGCGCCAGGGTTGGACACGCTGGCAACGGTCGGGCCGCTGCTGCTTGAGCTGCTGGTCAGTGAACGGGCCATCACGCTAAACCGGGCGGCTGCCGCAGACAGCAGCGGCGAGCTGGCGCAAGCACTTGCCGAGGCGGGACGCGGTACCATCGCGCCGATGCTGGCGGACGTCATGTTGCGGGCACGGCGCGACGGCGAGCTTGCCTTCGGCGATGCATCAGCCGCCGCCGGGCTGTACGTCGACCTGCTGGTGGGTGACCTGCAGATCCGACGCGTCATCGGCGCGGTGGCACCGTTGTCGCGCAAGCAGGTCAATCAGCGCGCCAGCCTGGCGCTGGACCGCCTGCGCCTTCTGCTTGCGTGAGAATTGCACGGCGGAAGCGGTCTAGGAGACCGGCTGAAAGTGGCCGCGTCAGGTTCGCTTCAGCCGCATCCGGCTTCGCGCCCAGCCCCATAACGGTGTCTGCGAGACCAGCAACAGG
>CAYMJJ010000100.1:0-9710 GCA_964390445.1 uncultured Anderseniella sp.
CAGGCCGCCCCCGCGGAGGCGTCGAGCGACAGCGAGACTGCCGTGAGCGATATGAAGCAGTCCAAAATCATCACCCCCGAATCCCTGTGGCCCAAGGGCAAACCGCTGGTGAAAGGCAAATCCACCGCCGGCAGACCGGGCCAGCGCGGCGGCTTCAAGGCGAACAAACGGGGGAAGTGACGAATACTGCCAGATGCAGTAATCACGTTTTTGCTAGCACCTCATCTTCGACCAGCCGACTACCTAATGTTGACAGAATGCAAATTCCACTTTTTTGATCGTAATCAATCAGCGCGTCAGTGTGAGCTTTCTTGAGCAAATTCTTAAAGACAGAATAATTTGAATGCTCGCAACTCTTAAAAAGATCTGATACTGACATTCCTTGAATAGAACTGTACAAAAGCACAAGAACTTTTTCCCGCATTTTCATTTTTGGAGCTAGAACTCTAAATCTATCATTAACCTTCCAAATTAACTCCATTTCGCGATTTGTGATAGAATTCACAATGACAGCAGCGTCATCGACCGTAATCATATGGAAAATTCGCACAATCTCTGCAAGAATCCACTTGGACATTTGCATTACGCACGTAGCATCCATGTAGTTTGGATCGACGTCTCCTCCTACGTGTCCCACTCCTCGGTTGTTTCGGATCTCATAGAGAGCAATAATCATCCGCGGAATTTGTATTTTCACTGACCGAGGAAAAGACGAACCAGCCTGCTCTAAAGCTCTGCACGCATCTACCATATTCGACGGCTTCGATGCATTGCTGGGAAACGCCCCCGCCACATATCCGTTCAATATCGAATAAACAACCTCGCACAACTTCCCACCATTCAGTTCTGACGGCTCCCATCTGCGTTCTCTGTAGTTTCTTTCGATATTCTCGTAAGTGTCGAGAAGTTCATCCCGCAAAGTTGAAGGGATAGAGATAAGTATCTTTGACCTCATTTTTCTTTCTTTATTTTCGGCAGTTTGAATTCGATCAAATTTTCACCCATGTGGGTTAACTTGATCGCATCTAAACTGCTCGTATCCAACCATCCCGCAGATCCCGCTTGCGCGAGCATATTAGGAAGATCCGATGGGACTGGCCACCCAACAAACTTGAAGAACGTGTAAACCTGGTCGATCCCAACAGCCTCCAATTCCAGCATGTTTCTCATATAGTAAACTGCGGCTACACACTTCTCTTTCATTGATGTAGGGCGCTTATTTGAGCAAAATTCTGGTGCTGCATCTCCATTTCTTGGAGATAAATTGAGAGATTTGTCAATTTTAGCAATAGATTTACTTTTCGATTTTGGCTTCTTGACATTTTCTAATTTGGAATTTTCACGTCGTTCAGGCCTGACATCCTTTTGACTAATATCAGGGCCACGGCCCACTACGGGCACAGCATCATACTTCTGATTAACCCACATCAATACACGTCGGACCGCATTACCATCCAACTTGGCCAACGAACTATCGATAACCTTCATCGCTTCGATTTCATCCATCAGCGATCCTCCAATTTGATTTTGACTACAACATCAAGAACTAACCAAGTCTTCCATGTACTGCATACCCCGCCGCGTCAGCTTGTAGCGGACAGGAGCGCCCTTCTTGCGTACCGCATCCCCTGAAACAAATGCTTTAGCTCTGCCGGACAAGATTTTTGAAGCGGATGCTATATCAACCTTCACACCTAGCTGGTCTGTAACCTTCTGCACATCGCCTGACGTCAATCCGAGATTAGTATCGATGTACTTATTTGCCACAAAAATTGGCATCAACACGCGGTTTAGAGCATCTCGCTGATCTAGAATTTTGGCTTCAATAACTTCGGCTTCATCGCAGTCTTTAATGATTTCGACGAGCCTCGGAATATCAAGTGCAATATCGGCACCTTCCGATGAGTTCGGCGCAGCACCTTTTGACCGCGAAGGCCCCTGAGGTGTCCCTGATGACTTTGGTTGACTGACCCCAGATTGGCCATAAAGCATAACAATATTTGCAACCTCCTCTACTGAACCCTCTATCGTAATTTTTGTTCCGTTAGGCAGCTCGATGGTTCCTGTGGGCATGCGAATCTCCAAGTCCATGACAACGTGATAATTGATAAGTTGTGCGCGCGCCAAATGTCAAGCGTGGTTTTTCCATTTATACTTGTTTTATGCTATTTTATGGACATATTTGCCCACGGAAAAATGTGAAGAAAGACCAAGCTGAATACAAAAGATTGTGTGTAATTTTAAAAAACATTTAAAATCAATTAGTTATCTATTATTTTTGTGTTTATCACACAGCAGAATGGTTGGCTTCAGATTTCTCTCAAGGTGGCATGACTAGGCAGTTTGACCCTGCTCCATACCGCCAGCAATCAGCGCGAGGCCTTCCACACCCCCTTGACTCCTTCCCTAAATTCCTATACATATATTCCCATCTTCCCCGGCAGGAAGGATTGGCTAGCGTCCCAGTCCCGGGTGAAGGCATGTGCGCCTGTCGCGCGGTGGTGAGGTAACGCACACCAAGCGCGAGAGGGGCGAAACCGGGATGTGCCGGTGCCACAGTTGGCACCAGCGGCGGCTCTGCATCATGTGGCGACACGGATGCGGTTTGCCAGCCGTGGGGGCGAAGACCGCTCAGGGCCCCAGGCCGTCCGGATAAGCAAAAACCGCGCATGGCGGGCTGCTTCAGCAAGCGCCTACAACAACTACAAAAGACGGTGCGACCTGAAGTGGCCCGTGGTTCCTCTTGTTCAGCTCGCGCGAGCTTCGCTTGCGCGAAGCCGCTGCGCATGCGCGGGCAAGCCCGCCTCGCAGTCGCTCGGGTGGGTGCGCCTGATTAGCGTAGCGCCCCCTTTCACTGTCCCGTGCGCCTGTGCAACACTTCCGCCTCGGGCTGGGGAGCCTCACGCACGCGGCAGCATCAACGCCGCGCGCACCTGTTAGGAGAACGCCCCATGTCAGTCGCCCGCGTCACCGAGATCATCGCCTCGTCGCAGGACAGCTTCGAGGATGCCGTCCGCAAGGGCATCAAGCGCGCCTCGAAAACCCTCAAGAACGTCTCCGGCGCCTGGGTCAAGGACCAGCGCTGCACCGTCGAGAACGGCAAGGTGTCGGAATACCGCGTGCTGCTGAAGGTGACGTTCGTGCTCGAGGACTGAGCCCGCCAGCGGCAGTGGGGGGCTCCAATCCGAAATCCGAAGGATTGAGACAAGCGCGACCGCCCCCCTGCGGCAGCACAAGCGAGCGAAGCGAGTGCCAGTGCGTGAGCAGACGGCCGCACGGACGTGCGGGCGGAAACCAGACAAACCGTTTCGAGCGTCAGCGCAGAAACGGATTACTCGCCCGCTCATGCCCGATGGTGCTGGCCGGGCCGTGCCCGCAGATGAAGGTGAAGTCATCCGGCAGCGGCAGCAGCTTGGTCCTGATGGCATCGATCAGCGCGTCATGGTCGCCGTATTCGAAGTCGGTGCGCCCGATCGAGCCCTGGAACAGCACGTCACCGACGTGGCCGAACTTCAGCGCCTCGTTGAGGAACACCACGTGGCCGGGCGAATGGCCGGGGCAGTGGCGCACCGCGAACGCCACCTCGCCCACCTTGACCGTGTCGCCCTCGTCCAGCCAGCGGTCCGGGGTGCAGTTGCGCGCGGCAAAGCCGTACTGGCGGCCTTGGGTCTCCAGCCCGCCCAGCAGGAACGCGTCGTCCTGGTGCGGGCCGGTCACCGGCACCTTGAGGTGCTCGTTGAGTTCGGCCACGCCGCCGGCATGGTCGATGTGGCCGTGCGTCAGCCAGATGCCGGTGGGGGTCATGCCGGTCTGGGCGATGGCGTTGCGGATCTGGGTCACGTCGCCGCCGGGGTCGATGATCACGCCATCATTGGTTTTCGTGCACCACAGCAGCGTGCAGTTCTGCTGGAACGGGGTGACGGGCACGATGCCGGCGCGGATCGGAAGGTCTGGTGTATCGCTCATGGGCGAGGGTTTAATGTCGACGGTGCCGATGTGCAATCATTTCCGGACTTGTGGACTCCGAGCGAAGCGAGGCAAGCGCGACTGCGCGCCGGCGCCAAGAGGCGCGGAGGAGCGACGCTCCGACAGGGACTCTGGATGCGCCGCCCCCGCGGAGCCGTTGGCGAAGCCAACTGGCGTGAGCGATACAAATTACCTGCTCGCCCGGATCAGCGGATGCTTCGACAGCTTGCGCGTCTCTTCCGCGTCGAAGTCCGCGTGGCGCTTGTCGCAGGCCGCGTTGGAGGCCGCATAGATGCCGTCGAGCCTGGTGATCAGCGCCTCGCAGGTTTTCGCCCGCGCCTTCTTTACCTGAGCCTCGGCCTTGCGCGCGCAGTCGAGCCAGATCTTGCGGTGCTGTTCCTCGTGCCACTTCACCTTGCTGGCGAACCCGCGCCAGTGCTTCTTCAGCGTGGCGTTGAGCCGCTGCTCCGACACATGGCGCGGCAGTTGCGTGATGAAGTCGAGCTGCACCGTGTGGCTCTTCACCCGGCAACTGCCCGGCGTCGAGGCGAACTGCCAGCTGATCTTGCGCGTCATCCTGGTGCGCCCTACCCGGCCGTGCCCGCCCAGCAGCTGCGCGTTGCCCATCATCGAGCGCACGATGGCGCCCGCGTCGGCCCCGTCGACCCGGTACGTCTGCGTCGACACCGTCACCTTGGGCCGCGCCTCGCCCGGCAGCGCATGCGCGGCGGGCAGCAGCAGCGTGGCGATCAGCAATGTCGGCAGCGCGCGTTTCATTGCGCCAGAGTACCGGCGCGCGCAGGCCCGCTCAACAAAAACCGCGCCAATGGTTTAACGTCTTAAAATTTGCAAGCCTTGCGTTATCATGGCCGCCAGCTTGCGCCGACCGTTTCAGGATCATTGCCATGCGCCACACCGGCACCGTGAAGTTCTTCAACACCGCCAAGGGCTATGGCTTCATCACGCCCGAGGACGGCTCGAAGGACGTGTTCGTCCACGTCACCGCCGTGCAGGCCGCCGGCATCCCGGAGCTGCACGACGGCACCCGGCTCTCCTATGAGCTGCAGGACGACCGCCGCGGGCGCGGCCAGCAGGCCAGCGAGTTGCAGTTGCTCTAGCGCCCGGGCGGCAAGGTGCGCTAGTATCTGGGGCATGAAGCACCGGTTGACCGCGCTGGGCGTTCTCGCTGCTGTCTTGTCATCAGGCAGCATCACCGCCACGGCCGACCCCAACTGCCGCTGCCGCCTGTACGGGGAGTATTTCGATATCGGCTCTGTCATGTGTATTCGCGGCAGCCTGGCGCGCTGCGAGATGAACCAGAACAACACTTCCTGGAAGCGCATCGGCGAAATCTGCCCGCAGGCGCGCAACATACCCTCCACCACTACCGCCAGCCGCCTCAGCCTGGCCCAGTCGAAGACCACCACGGAATGACCACCAGACATGCGCTGATTTTCCGCCACATGCGCGAAGACACCGGCGGGCTGTACCCGGCCCTGCTGCGTGCACGCGGCTTCGAGGTCTCCTTCCACGACTGGCAGTCTGGAGAGTCTCCGTCTGCCGATACGCTGAAACAGTCCGACATGTTGTTGGTGCTCGGCGGTGCGCAGCAGGTGTGGGAGGAAGACCTCCACCCCTGGCTGATCGACGAGAAGGCCATCATCGCCAACTGGGTTGGTGACCAGGCGAAACCCTATGTGGGCCTGTGCCTCGGCCACCAGTTGCTGGCGTCGGCACTCGGTGGTGATGTGGGTCTTTCCACCCACAAGGAAATCGGCCTGTGCGCCGTCGACTTCCGCCCCGAGACCACGGCCACGAAGCCGTTCAGGGCGTTCGAGGGCTCAACGCCGGTCACCCAGTGGCACGAGGCCGAGGTCACCCGTGCACCGGATGGCGCCAGCGTGCTGGCCATGTCGGCCGCCTGCAACATCCAGATGCTGGGTGTCGGCGATCACGCGTTCTCCACCCAGTTCCATCACGAGTGGGACCTGCCAACGGTAGACGGCTGGATACCGCAATGGCAAACCGCCATGGACTCAGCCACCGGCCAGCCCGGCAGCTACCATGGCTTCCGCCGCAAGATGGCCGAGAAGGAACAACCTCTGTCCGGTCTCAGCCACGGCCTGTTCGCCAGCTTCATGGACGCACAGGGCTGGTAGCCACTCAGGCCGCGTCAACAGCCGCCGAACAGTTTGCACCGTGCGCCGTTGAGCGCCATGTCGGCCATCACTGCCTGGCCTTCCGCCGTGGGGTGGAAGTAACCCGAATAACCCGCCTGGAAGTGATAGTCGACCGGCTGCCTCGGGTTGCGCGACAGTTGCTCGATCCGGGTCACGTAGTACTGCATCAGGATTGAATCATTGAAGGTGCGGAACCAGCGCTGGCGCGGCATGTAGGCCAGCATATCGGACGGCGCCACCGGGTCCCACTGGCCGTTGATCAGCCGGATCACCTTGAACGTGTCTGCCTTCTCGCCGGCGCTGGCGCAGATGCCGTGGCCCTGGAACGCACCTGACCACGACAGCGCATCACTCCACGTCCAGCCGGTGCGCGACACCGCCTGCTTCATGGCGTTGTTGAGGTTCTTGTTGTCGAACAGCGCTGCGTTGAGCCGGCGGACCTGGTCGTCGGATGTACCGATGAAATGCTCCGAATCCGCACCATCATTGATCAGCGAGGCAGGGCACACCGTCCCCTTCTCCGAACTGAGCGGATCAGGATACGGCCCCGTGAGCACCCGGCTGCGATCCACCAGGCCCAGCTTGTTCTCGATGGCGACGGCAAGCGATGCATAACGGTTGGACAGCCTGCACTGGTGCCCCGCCCGGTCATTGTCACAACCGCTGAGGTTCGCCTTGCCGCGCGCCCGCTCCAGCATCGTCTCTGGCCTTTCCGCCCCCGACAGGAACCGCACCGTGCCCGACGACGCTCCGGCCACAGCCCACTTCACCACGTTGGCAAAACCGAGATCATTGCCGCCGGCGGTCATCAGCACCAGGTCAGGCTTCGCTCGCCACTGGCTGCAACCCTTCAGAGGTTCGCGTGCAGTGGCCACACCTTCATCGGCGCACAGGTCACGCAGGGCATGGTCGAGCTGCGACCACGAGCTTTGCGCCTGCACCACGGCAGCCCCTTTTCGCACGCCCGCATCACGCAGGCCCACGGAAGTTATCGGCTCGACATGTGCAGAGCCCGTATCCGTGCGGTCCATGATGTCGGGTATGCCGGCACCAGAACACGCGTAACCGAGGAACGACACCACCGCCTGCGGGTTTTCCGCCGCCAGCTGCATGGCAATGCGCTGCTGGTGCGAGTAGACTGATCGGTGGCATGCGGGATCCAGCCACGCCGGCCCGCTTGTCGGCTGCGGGCGAAGCGTGTCGGCCAGCGTCGATCCCCTGGAGTAGTTTGCCGGAAAGTCCGGATTGCCCTCGCCCGAAGCATAACTGTCGCCCAGTCCGACGATGACCCGGCCCTTCACTTCCTGGTAGACGGCAGTGACCTGGGTCATCACACCGCCGGCGCTGGCGGGGTCCAGCACCTGAGCCAGCAGCGAGAACTGCTCGTTGACCGGCACGGCAAGGCTGGCGGCTCCGGCACAATCGGCCTCGGTCACCCGGCGCCAGTCGGTGTCACCACCGGCGTGCACGAACCACGCGCACTGCTTGCCGGCAAACAGTGCCTGCCCGGCACCGGACAGCGCAGCAGAGATCCGCACCCGGCGCGGGAACATCCGCGAGCCGGCATCGCCCTGACTGTCGAGGCATTCGGCGCGCATTCGCCGAAGGCCTGAATCCCAGCAGGTGAACGGCTCCTTGGTAGCGGTATAGGCAAACGCTGCCCAACCGTCATGACCGCCCTTGATGGCCGCGCGCGCCAGCTGGCGTTCGGCAAACAGCACCGGCCCGGTCCACGTCCCGTTGATCCTCTTGCGGCCGAATTCGTCCATTGGCGAATCGATCGCGGCAAACGCCTGCGCCGCCAGCAGGTGCGGCTCGAACGTCGCTGCATCGGAAAAGAAGCGGAACCGGTCCTGAACCTGCCAGGAAATACCGCCAATCGGCGAATCCTGTGCCTGCACGCGCTCGGGCACCAGCACGGCGGCAGCTACCGCCAAGGCACCTGAAAGCGCCAGAACACCGGCAGTTTTCGCGAATCTGGAGAGCACGTTTTTCATCAGCGCCAATGACCGGAAAAATATGGCGGCGTGATGGAGGTGGCCGCGCGCAGTTGGCCGCACGTCCTCCACTTGCGGCGAGTGCTCACAAACGATCTTGGAACCACACCCCGCGCAACCCGTTGATGAACCATATAAGGAAGTCGAACAGCAGGAGACTACAATGCTACGCACCCGGACCCTGATGACCATGCTCTTGGCATTGCCGGTAAACGCGGTGCTTTTTGGCACCGCAATGGCCATCGTCCTGTCCATACCGCAGGCTCGTCCACATCTGGAATATATCATTCCGGTGGCCGTGATCGCGGCTCTGCTCCTGACAGTTCCGATTGCTTGGAAACTTGCCCCGCGACTGAGAATTCGCAACGACTACTATCCGAACCTGTTCCGCAAGGATTGAAGGGCGAACTGCTGGCCCAACGCGCAGGTCCAAAATCTTGGGAACCAATCGCCTGGCCCACCGTTATTGCCACAAGCCAAGGCGAGGCGTTTTTTTGCCCTGCAGCCGCCCGCATGCCTCGCCTGCTCAGCCCGCCCTTGTTGCCTCCCTCGCGACAGGGGCGGTGCTGTTTATGGTGGGGATCTGGTGAACCATCGCACGGCTTCAAACCAACGGCCGCTATGCGGACAGACCTTCGGTGCACCTGTTAGAGCATTGTTGTTTCAGCCCCGCAGTGGATAGTCCTTGGTAGCTTCCAGCATAGCATCGTTCTCAACGATCCAGCTTTCCAGCTTTTCCATCAGGTCAGTCCATACATCATCATACTCGTACTGGAATGCCATCATGCAAATTTCCATGCAGTTGGGGAGTCGTTCCCCATATAGGACCATCCATCGGTTTGAGAAGTTCGTTTCATATTCGTCTCGGTTGACCTCAGAGTAACCCCATACCATGCCTTCAAAGTTTGGATGTGCACTTTCCGAAAGGCTGTCATATAGACCGCGCAGACCGGGATAGCACTTGTCGCTTTTGTCTAGCATCGTAAGCACATTGATGGCGTCTGTACCCCCTAGCTCATTCTTTGATCCCCCGACCTGTCTGATCGTCAGGTGATTAAACTCGTGAAAGTTCAATTCACCTTCGAGCACCAACCGTATGTTGTGGTTCAGGTAGATGAGTGTCGCGAGAGTCTCAAACCCGCTGCGCAATAGGATTCGGGCGCCAAGAGCGTGACTCTGCCCATACAAGACATAGGATTGAGTAAGCAGGTCTGTCACCCGCCAGAATGCTGCTTCGCGCAGCAGCCAGCACCGGAACGGAGCCTTCCACTTATAGGCAATGCTATTGCGTGACAGTAAGCCCGAGATAGAGATACTCGTGATGTGTGATGCCCGCCAATCGGCGAGATTTTGTTGTAAATTGTCCATCACTGACGAGTAGCACATTTCGGCTGGAACGAATGTCTCAAATTGGCTCCTAGCTGCCAAACGAAACTGCAGCCTGCCAAACTGACAGGGGCGACACGCCCCCCTAAGCCCTTGTCTGCTTGTCCGTTATTGACACCGGCGCTTGCGTGCCGCCCTGGCAGGCCCCAACCCTCAAACCTGCCACCACCCTTACGCCGCA
>CAYMJJ010000101.1:0-9572 GCA_964390445.1 uncultured Anderseniella sp.
GATGACCTGCTGGAGCTGTTCGGCAACCTGCTCGACAACGCCCGCAAGTGGGCCGCAGGGACCGTGCGCGTCTCCATGCATAACAACGGCAAGGCATTGATCGTGGTGATCGAGGATGACGGCCCCGGCGTGGCGGACGACAAGCTCAACGACATCGCCGTGCGCGGCCAACGGCTCGATGAAACCCGCCAGGGATCAGGACTGGGGCTGGCCATCGTCGATGACCTTGCCACTGCCTACGGTCTTGGCGTCAACTATTCGCGCTCGCTGCTGAGCGGACTGGCTGCCACGGTCAGCTTTCCCGGTGCAGATGCCGAAGACCATGACAGCGGCAAGCGCGGTGCCGGCAGCACCACTGCTTCATCATCAACCGCCACCCGCCCCCGACAGGGTATTCAGGTAGTCGATGCGGGCCTGCACCTCCACCGCCGCGACGGCTGAAACATTGACCACCGAGCGCGTGGTGGCCGCCGGCACCAGCACGTGCGCCGTCATCGCCGCGCCCACCAATATTGGCCCGATCGGCGTGCCCTCGCCCAGTTCCATGACAAGCTGATAGGCCAGGTTTGCGGCATCGGAGCTGGGGAAGATGAACACATTGGCCTCGCCCTTCAGCGTGGACCCCGGGAACAACCGCTGGCGCAAGCCTTCGTTGAGCGCGGTGTTGCCGTGCATTTCTCCATCGAACTCGAAGTCGGTGCCTTCCGAGTGCAACAGGCTTGCAGTATCTCGCATCAACTGGATCGACGGGCTTTCCGCAGACCCGAACGACGAGTTCGCCAACAATGCCACCTTGGGTGCCAGGCCGAACCGCTTGACGATGCCGGCGACGCGGCGGGTCAGTTGTGCCATGTGCTCGGGACTGCGCAGCACGTTGCCGTAGGTGTCTGCGAAGAAATAGGTGCCACGATCAAGGATGCAGCCGGAGATGGTTGCGAAGTCCTGCGTGCGCGGGCCAACGCCGATGATGCGACGGATGTGGTCAAGGTGGTTGTAAAAGCGCCCTTCCAGCCCGCAGATCATGGCGTCAGCATCACCACGCCTGACGGCCAGCGCGGCGATGACCGTGGAGTTGGTGCGCACCAGCGTGCGGGCTGCGTTGAGCGGCACACCCTTGCGCCCGGCAATCTCGACCAGCGTGTTGACGTAGTCGTGGTAGCGATCATCCTGGTTGGGGTTGATCACCTCGACGTCCTTGCCGGCCTTTATGCTCAGCCCGAACTCGGCGGCACGATGCTCGATCACGTCGGGCCGGCCAATCAGGATCGGCGTGGCCCAGCCGTCGGCGATGGCCAGCGACGCAGCGCGCAATACCCGTTCGTCCTCACCTTCGGCATAGATGATGCGCTTGAGATTCTGGCGGGCAGCCGCAAACACCGGTCGCATGATCATGCCGGACCGGAACACGAAACGCGTCAGGTCCTCGACATAGGCATTGAAGTCGGCGATCGGGCGCGCGGCAACGCCGGACTCCATCGCAGCCTTCGCCACCGCAGGCGCAATGCGCAGGATCAGCCGCTGGTCAAACGGATTGGGAATCAGGCTTTCGGCCCCGAACGAAGACACCCCGCCCTCATACGCCTGGGCTGCGGTTTCCGAAGTTGGCTCGTGGGCCAGCGCGGCAATGGCCAGCGTGGCGGCGATCTTCATTTCCTCGTTGATGGCGGTCGCCCCGCAATCCAGCGCACCCCGGAAGATGTACGGGAAGCACAGCACGTTGTTGACCTGGTTGGGATAGTCTGACCGCCCGGTGCAGATCATCGCGTCAGGGCGCGCCTCACGGGCCTCTGCAGGGTGAATTTCGGGGTTCGGGTTGGCCAGTGCCATGATCAACGGCCTGTCGCCCATGCGCTTGACCATGTCCTGCTTCAGAACGCCGCCGGCAGACAGTCCGAGAAACACGTCCGCCCCTTCAATCACGTCAGCCAGCGTACGGGCATCGGTGTCCTTGGCATAGGGCGCCATGTACTGGTTGACGTTGTCGCGGCCGGTATGGGCCACGCCGTCGATGTCGGTCAGCCAGACGTTGTCCGGCTTCACGCCCATGCCGCACAGCAGGTTGATGCAGGCAAGCGCCGCAGCGCCCGCCCCTGACGTGACGATCTTGATGTCAGCCAGATTCTTGCCGGCCACTTCCATGCCGTTGACCACCGCTGCTGCGACGATGATCGCCGTGCCGTGCTGGTCGTCGTGGAACACCGGAATGTTCATGCGCGCCTTCAGTTCATCCTCGATGATGAAGCACTCGGGCGACTTGATGTCTTCCAGGTTGATGCCGCCGAAGGTCGGCTCCAGCGCTTCGACCACCTCGATGAAGCGCTGCGGGTCCCTTGCGTCAACCTCCAGGTCGAACACGTCGATGTCGGCGAATTTCTTGAACAGGACGGCCTTGCCCTCCATCACCGGTTTCGATGCGGCCGGACCGATGTCGCCCAGGCCCAGCACCGCCGTGCCGTTGGTAATCACCGCCACCATGTTGGCGCGCGCCGTCAGCGTGAACGACTCTTCCGGGTGTTCGTGGATCTCCAGGCAGGCCGCCGCCACGCCCGGCGTGTAGGCCAGCATCAGGTCGCGCTGGTTGGACAGCGGCTTGGTGGCCTTGATCTCGAGTTTGCCGGGCTTTGGATGGCGATGATAGAACAGGGCGTTTTCACGCAGTTCATCAGTGACAATGCGGGGCATAGGCGGCGCTTCTTCCGGTAGGTGTTCTTGTTGCGAGGCGGGTTTGTATAGCGCAAAGCCTACAGGAGCGCGAAACCGCATTCCACAGGTTAGATGGGGCCTCGGGACAAGCCCGAGGATGACAACGCTGCGGCACCTACTCCTTCGGCAGGCTCAACCGCATGTGCAGTTCGCGAAGCTGCTTCGGCTCGGCTTCGGACGGAGCTCCCATCAGCAGGTCGGCTGCCTGCTGGTTCATCGGGAACAGCGTGATCTCGCGCAGGTTGCGGGTGCCGCACAACAGCATCACCACGCGGTCCACGCCCGCCGCCATGCCGCCGTGGGGCGGCGCGCCATACTGGAAGGCCCGGTACAGCCCGCCGAAGCGTTCCTCGACCACGTCCTTCGGCAGCCCGGCAATCTCGAACGCCTTGACCATGGTTTCGGGCTTGTGGTTGCGGATGCCTCCGCTCGCAATCTCGAAGCCGTTGCAGACGAGGTCGTACTGGAACGCCTTGATGGTCAGCGGGTCCTGATTTTGCAGTGCCTCCATCTCGCCCTGGGGCATGGAGAACGGGTTGTGCGAGAAGTCAACCTTCTTGTCTTCCTCGTTCCATTCGTAGAACGGGAAGTCGACGATCCAGCACAGTTCGAAGCGGTTCTCGTCAACCAGGCCCTGCTCTGCCCCTGCCCGGTCGCGCGCGGCACCAGCAAACGAGGCGAACTTTTCAGGACGCCCGGCGACGAAGAAGCAGGCATCGCCAGACTCAAGGCCCACCTGGGTGCGGATGGCTTCGGTGCGCTCGGGGCCGATGTTCTTGGCGATGGGACCGGCCCCTTCAAGAGTGTCGCCCTCCGTGCGCCAGAACACGTAGCCGAGGCCGGGCTGGCCTTCGCCTTGCGCCCACGAGTTCATGCGGTCACAAAACGCGCGGCTGCCACCGCCCTTGACCGGGATCGCCCACACCTCGACCTTGGGGTCGGACGCGATCATGCCGGCGAACACCTTGAAGCCGGAACCGGCGAAGTGTTCGGTGACGGCCTGCATCTCGATGGGGTTGCGCAGGTCCGGCTTGTCGGAGCCGTACTTGCGGATGGCGTCGGCATAAGCGATGCGCGGAAACGTTTCGGTCACCGGCTTGCCATCGGCAAACGCTGCAAACACGTTGCGCAGCACCGGTTCCATGGTGCCCAGCACGTCGTCCTGGGTGACGAAACTCATCTCCACGTCGAGCTGGTAGAACTCGCCCGGCAGACGGTCGGCGCGCGGGTCTTCATCGCGGAAGCACGGTGCGATCTGGAAGTAGCGGTCGAAGCCCGACACCATCAGCAATTGCTTGTACTGCTGCGGCGCCTGCGGCAGCGCGTAGAACTTGCCCGGATGGATGCGGCTTGGCACCAGGAAGTCGCGCGCCCCTTCGGGCGACGAAGCGGTCAGGATCGGGGTCGAGAACTCGGTAAAGCCCGCATTGCCCATTTCCTCGCGCATCTTTGCGATGATCTTCGTGCGCTTCATGATGTTGGCGTGCAGCGTTTCGCGGCGCAGGTCGAGGAAGCGGTACTTGAGACGGATGTCTTCGGGGTAGTCGGGCTCGCCAAACACCGGCAGCGGCAGTTCGCCGGCTTTCGACAGCACCTCGATATCGGTCGCGAACATCTCGATGCCACCGGTCGACAGGTTCCTGTTGACGGTTTCGTCCGAGCGCGCCTTGACCTTGCCATCGACGCGGATGACCCATTCGCCGCGCACCGTCTCGGCCGTCCTGAAGGCAGGCGAGTCCGGGTCCGCGACGATCTGGGTCATGCCGTAATGGTCGCGCAGGTCGATGAACAGCAGCCCGCCGTGGTCGCGCACCCGGTGCACCCAGCCGGACAGGCGGGCGGTTTCACCGACGTTCGACGTGTTGAGCTCAGCACAAGTGTGGCTGCGGTAGGCGTGCATCGGAAATCCTCACAAAGGGCCTTGGACTCGATCGTGTGTCGCGGGATTGGCGCCGCGGAAAAGCGCACGGGAGCCACGCTTTGTCAAGGTTTTGGCTTGAGGCGCACGGTGAACGGGCGTACGACGGGACGGTGCCCCTGGCAACCGGGACAAAGGCCCGCAACCCCCTTCCACCATGAATTCGCTGAGATCGCTTTCACCCCTGCTCGCCGCCGCCGCCATATTGCTGGCCGGCAACGGCTTGCAAGGCACGCTCATCACGCTGCGTGCGGGCATGGAGGGCTTCGATGCCGTGCTGATCGGGCTGATGGGGGCGGGCTATTACGGCGGGTTCCTGCTGTCGTGCCTGTTCACCGCCAGGCTGAT
Source organism: uncultured Anderseniella sp. (assembly GCA_964390445.1). Classification (GTDB taxonomy): domain Bacteria; phylum Pseudomonadota; class Alphaproteobacteria; order Rhizobiales; family Aestuariivirgaceae; genus Anderseniella. Next base: position 4,970 of record CAYMJJ010000101.1, read on the forward strand.
CCGCGCGGTCGGCCACATCCGCGTGTTTGCAGGCTTTGCCGCCATTGCCGCGTCCGTATCGCTGATGATGGTGCTGTGGGTCGATCCCGTGGCCTGGATCGTGCTGCGCTTCATGGCCGGCTACTGCTTTGCCGGGCTTTTCATGGTCATCGACAGCTGGATCAACGCATCCGTGTCCAACGAAGCGCGCGCGCGCACGCTGTCGGTCTACCGCATGCTCGACCTTGCTGCCGTGACGGGCTCACAGTTCCTGCTGCCGGTGTTCGGTGCAGGCGGCTTTGCGATTTTTGCAATCATGGCCATCCTTACCTGCATGTCGCTGGTGCCCGTGTCGCTGATGGACCGGTCGTCGCCTGCCCTGCCAGATGAAACGAAGTTCTCGATCAAGGGTGTGTGGGCGATTTCGCCGCTGGCCTGCATCGGCTGCATCACTATCGGGCTGACCAACTCGACCTTCCGGCTGATGGGACCGCTGTATGCCAGCGAGATCGGCTTCGACACGACCGGCGTTGCCACCTTCATGGCAGCGGGCATCATTGGCGGGGCAGCACTGCAACTGCCGCTGGGGTGGTTGTCCGACCGGTTCGACCGGCGCTGGATCCTGCTCGTGGCCACCTCGGGTGCGGCCGCCTCGGGCCTGCTGTTGTCGTACTATGGAGGTCAGTCGCAATTTCTTGCGATGGCGGGCATCTTCCTGTTCGGCGCGTTTGCGCTACCGCTGTATTCCCTGTCTGCCGCCCATGCCAATGACCATGCAAAACCCGGCCAGTACGTCATCCTGGCGGCGGGCCTGAGCTTCTTCTTCTCGATCGGGGCGATGGCCGGTCCGGTCATCGCGGCCCAGGTGCTGAAACTGTTCGGCACGCAATTCTTCTTCACCTACACCAGCCTTGTACATCTGGTGTTCGTGGCCGTCACGCTGTGGCGCATGGCGGTACGCGCCACACCTGACATGAAGGCCAAGAAGCGCTACGCCAACCTGCTGCGCACCTCGCCGTTCATGTACAAGCTGGCGCACCAGCGCTCGTCCGGTCGCACCGGCAAGAAGCAGGACTGACCGGTGGATTAGGACACGGGGCAACCCTGCAGTCACGATTGAAGCGACTGCAGGGTTGGATCAGTGGTGATCGTGCGCCGGTTACTGTGCCGGAGCAGGTGCCGGTGCGGGTTCTGTACCAGGTGCCGGGTCCGTACCAGGTGCCGGGTCCGTGCCAGGTGCCGGGTCCGTGCCAGGTGCCGGGTCCGTGCCAGGCACCGGTGTGGCTTCAGGTGCCGGAGCGGCGTCCTGTGCAGGCGCGTTACTTTCCGTCGCAGGCGCCGGTGCAGGCTCTGGCTCGGTGGTGCCGGACGTTGTCGGCGCCACCGGATCAGCCGGTTGGGTCACTGCAGGCTCGTTGGCAGCTGGCACCGTGGCTACTTCATCGCTTTCAGTCATGAAGTAGTAAGCAACAATTGCCAGCGCCACAGCAATCACCGCTATGACGATCCAGCCGGTTCCACCGGCTCTGGAGTCAACGCGGGGATCTGCGACCCGTTCGCGTTCTGTATGTGTTTCGATCTTTCTATCGGCCATTTTCATCACTGCCTTTCCTGATAGCAATGTGTGTAAACGGCTCAGGGCCGGGCCGGTTCCATCCTTCCGGACAGGTCAGACTTGAAATAATGACCGCACTGGTGTCTTTAGCCTCCCATCATGCAGATAATCACCACCACATCCGCCCTGGAAAACCTGTGTTCGCGCCTCGCCGGCGACAGTTATGTCACTGTCGATACGGAGTTCATGCGCGAGCATACCTTCTGGCCCATCCTGTGCCTGATCCAGATTGCCGGCGCTGACGAAGAAGCCATCATCGATCCGATGGCAGACGGCATTGACCTCGCTGCATTCTACTCATTGATGGCCAACGAGAGCGTGCTCAAGGTGTTCCATGCCGCCCGTCAGGACGTCGAGATTTTCGTGGCGGCCACGGGCGTCACACCAAGGCCGCTGTTTGATACGCAGGTCGCGGCAATGGTCTGCGGATTTGGTGACCAGGCCGGCTACGAGGCGCTGGTGCGCAAGCTGGCCGGGGCCGAGGTCGACAAGTCATCGCGCTTCACCGACTGGTCGCGCCGCCCGCTCAGCGAGAAGCAGCTCAAGTACGCCTTGTCCGACGTGACGCATCTGCGGGTGGTCTATGAAAAACTGCGCGACCAGCTGGAAGAAAATGGCCGGCTGCCGTGGCTCAGCGAGGAAATGGCAGTCATAAGCTCAGCTGATACCTACATCTCCAACCCTGACGATGCCTGGAAACGGCTGAAATTCCGCCCCCGCAATGCCCGCCAGCTGGGCATTGCGGTGTCAGTGTCCCGGTGGCGCGAAGAGCGTGCCCAGACCAAGAACATGCCGCGCCAGCGCATCATCAAGGACGACGCAATCGCCGAAATCGCCCAGCAGATGCCGAAGGACAAGGCTGCGCTGTCCAAGTTGCGCGCCCTGCCGCGAGGGCTGGCCGATGGCGGGCTTGGCGACGAGATTCTCGCGGCCGTCAGGCGAGGGCTGGACATGGCCCCGGAGGCGTTGCCCGAGCTCGACCCGCATCGCGGCCCACAGCCGGAAGGCGCGTCGGCCATCGCCGAAATCCTCAAGCTGGGCCTCAAGGTGGTGGCCGAGCGCGAGAGTATTGCACCACGGCTGATTGCCAATGCCTCCGACATCGAGGAAATGGCGGGCAATGGCGGCGATCACCTCGCCATCATGCACGGCTGGCGGCGCGAAATTTTTGGCGACATCGCCCTGGGGTTGAAAAACGGCGAGCTGGCCATCGGAATCCGCAATGGCCGCCCGGACATCTTCAAGGCATGAAAGTCAGCGCCTGACTTGCGGGTCCAGCCCCATCACGCCGGCCAGTTGGTTGAGCCGCTTCTGCACCGACTCACCGTAAAGATCGGCCAGCTTCTTCGGCAGTTGCAGCACCAGCGTCCTGTCTTCGACAAAAAGGGATATCTTGGGCAGCAACCCGGTCATCGCGCCGGTCAGCACGTAGGCCAGCCGCATCGCCCCGGCCAGGATGCGGGCGCGCTCAAGTGCATCTTCACTGATCAGGTCGGTGAACTCGCGCGGGGCACACTTGGCGTTGACGCCCTGGTATCGGAAGTATACCGCCAGGGCAAGGAACACCCGGCCCGGGTGGTCCACGCCAACCATCGCAGCCTGTGAAATGATGGTCAGCGCGCGGCCCGAACGATAGTCGGGGTTTGCCCGCCAGGAGATGTCGGCCAGCATGCACGCGGCGTGGCGCAGCCGCACGTCAGCGGGTGCCTCCACCATGCGGCCGCGGTTGAACAACGCGTCGGTCCAGGTGCACAGCTCAAGTTCGTGGTTGGGCGAACGGGCATAGCGGCGGGCAAAATCCCAGCACGCGTTGAGCAGAGGGTCACTGTCGCGCACGCGCTTCTTCAACTCGCTGAACAGCAAGCCTTCGCGCACCCCGTAAACCGAGGTCGTCAGTCGAGCGGGCTGGCTACGCGTCAGAATACGCTCCAGCACAAGGGCTGCCAGCGGCATGGTTTCAGCACGGCTTCTGGAAACGGATTCAATGCCCTTCAGCGTGTCCGGTGACAATTGCGAGACGAAATCCGCCAGCGACAACGCCGTGGAGCGGTCCAGCGTATAGCCTTGCACGATCGCCAGCGGATAGTGGGTCTGGGATATGTGCAATCGGGCCAGGTTACGCCACGCACCGCCAACCCCGTAGAACGTGCGCCCGGTCAGATTGGCCAGCAGCCCGGCCTTGTCGAGTTGCTTGTCGATATAATCCCGGGCCGCCTGCTGGTCATCGGAACCGACTTCGCCAACGATGCGCAGCGGGCCAAGCGGCAGCGTTACACCGTCGCGCAGCTTGCCACCCTTCACGTCGACCAGTTCAAGGCTGCCGCCGCCCAGGTCGCCGACAATGCCATCGGCATCAGGAATGCCCGATATCACGCCAAAGGCTGCGTGGCGCGCTTCCTGCTTGCCGGTCAGCACCGCAACGTCCGTCTTCAATATTTGCTCTGCCCTGGCAATGAAGGCCTTGCCATTGCTGGCCTCGCGCACGGCTGCGGTGGCAACTGCAAACACTCGTTCAACGTCCAGTTGAACGATGAGCGCGCGGAACCTGCGCAGTGCCAGCAGCGCACGCTCTGTAGCTGCCTCATCGAGCGCACCGGTTTCGGCCACGCCGCGCCCCAGCCCGCACAGAACCTTTTCGTTGAACATTGGCGACGGCGCCCGGCGCAAACCGTCATACACCACCATCCGGACCGAGTTCGATCCGATGTCGACAACTGCCACTGGTTTGGCCCCAGTGATCTTGTCCAGTCTGGTTGCCGGATTTAACAGTGGATGCCCCGCCTTCGTCGTCCAGTTCGGGATTTGGACCTCAGCCCTTCCCGGTCGTCTTTCGTCTTTGACCCGCAATAGCAGGAGGAAGGCTTTCTTTCAAAGAACTTCCTCGCCCGGACAGCGATGGGTTGTTCATAAAATAGTCGTGGGCGTTGAAAGGTTCCTCGCCGGGGCCAGCCGCAACGCGCTGCGAGGTGCCGTCCGGCATCAGCATCCAGCTTTGCTGGTTGTCCTTCA
>CAYMJJ010000102.1:0-9367 GCA_964390445.1 uncultured Anderseniella sp.
GCGTCCATAGCTGTTTCGCATGTTCCCAACTGAGTTCGGCCCTTGTCGCGCACGCCCCGGCAATCCAGCCAATGGGCAACCCGGCATGGTCGTGCCTGACTGGCGGGAACGGGTGGTCGATCAGGGTAGCTTTCACCATGGCCGCATCGTTCAGGTCGCCGAACACATCCTGCAGCGTCTTGAGGTTTGTCAGGAACGGCTTGACCCTCCTCGCTGGATACAGCGGCGCAAGGAATTCCGTAGCGTAGCGCAGCTTTTTCAGTTCCTTGCGTAATATGTGCCGCTCTTCGACCGAAAGCGTCTCGATGTGTTTGGCGTTCCTCGACACCTTCTTCCAGCGCCTGTGCAGCACCTTGTCCGCCAGATCCATGACCGGTGCGGCCAGCCTCGATGTCTGCCCGATGTCTTGGCTGTCGATCCAGCCTCGCGTTTCAACAAACTGCATCAGCTTGAACATGAACGACTGGACCCGCTGTCCTGTCAGTTTTTCGCGCAGGTCCTGGCGTACATCGCCGGCGTGAGCGGCAACCATGTCGGCGAGCAATCCGAGGTTCGGCACGTCCGGGTGCGCCCTTGCCTCGCGCGCGACAATGCCGTTGAGGATGACATCCAGGTCGCGGAGCCCGCCAACCTGCTGCCCCAGCCACTTCGCCTCGCCAGCGAGATGGCTTGCGGCAGAGCTCCGGAACACTGGTCGCAAGATCAGCAGGACAGTGCGTAACCGGCGCAGGCCGATACGAAGCTGGTGCGGGCCCTCGGGTGCGGCCAGATGCCTGGTAGCATCGACATTGGCAACAATCTGGCCGGCGCACTCGCGCAGCATCTGCTGGGCGGCCTCCTCGATGGTCTGGGATTTTGTCAGCTTTACCGGCTTGGCATTGCGCGGCCGGGGATCAAGTTCGATCATTCCCGTCTCTGCCAGCAAGTAGCCCCTGTCCGCCTTCGACATGGCAGAAAACCTCACGCCACCCGATGGCAACAAGGCATTGGCAAATTGGAACAAGTCGGCGGGTGAACCCGCAATGTGTTCAAGCTCAAGCTCGTGGAACCTGCCCACATGATTGCCTGCGGTAATTTTTGCTGCATCGACCGCAAGCATGGCGCGCGTGCCGCGGGGCAGGCACACTTCGCCTTCCGTGCGCCTTACGGTTGTCGTGCAAACCTGCTTGAGGGCAGCACCGTTGACGATGCCGGTGATCCTGTCGCGCATCTCCTCGTCAGGGATGGCCTCAAGATCGAGCCTTGCTGCTGGCAAGGTATTTTCGATCTCCATCACATCTGATAGCCCGCCGTGCAGTGGCGCTGCGGACTTGACGGTTTGAAGGTGACGCCTGCCGTCCCGTCGAAGGCGCAACGAAATGCCAGCGCTTCGCAGCCGATGATCCGGCGTGTCGACATAGGTGCTGTTGACCTGCCTCGTTTGCGGATGGGTGCTGGCAAGATTTGCAGCCAGCGCACGCTTCCAGATGTCGTGCGCTGTGGCCTCGTCAATCAGAAGCTTGAGTTCCAGCTCGTTCACGCCCTCAACCCGTCTTGCACACTGCTAGCATCTCGATGCACCCTGTTTCTCAGCCTGCCCTGAACGGTGCACCGTCGAACGGCCCGGGCCGCCATGTGCGGTAGTCGTAGCCTGGATCAAGCGTCGCGGCGATGCATTCGGAGGTTGGCAGGTAACCGGAATTCGGCATGTGGAACCAGCGCAGGAAATCGCCAGTGTTGATGGCACCAGAAACATAGTAGTCCAGTATCTGCATGCTGAACCAGTGATAGTCGCCCGCAAGGCAACTGCTGACTGGGGTGATATCCAATTGGGCCACCTGTGCCTTTCTCGCCGTCAACGAGTGTGACACAGCATGCCGGCATTTGCCATACGCCGACAGGTGACAAGGTCCATGCCCGCTGCCCGAGTGCGACTCACAATCGCTTGACCGTTAAATCCTAATACTTGTTCTTTTTATAGAACGATACTATAAACCGGTTCACCCGATCTGGACGCGATCTACCAGGAGTGAACCGGTCATGCGCTATTATCCTGTCTTTCTTGACCTGGAAGGACGCATCGTGGTCATCGTCGGCGGTGGTGCCGAGGCCGCGCAGAAGTTGCGTCTTGTGGCAACCACGCCTGCCAGAATTGTACTGATCGCACCGCTTGCCGGAGAAGAGACATGCCGGGAAATCGATGCAGCCGGTGCCACATGGCTGGCGCGCGATTTCGACGCCGATGATCTGCATGGCGCAGCGCTGGTATTTGCCTGCGGGCTAGAAGAGAAAACCGAAAACGAGGTGGTTGAGGCAGCAAAAGTCCGCAACATTCCGGTTAATGTTGTCGATGTACCGCAAAAGTGCGGCTTCATTACACCGGCCATCGTCGAGCGCGGTCACTTGACCGTTGCCATTGGCACCGAGGGCGCTGCCCCGGTGCTGGGCCAGGGCTTGAAGGCGCGCATCGAGGCCATGTTGCCATCGTCGCTGGGCGCGCTCATCGAAAAGGGCCGCGCATTGCGTCCCCGCGTTGCCGCAGTCCTGCAGCCCGGCCAGTCGCGCCGCAATTTCTGGCGCGAGTTCTATTTCGGCCACATCGCCGAGGCCCACGACCGCGCTGACAAGGCAGGGTTCGCCTCTTCCATCAACGCTGTTCTTAATGACGAACAAAAACTTCGGTTGGGTTCTGTAGCTCTGGTTGGCGCCGGCCCCGGCGATCCGGACCTGCTGACGCTCAAGGCCCAGCGCGCCCTGCGCGAGGCCGATGTGATCGTGTTCGACCGGCTAGTCGGTCCTGCCGTTCTCGATCATGCGCGCCGCGATGCTGCCCGCATCGACGTGGGCAAGACGCCCGGCGGCAAGACCGTCGGGCAGGGCCGGATCAACGAGATACTCATCGAACAGGCCGCACTCGGGCACCGCGTCGTGCGCCTCAAGGGTGGCGATCCTTACATCTTCGGCCGCGGTGGCGAAGAGCAGGAAGCGCTGCTGGCGCATGGCATCCCCGTCGAGGTGATACCGGGCGTGACGGCCGCCCATGCCTGCGCAGCCAACGTGCGCCTGCCGTTGACCATGCGTGGCGAGAACCGGTCCTTCACCGTGCTCACCGGCACCGCCGGCGATGGCGCTGCCGAACATGACTGGGCTGCCCTGTCGCGCGACGGCCAGGCGTTCGCGGCTTACATGGGCGTGCGCCAGGCAGCCCACATCCAGTCGAAACTGCTCGCTGCCGGCATCGACCCGGCAACGCCCGTGGTGCTGGTCGAGAAGGGCACCCTGCCGCAAGAACGGCACGCCGTCGGAACTGTTTCGACACTGACAAGGACCTTGGCGGTGGCCGGCATCAAGGGTCCGGCGATCATCTATGCCGGCCTTGATCCGTCCCGTTCAGATGTATTGGCACCGTTGCTTGAAGACGCCCAGCAGCTTTCCGGGAGGGCCGCATCATGAGTGCCAGGCTGAAGGATGGCGCGCATTACGTGGTCACGGCCAACGAACTGCTGTCCGGTGACGTCGTGTTCCGCAATGGCAATGGCGGCTGGACGCCCGGCATCGACGCTGCGCAGGTGCTCGACACCCAGGACAAGGCCTTCGTCGCGCTGGGCGACGCCCGCAAGGACGAACACGCCAACATCGTCATCGCGCCTGTGCTGATCGAGGTCACGCTGGTCGAGGGCGCGGTACGCCCGGTGCACATCCGTGAACGAATTCGCGCGTTGGGGCCAACTGTGCGGGCTGACCTTGCCCGCACGGCGAACGGCTTTTCACTGGCCGAGGTAGAGGAAAGATCATGAACATGCAGACTACCGAAGTCCCGGCCAGCGAACCGCACATGTACCGCTACGACGAGTTCGACCACGCCTTCGTGAACGCCCGCGTCGAGCAGTTTCGCGAGCAGGTATCGCGGCGCCTGTCCGGCAAGCTGAGCGAGGACGAGTTCAAGCCGCTCAGGTTGATGAACGGCCTCTACCACCAGCTGCATGCGTACATGCTGCGCGTCGCTGTGCCCTATGGCACGCTGTCGGCGCGGCAGATGCACATGCTTGCCCACGTCGCCGGCCGGTACGATCGGGGCTATGGTCATTTCACCACCCGACAGAACATCCAGTACAACTGGATCCGGCTGGAGGACACCGCTGACATCCTGGCCGACCTGGCCAGCGTCGAGATGCATGCCATCCAGACCAGCGGCAACTGCATCCGCAATACCACCACTGACCAGTATGCCGGTGCTGCCGCCGATGAGTTGGCCGACCCGCGCCCGGTGTGCGAGCTGATCCGGCAGTGGTCGACACTGCATCCGGAATTCACATTCCTGCCGCGCAAGTTCAAGATCGCCGTGACCGGCAGCCCCAACGACAGGGCTGCGGTAAAAGTGCACGACATCGGTCTGCGACTGCATCTCAACGAGGCGGGTGAGCGCGGCTGGGAGGTCATTGTCGGCGGTGGCCAAGGCCGCACGCCGATGGTTGGCGTGACCGTGCGCGACTGGTTGGCCGAGGCAGACCTGCTGCCCTACCTGAGCGCCATCATGCGGGTCTACAACCTCGATGGCCGCCGCGACAACAAGTACAAGGCGCGCATCAAGATCCTGGTTCACGAGATGGGCACCGACGCGTTCCGCGACGCGGTCGAGGCTGAATTTGCCGCCGCGCCCCGTAACACGGTCGAGGTTGACGCCCGCGAGCTTGCGCGTATTGCCGCCTACTTCGCCCCGCCGCCGTTTGAGCGCCTTGACGCGTTCGTGCCGGAAATCGAGGAGAAAAAGCTGGCGGACCGCGCCTTCCGCCATTGGGTCGCGGCCAACACCTTTGCCCACAAGCAGCCGGGCTACACCATCGTCAATGCGTCGCTGAAGCCCGCCGGCGGCATTCCGGGCGATGCCACGGCAGCGCAGATGCATGCCATCGCGGACCTCGCCGACAAGTATTCCTTCGGTGAGGTGCGGGTGACGCACGCCCAGAACCTGACCCTTCCCCATGTCCGCACCGCAGACCTGCTAGCGGTGTGGGAAGCGCTGCAGGCGCTTGGCATGGCCGAAGCCAACATCGGCCTGATCGGCGACATCATTGCTTGCCCCGGGCTCGATTACTGCTCGCTCGCAACGGCGCGTTCGATCCCCGTGGCGCAAGAAATCTCCGCACGCTTTGCCGACATCACGCGCCAGCACGAGATCGGCGCACTCAAGCTCAACATCTCCGGCTGCATCAACGCCTGTGGCCACCATCATGTCGGCCACATCGGCATCCTTGGCGTCGACAAGAAGGGTCGCGAATTCTACCAGATTACGCTGGGCGGCTCGTCGGCCAACCACACCACCATCGGCGAGATCCTCGGCCCCGGCTTCGGCGCGGACAAGATTGCCGGCGCGGTCGAAACCATCGTCCAGACCTACCTCAAGGTGCGAACCGATCCATCGGAGGAATTCCTCACCACCTGGCGCCGCCTCGGTGCGGCCCCGTTCAAGGAGGCCTTGTACGCCAATGCCGATCATTGAAAATCACCGCATCGTAAATGACCCTTGGCTGCATCTGGATGACACCACCGGAATCTCTGCGCGCTCGATGGTTATTGTACCGCTGGAAAAGCTGGAAGCCGTGCTGATGGTGTGGCCGGCCGGTCATCGCGGTCTTGGCGTCAACCTGCCCAATGACGCGCGTGCCGATGCCTTGGCTCCACACCTGTCGCGGCTCGATATCGTGACGGTAGACTTCCCGGCGTTCACCGACGGGCGCGCATTCTCGCAGGCCCGCTCATTGCGCCATACCCACGGCTTTGCCGGCACCATTCGCGCCCGCGGCAGGTTCATCCCCGACCAGTACGCCATGCTGCTGCAGTCAGGTGTTGACAGCTTCGAGGTCGATGACCGGTTCACCCAGGAGGAATGGGTGAAGCAGGCCCGGGCCGTTCCATCCACCTATCAGCGCGATTACGCGGGCGCTGCAGGCCTTGGCACGCGCGCCTTCGCCGAGGCAGCAAGCTGGTCCGAACAACCTCACTACGGCTGAGACAGGTGACGAGATATGGATGACAACCTCGCGCGTTTCGAGGGGCTCGAGTCAGCTGATCTTATCAGTCTGCTCCGCGACGAGTTTGCCGGACGGCTGGCGCTGGTGTCGTCGTTCGGTGCCGAGGCAGCAGTATTGCTGCACATGACAGCAGGCGTCGACCGCTCGATACCGGTTATCTTCCTCGATACCGGCAAGCACTTCTGGCAAACCCGTTACTATCGCAGCAAGCTGGTCGACCTGTTGGGCCTGACGGACGTGCGCATCATCACGCCTGATGCCGCCCGCCTGGCCCGGATTGATCCAACGGGCACCTTGTCCGGCAGCGACCCGGATGCGTGCTGCAAGTTGCGCAAGGTGGCGCCACTTGAGCTTGCGTTGCAGGGTTTTGATGCGGTGCTGTCAGGCCGCAAGCGCCACCACGGGGCGGGCCGCGAGGCGATTGCGCCGGTCAGCCGCGATGCTGCAGGCCGGATCAAGGCTGAACCGCTTGCCTCGTTCACCGCTGATCATGTTGCCAGCTACTTCGATCGGTACACCCTGCCGCCGCATCCGCTGGTCGAGCATGGTTTTCGCTCCATCGGCTGCATGGACTGTACCTCACGCGGCGGCAGCGAAGGCGACCCCCGTGCCGGGCGCTGGTCTGCCACGCAAAAGGTCGAGTGTGGCATTCACGTCGGCCCTGACGGCCGCTTCATCAGTACCCGCCCCTGAACAGGAACAGCAACATGGGCATCATCAACGTGATCGATCACGACGGTAACCGGCATGAGTTGGAAGCGGTAGAAGGCTGGCGGGTGATGGAGATCATTCGCGAACACGGCCTGCCGATGGATGGGCTATGCGGTGGTGCGTGTGCCTGCGCCACCTGCCACGTCATCGTCGACGAGACCTGGGCCGGCAGGCTTCATCCGGCCCGGGACGATGAGGAAGCGATGCTGGACGAGGTGCCCCTGGTCAAGCCGGCTTCGCGGCTGTCGTGCCAGTTGATCTGGGACGAGAGCCTCGACGGGCTGACCGTGCAACTGGATGGCAACCTGGCGGCCTGACTGCATTCGCGAAGTCGTGACGCCGCCGGCCCTTGTCTGTGGCGGAGAACATGCCAACATGTGTGGCAGGTTCCCGTCACCAGTAATCGAGGTCGCACACCATGTTCGGATTCACCCGCAAGAAGCTTGAACTGCCCACTGCCGATGAGGCGTTGCCGGGCCGCGCCACGCCGGTGTCGACTGCGCAAGCCCACTTCGTCAACGGCAATCCGCTCAAGGGTCCATACCCGGACGGCTTTGAGACCCTCTATTTCGCACTAGGTTGCTACTGGGGTGCCGAACGCAAGTTCTGGCAGGTGCCGGGCGTCTGGGTGACGGCGGTGGGCAACATCGCCGGCCTCACGCCCAACCCCACCTATGAGGAAGTCTGTTCCGGCCGCACCGGCCACGCGGAAGCGGTGATGGTCGTATACGATCCGGAAGCCGTGACAGCCGAGGAGCTGTGCCGGGTGTTCTGGGAATCGCACGACCCGACGCAGGGCATGCGGCAGGGCAACGACATGGGTACCCAGTACCGCTCCGGCATCTACTGGACCACGGACGCCCAGCGAGATGCCGCGACAGCAACCCGCACTGCCTACCAGCGCGCATTGGATGCTCGCGGACTCGCGTCCATCACTACCGAGATCATGCCCGCCCCGGAGTTTTTCTTTGCCGAGGCCTATCACCAGCAGTACCTCGCCAAGAACCCGTCAGGTTATTGCGGGCTGGGCGGTACCGGCGTCAGTTGCCCGATAGGTACGGGCGTGCAGGCGGCGGAGTAGTCCAGATCGCACGTAGAGCGCGTCAGCGCGATGCGCAAGATCTGGACCAGCAAACCAACAGATCGCACGTAGAGCGCGTCAGCGCGATGCGCAAGATCTGGACCAGCAAACCAACAGATCGCACATAGAGCGCGTCTGCGCGATGCGCATCGTTGTGCGTCCCCGCTCGTGCCGGGGGACGACACAGGAACAAGTCATCACCCCCTGAGCGTGGCACCCGTCGCCTTGGTCACGGCCGCCACCACCGCCTTTGACACCGCATCGATGTCTTCGTCGGTCAGCGTCCTGTCCTTCGGCTGCAGCGTCACCTCCAGCGCGATCGAACGTTGCCCCTCGCCAAGGTTTCCACCCGCGAAAACGTCGAACACCGTGACGTCGGTGATCAACGCCTTGTCGGCACCCTTTGCAGCCCGGACGAACTTGTCGGCTGCCACCTGAGCATCGCCCACAAACGCAAAGTCGCGCTTGACCGGCAACAGGTCCTGCGCCGGCAGGCCAGGCCGTGCGGTCTGCGGTTTTTTCGCCTCCGGAATGTTGTCGATCACCATCTCGAACGCTACCAGTGGCCCCTTCACGTCCATCTCGCGCAGGATGCGCGGATGCACTTCGCCGAACCAGCCTAGCTGGTTCTTCGGCCCGAGTTGCACCGTGCCTGCCCGGCCCGGGTGGAACCACTCAGGCGCGCCCTGCACGACCTGCACCGAAGCCACCGGCGCACCGGCTGCATCCAGTGCCGCCATCAGATCAGCCTTGGCATCATAGAGGTCAACGGTCCGCGCCTTTTCGGCCCAGTTTCGAACCGCGCTCGACGCACCACGGCGAACGCCTGCTGCCCGCAGCGTCTCGTCCTGCGGCTGGTCGCCCGCATAGGCCTGGCCTACCTCGTAAAGCGCGAGCGATGCCTGGCCCCGGTCAAGGTTGCGCCCCACCGCCGCGATCAGGTTGGGCAGCAGCGACGGACGCATGTCCGACAGCTCTGACGAGATCGGGTTGGCGAGCTTGAGTTCCGGCTGGCCGCCGCCGAACAGTTTCGCGTGCGGCTCGGGCAGGAAGGACCAGGTCACGGCCTCATTGAGACCACGTGCCGCCAGCAGGCGCCGCGTCGCCAGCATGCGCTTCTGGCGCACCGTCAGCACCGGCTGGGCCACCGCATGCAGCCGCGGCATCGCTGCCGGTGGCACATTGTCCAGCCCGGCGATGCGGCATACTTCTTCTACCAGGTCCGCCTCGCCATGGATGTCGGGCCGCCAGCTTGGCACCGCGCAGTCCAGCACGTCACCCTTGTCCGTCGCCTTGAAACCGAGAGCGATCAGGATTTCCACCTGCCGCTCCACCGGCACGTCGATGCCGCCGAGCGATCTCACCCGGTTCTTGCGCAGGCCGAACGAGCGTTGGTTGAGCGGGGCTTCACCGGCAATCACCAGTTCCGACGGCTCACCGCCACACAGGTCCAGGATCATCTGCGTGCACAGCTGCGCACCGGTCTCGACGAAGGCCGGGTCCACGCCGCGCTCGAACCGGTAGCGCGCATCGGTGATGACGCCCAGCTTGCGGCCCGTCGCCG
>CAYMJJ010000103.1:0-9177 GCA_964390445.1 uncultured Anderseniella sp.
GAGTCTTTACGGCAGAATTGCAATTCAACTGATTTGGCCAGCGTGGCGTGCATTGGCACCGCACAAGCGCCGAAGCGCCGCGCACAAGCTGCTCGACAAATCGCACCCGCAAGGACAAGACTGGCGGCGCATGTCGATACTCCTGGACAAGATCATCCCGCTGTTTGTCTATCCGACGGGCTTCATCGTGCTGTCGGCATTGCTGTGCCTGCTGTTTCTCACCTGGAACTGGCGCCGCGCCGCCATTACCTGGCTTCTGGTCGGCACCCTTTATGTCTGGTTGTGTGCGACGCCGGTGTTTGCGCGGCTGCTGGCCGATACCCTGGAAGGAAGTTTTCCGGTGAAGGCTGTCGAGCAGCTGCCGGAAGCTGACGTGATCATCATGCTGGGCGGCACATTGAGCCCGCCGGGCCAGTGGAACCCCTATGGCGACCTCGATTCCGCAGCCGACCGGATCATCGAGACGGCGCGCCTGTACCGGGCGGGCAAGGCACCCCGGGTCCTGATCAGCGGGGGGCGGCTTTTTTCGGAGGCGGACAGGCCGTCGGAGGCCGAGATGGTCCGGGCACTGCTGGTTGATGTCGGCGTGCCTCAAGCCGCCATCAGCGTGGAGACGCAGTCACGAAACACCTATGAGAACGCCATTGGCAGCGCGAAAATGCTGCGTGATCAACCAGGTGCCAGGGTGTTGCTGGTCACGTCGGCGTGGCACATGCGGCGCGCGATTGCGGTGTTCAGCCGGGCCGGCGTGGATGTGGTGCCCGCGCCGACAGACTCGTTTCGCGCACAATTGGCCAGCGGCATTCCGTTCGGATACATGCCGGACGTTGAAGCCCTGCGGATATCCACGTTGTGCATCAAGGAATGGATCGGGATGGCCGTCTACAAGTTGCGTGGCTGGGCCTGACAGATGGGCATGTTGCGGCTCATTACAGGCTATTGCCGGGACATCTGGCAGTACCGTCCTGCACTGACCATGACTGCCGTGGCGCTGATGCTGGCCCGCAGCCTCAGCGAAGGGGCGGGGATGGTGCTGATCATTCCGTTGCTGGCGCTGATCGGGATTGGAGCAACGAGGACTGACGAGGCAGCGGCGGCGGGTGCCGTCGGCGCGCTGCCCGATATGCTCAAGGCGATTGCCGGGCAGTTGTCGCTGGAAGCAGTGCTTGGCTTGTTTCTGTTCGTGGTGATCGTGCGCGCCCTTATCGGCTATGCGCAGCAGCTCACCGCCGCAAAGTTGCAAACCGGATTTCTGCGCCATGTCAGGGTCAGCACTCATGACGCAGTCATGAAGGCTCGCTGGCCCTATCTCGCGCTGCAGGATGCGTCGCGCATTAATCATGTCCTCAGCGTTCATGCAGAGCAGGCGGCCTATGGCATCACGGTGCTTACGCGGATCATTTCGGCCGTCCTGCTGGCAGGGGTCAGCGTCGCTGTTGCCATGCTGATCGACCTCAAGCTTTCGTTGCTGGTGATCGGCTTTGCAGGGCTGATTGCCTTGCCGGTCATGGCCTTTGATTTCCGGTTGTACCGGATGGCAAGGCAGACAGCTGCGCAACTTGAAGCCATCTTTGCCATGTTCGGACGCCAGCTCGGTGACCTGAAGGCGGCCAAGGCCGCGAGCGGGACCGGCGTCGAGGCGGCGCAGTTTGCCGGCATGGCGGACCAGTATCGCGAGGCGGCGTTTGGCCGGCAACGGTTGACCGCCGCCATCGGGCTGTTTCACGAACTGGCCGGTGCAGTACTGCTGATCGGCCTTGTATGGCTGGCAGCGGGTCAGGCCGCGACGTTGCAGGTCGGGCCGATTGCGGTCGCTGTTATCTTTATCCGGCTGTTTCCAGCGTTGAAAGGGTTGCAGTCGTCGTTGCGCGACCTGTTGTTCGTGTTGCCGGCGTGGGAACGGGTGTCTGCGCTGAAAGATGCCGCGGCGAGCCAGCGTGATGATGCACATCGGGCGGGCAGCCAGCCGGCACCTGGGTTTGACCGCTCGCTCGAACTCGCCAGCGTCGGCTTCAGCTATCCGGCCAGCGAGGCAGCGGTCCTGCGCGGTGTTGATCTTGTTGTCAGGCAAGGCACAGCGGCCGTGATCCTCGGCTTGTCCGGAGCTGGCAAGACCACGTTGCTCGACGTCATTTCGGGGTTGCTCAAGCCCGATACCGGCCAGCTGCTGATCGATGGTGTGCCGCTGGCCGATGCCAACCGGGCTCAATGGTGTGCGTCGGTTGCCTACGTGGTGCAGGACGCGCAGTTGAGCAACGGCACGGTGCGCGAGAATGTTGCACGGTTTGCTGGTGCCATGGCCAGTGATGAGGATGTATGGCGGGCGCTGCGGCTGGCCGGGGCCGAAGAGATTGTGCGCAAGCTTCCTGCGGGCCTCGATGAAGAGATCGGTGATCGTGGCCAGCGGCTGTCGCGCGGCCAGCGCCAGCGTATCGCCCTGGCACGTGCGCTCATCGGCCGGCCGAGGCTGCTGATCCTCGACGAGGCGACCAGCGCACTCAATCCACGTGATGAGGAACTGATTGCGAAGAATCTCAGGCAACTGTTGCCGGAAGTGACAATGATCATTGTTGCGCACAAGCTGGGCAGCCTGGGTTGGGCCGACAGCTTCCATGAAATGGACGGCGGCAGCTTGCACCAGGTGGATGCCGGAGACGGTGCTGCGGGCGCACGGCGTGGCCGCGTCAAGCGGCAGGCAGGCTGATGAGCGGGATCGGTGCCATCGTCTGGCATGACGGGCGTGGTGAGGCGGATCGTGAACAGGCGGCGCGGTTCGCGCAGGCGCTGCGTGTTTACGGCCGCGACCGGCAGGAGAGCCGTTTTTCCGGACCTTGCGTCCTTCTGTATGCCCACTGTGGCCCCACGACCATCCACGACCCCGACGCCGCCCCGGCAGAGGCTGGCGACGGCAGGTACCAGCTTGTATTCGATGGCCGGCTGGACCGGCGCGAAGAGTTGCTGCAGCAGCTCGGCGCAGGCCGCGAGGCCAGGGGCTGGAGCGATGCGCGCCTTGCTGCCGAGTGCTGGGCGAAATGGCGTGAAGATGCGCCCCGGCACTGGTCAGGCGAATTTGCCGTGATTGTCTGGGATGCACTTGAACGTGAACTGCACTGCGTGCGCGACCAGCTTGGCCAGAGGCCGCTGTCGTGGCACCGGCGTGAAGACGGCGCGGTTGTCGTGGCGACTGCGCCAAAGCCGATGTTCGCCGTCGATGGCGTTCCGCGCGAGGCAGACGAGCAGAAAATAGCCGATCAGCTGGTGCAGCTCTTCAATGACAGTGAGCGCAGCTTCTATCGCGGTATCCAGCGGTTCAGCGCGGCACAGGTGGTGACATTAACTGCGTCGGACATGCGCAAGAAAGTCTACTGGTCGCTCGGCGATGTTGTGTTGCGCAAGCGGCCCTATGACATAGCTCAATTGGCCGAAGAAGGCCTCGACCTGTTCGACAAGGCAACCGCCGAGTGCTTGCGCGGCAGCCGCCGGCCCGGGGCCTTCATGAGCGGCGGGCTGGACAGCTCCAGTGTGGCCGTGTCGGCGCTACAAGCGTTGCCACCCACCCAGTCGCTGCCCACCTTCACCTCACTGCCGTCGAGTGACTGGGACGGGCGCTGCCCGTCCGGCACCTATGGCGACGAGAAGCCCTTCGTTGAAGCCATCGCCCGGATGCACCCAAGGCTCAAGCCGCAGTATGTCCGTTCCGAAGGTCTCGGCATGTTTCACTTGCTGGAAGAGTTCATCGACCTGGCCGGGGTCGCCCCGCGCAACACCATGAATTTCTGCTGGCTGCATGAAATCCGGCAGACTGCGCGTGATCAGGGCCTGGACCTGCTGCTCGAAGGCGGCATGGGAAACGCGGCCCTGTCGTGGGGCGGGGAGGGTGCGTGGCTGGAGTGGCTCAGGCAAGGCCGGCTTGGGCCGTTGGCCCGCGACATCGCCCGCGTTGCGCTCAGACCGCGTTCGCTGGCGTGGCGGGTCTTCAACCAGATGCTGGTCCCGTCCTTGCCGAAACGCGCCGCCTTGTGGGTTCGCAACGCAAGATCAGGTTTTCCGAATTGGCCGCTCTGGTACAACTACAGCGCCATCAACCCGGCGTTCTTCAATGAACTGAACATGCAGCGCCGGCTCGACGAGTTTGGCTGGGATTTTTACGTAACCGGAGATGTCGGACGTGACCAGCGCCGCCGATTGCTGAGCGAAGGTCCGGCGGAAGAGCGCGGAGAGATTTCGCTCGGCTTTCGTGCGCTGCACCGGATCGACGTGCGCGATCCATTTTGCGACCTGAAGCTGCTGGAATGGTGTTTCAGCCTGCCCGACGAAGTGTTCTACGCCGGCAACAGGCATCGCGGCCTGATCAAGCGGATGATGCAGGACCGGCTACCGCCAGAGGTGCTGGGCAACCGCGGTGTTGGCCGCCAGGTTATCGACTGGCATGCCCGCATGACATGGGATATCGACCGCATCCGTGACGAGGTGACGGCTTGCGCTGACGATCCTGATGCCGCCCGTTATATCGATGTCGCCCGGCTCAACGCCCTGCTGGACAACTGGCCGGATACAGCACCTCTGGGCAGAGTGAGGCCCGATACGACTGCGGCATTTGCCTCGGTGGCAATGGCGAGTTCCCTAGCGGCAGGCAGGTTGGTACGCCGGGCCAAGGGCTCCAACCGCTAGGGCGATCCTCCGTAAGGTGAAGATTCAAGGTAAATTAACCCGCGCCGGATTCAATCCGGGCGTGACGTAATGCAGACCCGCGTCACCTTGGGAGAGTCAGTATGAGTACCGGTGTAAGCCTGTCGGTCCTTGAGGCCGCAAACGGGCAACAATATCAAAGTGATATGGTGATCGTTGCCGATCAGGACCTGGGCGCGGGAAGCCGCGTTTCGGTGTCGTTGCCTGATGGTGGCGAACCGCTGGTGTTCGAGCTTTCCGAAGACGTTTCCGCAGGTACACCCATGGTTGCGGGACTTGGCGGAGAACAATTCACGCGGCTTGGTAACGACGGCCTTAACGGCACCTGGACGCGAATGGACGGGGCTGTTGCAGTAGCAGAACCGCCCGTATCCGAGGCGAGTGGTACTTCCTCTTCCCAGCCCGCTCCCGCCATTACCGGAGAACTTCCTGACATGTCCCTGCCCGTGGCAAATGCCATGGCTGAAGGCGCGCAGATCGTCTTTGTGGACGGCAACATTCCCGATATCGGCACCATCCTTGCCGGCATTGACCCGGCCTTCCAGGTGTTCGTGGTTGGTGCGGATGTAGATGGTATCGACTTCATGGCGGCGACTCTTGCCGGCATGAGCGGTGTTGAAGGCGTGCACATCATCTCGCACGGCGCTGCCGGCCAGTTCAGTCTCGGCTCTGCCTTGGTCAACCAGGACAGCATCGAAGGCAGCTACGCAAGTCAGCTTGCCAGCATTGGCGATGCGCTGTCTGAAAACGCCGACCTGCTGATCTACGGTTGCGATTTTGGTGCCGGCGTAGAAGGTGCCGCAGCAATTGAGGCCCTTGCAACGGCAACGGGCGCGGATGTGGCCGCGTCGAACGACCTGACGGGCCATGCCTCGCTTGGTGGTGATTGGGATCTGGAGGTTTCGTCTGGCGAGATTCAGGCGGAGCAGATTGCGATCAATGAATATGCAGGTCTGCTGGAACTGGTTCAGTCCGAAATCGTCGTTCCGCCGTCAAACCAGGCAATGACACTGGCCAATACCATCTTCGGTGCCGGAGTCATCATCAACTCGGCCAGCTATACCGGCGGAGCATCGCAGGCAGCCACGTTCTCCGGCGCGCTGGACGGTGGCGGTTCCGCATTCCTCGGCTTTGATTCAGGCGTCATCTTCTCGACCGGAAATGCCAACGGCATTGTTGGTACTGCCCAGAGTGGGGGCTTTGGAACGGACATCACGGGAACTGGTGCAACCGACAATGATCCCGATTTCAATGCGCTCGAAGACGGCATATCGACTTTCGACAACACGTTCCTCGAAGCCAACATCACCTCAACGACCGGCATCCTGACGCTGCAATTCGTCTTCGGTTCGGATGAATACAACGAGTATGTCTATGGCGGCTTCAATGATTCCATCGGTATCTGGATCAATGGCGTAAACTACGCCCTGACGACTGACGGCCAGCAGATCGGCATTGATACGATCAACGCGGCAGGCACGATTAATCCGACCCAGGGGTCCGATGCCAACGACCCGAATTCGACACACGATCCGACCGACGGCATATTCGAGTCGGCCAATCGCTCGCTCTACATCAGCCGGACAACTGAGCCGACGCAGATGGACGGTTATACCGTCACCATGTCGGTCAATATCAACCTGCAGATTGGCGTTGCGACGGATATCAAGATCGGCATCGCCGATACTGGCGATGCGTTCTTCGATTCATGGTTGATCGTACGGGAAAACAGCTTCCAGAGCGTGCTGGCGGCGTTCGAGGACGAGGTGTTCACCACGCCGAATGCCTCGGTGACGATCAACCCGCTGGCAAACGATTTCACCGATACCTACACGATTGCCGACCTGACCATCACCAAGATCAACGGCGTGAACGTCCTGCCGGGCGGGTCGGTCACGTTGCCCAACGGCGCAATTGTTACCCTCAATGCCGACAAGACCCTGACGGTCAATCCAAATGGCAACCTGATCAAGCACGACACCTTCACCTACGAGGTCACGGATCCTGCAGGCCAAACAGCGGTGGGCATGGTTTCCATGTTTACCAACGGTGCGCCCAGGTTGAACCTGGATCCTGACAACTCGGGCGGCGGATTCGACAATTTCGGCTTCGATTCCTACTTCAATCCCTCGACCGGGATACCTGTGAACATTGCCGACAGCGATGTCAGCATCGACGACCTCGATTCGCCCAACCTGGTCTCGATGTTGATCAAGGGCACCGGGATTGTTGACGGCAACGCTGAAATCCTGTCGGTGGGCGGTGTCAACTTCCCACTCGGTACCAATGCGACCGGCACGATTGTCAGCGCCGGCGGCACCAATTTCGCGGTCACCTACAACCAGACCGGAACCCCCGATGTTTTCACGATCACTGTGCAAGGCGGCGGGTCGGCACCCCAGGCAGCCTGGGAAGCGCTGATTGCCTCCATCACCTACGACAACAATGCGGCAACGCCGACGACCGGCGACCGGCAGTTCGACATTGTCATCAATGATGGAACGTCCAACTCCAACGTAGGCGAAGCAATCGTTCACGTGGAAACGCCAGATGCCGTCATTGGTGGTACGGACACCGGTTCCGTGACCGAGGATTCCGCGCCGTTCAACCTGACCACCAGCGGCTCGTTGACCATCACCGACCCTGATGCCGGTGAAGCCCGCTTCGTCGAAGGCACCTATGGCGGCACCTTTGGCGCGGTAACCACCAACCCGTTCGGTGGCTGGACGTATTCGGTCAGCAACTCCCTGCCTGCAGTCAATGCACTGACCACCGGTGAGACCCTGACCGACACCATTACCGTCACGTCCATTGACGGCACCACGCATGACATTGTGATCACCATCAATGGCGTCGACGACAACCCGGTTGCCATCGCCGACCAGACTTCGGTCGATGCTGAGGCCGTTGCACCCGCAACCGGCAACGTGTTGACAGACGGCACGCCGGATTATGATCCAGAAGGCCAGGCGCTCACCGTGACCGAGGTCAACGGCGCCGCGGGCGACGTCGGCAACCAGATCACGCTTGCATCCGGCGCGCTTGTGACGCTCGATGCCACCGGCGTCTACAGCTACGATCCCAACGGGGCGTTCGACAACCTGCTGCTGGGAACTTCGGCGACCGACAGCTTCAGCTACACCATTGCCGACGGCAACGGGAATACCGATACCGCAACGGTAACCATAGTTGTTAACGGTGCCGGACTCGCGCCAAGCCTCGACCTCGATCTTGCCGACAACCTTGCGCCGACTTCGCCTGCAGACGATTTCGAGGGCGGCTATCCGTCAGGTGGCACCGACTGGACGTCGCAATGGGTCACCTCTACCGCACCAGGCGGCGGTGCCGTGACAAATGACGTGGCTGTGGTAGCGAACGGCGGTGACAATTCGCTGCGCCTGCGCGACGATGGTGCCCAGGTGACGCGCTCTGCCGACCTGTCAGGTGCAACGGGCGCAGCATTGAGCTTCGAGTATCTGCGCGCGGGCTATGAAGACTCGTCAGAGTTCCTGTCAGTCCTGGCCTCGAGCGACGGCGTCAATTTCTTTGAAATCGGCCGGATAAGCCAGGGCAGTGATACGGTCTACCAGACCTTCACCGCAGACATCAGCGCTTACATTTCGCCAGACTTTGCGTTGCGCTTCCAGACGTCCGGCGGCGTTGACAACTTTGGCGATGACATCTTCATCGACAATGTCAGCATCACCACCACGGCGCCGGTCCCGTTGAACTACGCCACGGCGGTGGACAACGACAACACCCTGGTGGCCATCACCAGCACTGATGTCGATATCCAGGATCCGAACGACACCAACATGGAGTCGGCCACTGTCACCATCACCAACGTCCAGGCAGGGGACTTGCTGACCATCGCCGGCACGCTTCCGGGCGGTATCTCGGCTTCCGCCTTTGACCCGGTGACGGGTGTACTCACGTTGACCGGCTCTGCCACGATTGCCGATTACGAACAGGCGCTTGAGCAGATCCGGTTCTCGACCTACTCGAACGTGTTCACCAGCCGCATCATCGGGATTTCGGTCAACGACGGCGGGCTTGACTCCAACGTCACCACGTCGACCATCAGCATCAACAATGTCAATGACTGGCCAACGGCGGGGTCCAACACGCTGACCGTGGACGAGGAGAGCAACGACACGCCGCTGGGCGTTTCCGCCCTCGATCCCAATGGTGACCTGCTGACCATCACCGTCACCGGCCTGCCGGTTCTGGGCACCGTGACGCTTGCCGATGGCACGCCCGTCACCAACGGCCAGACACTGACCCCGGTCCAGCTTGCCGGGCTGCAGTACGATGCGCCGGCCGACTACAACGGCACCGACGATCCGGGCGACTTCACATACACGGTGAGCGATGGCATCGTCCCGGTAACCGGCATGGTGGATATCGTGCTGAACCCGATCAACGACGCCCCTGTTGCGGTGGCCGATACGCTGGGCGTGGGCGAGGACGATGTCTCGGCCAGCTCCG
>CAYMJJ010000104.1:0-9080 GCA_964390445.1 uncultured Anderseniella sp.
GTGGCCGCCACCATGGTCATCGCGGTGCCGACGGGCGTAAAGATCTTCTCGTGGATCGCCACCATGTGGGGCGGCTCCATCGAGTTCCGCACCCCCATGCTGTGGGCCATCGGCTTCATCTTCCTGTTCACCGTGGGCGGTGTGACGGGCGTGGTGCTGGCCAATGCCGGTGTCGACCGCTCGCTGCATGACACCTACTACGTGGTTGCCCACTTCCACTATGTGCTGTCGCTGGGTGCAGTGTTCTCGATCTTCGCGGGCTGGTACTACTGGTTCCCGAAAATGTTCGGCTACATGTACAACTCCACCCTGGCGCGTGCGCACTTCTGGGTGCAGTTTGTCGGCGTGAACCTGCTGTTCTTCCCGCAGCACTTCCTGGGTCTGGCCGGCATGCCACGCCGCTACATCGACTACCCGGAAGCCTACGCCGGCTGGAACATGGTCTCTTCGATAGGCTCCTACATCTCGGCCTTCTCGATCCTCATCTTCCTGTGGTGCATCGTGGAAGCCTTCATGAAGAAGCGTGTCGCAGGCGACAATCCGTGGGGTGAATCTGCAACCACGCTGGAATGGACGCTGTCTTCTCCGCCGCCATTCCACCAGTTCTCCACGCTGCCCGTGATCAAGTAAGGCGCGGCGCAGAATGAAAACCCGGTCCGGTGGCAGTTGCCGCCGGGCCGGACCTCAGGTTCCCAGGGCGGCATGGTTCAGCCGCAGGGACGATTGAAACCGGAACGGTCCTTTACAATGAGTGACGTAACCACAGACATGATCACCGCGCGCGAGCCGGCGCCGGCGATTTCGCTCGGCAGCAATGGTTCGGTCGGAGACTACTGGGCGCTGCTCAAGCCGCGCGTCATGTCACTCGTCATCTTCACTGCGTTCTGCGGCCTCATCCTGGCTCCCGGCGATATCCACCCCTGGACGGCATTCATGGCGCTGCTGTGCATTTCGGTTGGCGCAGGTGCGTCCGGTGCGTTGAACATGTGGTACGACGCTGACATCGACAGCCAGATGACCCGTACTGCCAGGCGCCCGGTGCCGCGCGGTGCGATCGAGCCCGGCGAAGCGTTGTACTTCGGGCTGGCCCTGTCGGTCGGCTCGGTCGCCATGCTGGGCCTGGCTGCCAACTGGACCGCGGCAGCCCTGCTTGCCTTCACGATTTTCTTCTATGCTGTCATCTACACCATCTGGCTGAAGCGTTCGACGCCGCAGAACATCGTCATCGGTGGCGCGGCCGGGGCTTTTCCGCCGATGATTGCCTGGACGGCTGTGACCGGGTCCATCGACCTTGCCAGCGTCTCGCTGTTCCTCATCATCTTCATGTGGACGCCGCCGCATTTCTGGGCGCTGGCACTGTTCAAGATGGGCGACTATGAAACAGCCGGGGTGCCGATGCTGCCGAACGTCGCCGGCACGGATGCGACCCGCAACCAGATCTGGTGGTACTCGTTGGCCATGGCACCGGTTGCTGCCCTGCCGGTGCTGCTGGGCGTGTCCGGCTTGGTCTATGGCGTGGCCGCCTTCGTGTTGACCGCCCGGTTCATCCACCATGCATGGACGGTGTACCGCGTGCGCGACGGAAAGGCCGGCGAGCGTGGCCCGAAGGTTCTGTTCAAGTATTCGATCATCTACCTGTTCGCCATGTTCGGTGCGACGCTGGCCGACCGTGTTGCCTACCAGTTGTGGGCGTTGGTGTAAAAAGGGATGGCCATGCAACAGGAAATCGAAACCTATACCCCGACGCCAGAGGAAAGCGCACGCCGCCGCAAGCGCTCGATAGCGCTGGCGCTGCTGCTTGTTGGCCTCATGGCCTTGCTGTTCGTGACAACCATCGTGCGCCTGGGTGACCGGGGCATGCCAACGGGAGTGTGACCTCATGTCTGCTGCAAGCGCAGGCGGCAACAGGAACCTGAAAGTCGCAGTGGTGACTGCATCCATTGCGGCCGGCATGGTCGGGGTGGCTTATGCCGCAGTACCCCTTTACCAGTTGTTTTGTCAGATCACCGGGTTCGGTGGCACCACGCAGCGCGCCGAAGCGGCCCCCGATGTGATACTGGACCGCACGGTTCGCGTCACCTTCGATGCCAATGTGAACTCAGGCCTCGGCTGGCAGTTCAAGCCGGTGCAGCACGAGCAGACCGTCCGTATCGGCGAAAGCACGCTGGCGTTCTACCAGGCGGTCAACACCAGCAGCGAGGCTGTTGTCGGTACCGCGACATTCAACGTGTCGCCCCCCAAGGCAGGCCTGTATTTCTCGAAGATCGAGTGCTTCTGCTTTACCGAGCAATTGCTCGAACCTGGCCAGTCCGTGGACATGCCGGTCACCTATTACGTCGATCCTGACATCATGAATGATCCTGACATGAAGAACATCGGCGAGATCACCTTGTCGTACACTTTCTTTCGCGCAGAGACACAGCCCGCCAAGGTATCGGCCGCTGCCACCGGCGCGAAAGCCGGTACCGTGAACTGAGTTGAACTGAACCTATAATTACCCGGACAAGGCAACAATATCCGGGCGCACAGCGGGAGAAGAGGGCTATGGCAGACAGCCACGCTAAAAATCACGATTATCACCTGGTGAATCCCAGTCCGTGGCCGCTGACCGGTGCCATTGGCGCGCTCACCATGGCGCTGGGCGCCATTCACTGGATGCACGGTGGCCAGACCTGGGGTGTGTCCTGGCTGTTCCTGATCGGCACGGCGATCGTGCTCTACACCATGTTCATGTGGTGGCGCGACGTCGTGCATGAATCCAACAGCGGCGACCATACCCCGGTTGTGCAGTTGCATCTGCGCTACGGCATGCTGATGTTCATTGCCTCGGAAATCATGTTCTTCGTGGCGTGGTTCTGGGCCTTCTTCGAAGCCGCACTGTATACAGACTCAGCCATCCAGGCGACCCGCGTTGAACTCACTCAAGGCATGTGGCCGCCGGCCGGTATTGAGGTGTTCGACCCTTGGCATCTGCCGCTGCTCAACACGCTGATCCTGCTGCTGTCCGGCACCACGGTGACCTGGGCGCACCACGCGCTCATCAACAATGACCGCCGCGGCCTCAAGTGGGGCCTGATTTGCACGATCGCCCTGGGCGTCGTGTTCACACTCATCCAGGCCTATGAGTATTCCATCGCACCGTTTGCCTTCAAGGCGGAGAACGGCGGAAGCATCTACAGCTCGACCTTCTTCATGGCGACCGGCTTCCACGGCTTCCACGTGCTGATCGGCACGATCTTCCTGATCGTCTGCCTGTTCCGCGCCATGGCCGGTGGCTTCACGCCGCAACGCCACTTCGGCTTCGAGGCAGCCGCCTGGTACTGGCATTTCGTCGATGTGGTCTGGCTGTTCCTGTTCGCAGCCGTCTACGTCTGGGGCAGCTACGGCGCAACCATAGCGGCGCACTGACCGCACGGCAGCCCGTAACCGAGTGACCGGGGCCGCATGGGAAGACACCTTCTCGTGCGGCCCTTTTCGTCCCGCGACCGATCTGGAAAGTCCGCCGATGACAGAAGCCCGCAGATATTATCCGCCGCAATCCTCTGTGGGCACCGGCGTGCGCGGCACATGTCCACGCTGCGGTCAGGGCAAGCTGTTTGCCGGCTATCTGACGGTGGCTGACAAGTGCGACCGCTGTGGGCTCGAATATGACTTTGCCGATGCAGGCGACGGTGCAGCCTGGTTCGTGATGCTGGTCGCCGGAACGCTGGCGACGATTGGTGTCCTGTTTGTGGAACTGACCTGGCAGCCGCCTTACTGGGTGCATGCCATCGTGGCCATTCCGCTGGCCGTACTGCTGCCGCTGGCCTTGCTGCGCCCGGCCAAGGGCATGTTGATCAACCGCCAGTTCCAGACCAGTGCCCGCCCGGCCAGCCGGGACCCTGCCGCATGAACGCCAGTCACGAACCTAAGCCCGCCGCCCGCAAGGGCAATCGAGCCCTCATTGTCTCGGCAACTATCGCCACGATTCTGTTGCTGGCGCTGGGCACATGGCAAGTGCTGCGGCTGCAGCAGAAGCAGGATCTCATTGCCGCACGCAAGTCGGCGGTTGTCTCCAACCCAGTCGCCCTGACCGACATCGAGGCCGGAATAGAGCACGGCTATGACGTCGATTTTCTGAGGGTCCGCATGACCGGGACCTATCGCCATGACGCCACCCGCTATGTCTTCCGTGCGCGCGGCGACCGGCCCGGCTTCCAGGTCATTACACCGTTCATCGCCCAATCCGGCTTCATCGTGCTGGTGGATCGCGGCTTCATCGGTCAGCCCATGATTGACACCCCCGATCAATGGTCGCAGCCCGGCGGCGAGATCACCGTTACCGGCATCACGCGGGTTCGCGCTGGTGACCGCAACATGTTTTCGCCTGAACCCGATACCACCCGGCAGGTCTGGTACTGGTACGACCTGATGGGCATTGCCGCGTCGCTGCCGGCAGACATCGCCGACGGTGCCGGTGACCCGCCGCCGATCACCGCCTCGGTTTTCGTCCAGGTGGAACCGGGCGGCGAGCCGGGCAGCGGGGCATATCCCGATCCTGAAGACCTGAAGGTTGAATTGCCCAACAATCACCTGCAATACGTCGTGACCTGGTATTCACTCGCCCTCGTGCTGGTGGTAATGAGCTGGCTGTTTATCCGCCGCCGCCGCGCAGAAGCTGAAGGCGCCCGCCCGGGCGAAAAGCCATGAAGTATGTATCGACCCGTGGAAGTGGCGAACCGCGCGGGTTCACAGATGTGTTGCTGGCAGGTCTGGCCGGAGATGGTGGCCTGTACGTGCCCGACCAGTGGCCACAGATGTCGCGTGACGACCTGCTCGCCCTGCGCGGCAAGCCCTACGCCGAGGTGGCATTCGCCGTTATCAACCCATTCGTGGGTGGCGAGATCGAGGATGCTGACTTGCGCGCCATGATCAGCGATGCCTATGGCAGCTTTGCCCACAAGGCGGTGGTGCCACTCAGGCAGCTCGACGCCAACCACTGGCTGATGGAGCTTTTTCATGGGCCAACCCTGGCGTTCAAGGACGTCGCCATGCAACTGCTGGCCCGGTTGATGGACCACGCGTTGCAGGCATCCGGCCGGCGCGCCACCATTGTGGGGGCAACCTCCGGTGATACCGGCGGTGCCGCGATCGAGGCGTTTGCCCACTCCACCCGCACCGACATCTTCATCCTGCATCCGCATGGCCGGGTGTCCGATGTGCAGCGCCGCCAGATGACCACCGTCGGCCGCGACAACGTGCACAATATCGCGCTTGAAGGTACCTTCGACGACTGCCAGGCACACGTGAAGGCGATGTTTGCCGACGAGGCCTTCCGGGACAAGGTACTGCTGTCGGGCGTGAACTCGATCAACTGGGCACGTATCGTGTCCCAGGCAGTGTATTATTTCACCTCGGCGCTGGCGCTGGGCGCGCCCGAGCGCAAGGTCAGCTTCAGCGTGCCGACCGGCAACTTCGGCGACATCTTCGCCGGACAGGTCGCCCGCCACATGGGCTTGCCGATGGGTGAGTTGATCATCGCCACCAACGTCAACGACATCCTCTACCGCACCATGCAGACCGGCCGCTATGAAGTCACCGGGGTTGAGGCAACCCAGAGCCCCAGCATGGACATCCAGGTGTCGAGCAACTTCGAGCGTCTCCTGTTCGAAGCCGGCGGCAAGGATGCAGCCGAGGTCCGGCGGCTGATGGACAGTCTCAAGCAGTCCGGCGCATTCACCTTGCCGCAGCCGATGTGGGACTATATCCGCGATGGCTTTGCCGCCGGCCGCACCGACGAGGCGAAAACCGCTGAAACCATCCGCCAGACGCTGGCCGAAACCGGCGAACTGCTCGATCCACACTCTGCTGTTGGCTATGCCGTTGCCCGCGACCTCGCGGTCGATGCCGCCCCAATGGTCACGCTGGCGACCGCGCATCCGGCCAAGTTCCCCGCTGCAGTCAAAGCAGCAAGTGGCGTCCACCCGAACCTGCCGCCCCGGCTGGGTGATTTGATGAGCCGTACCGAGCGATTCGACGTGCTCGGCAATGACCTTCAGACCGTCAAGACCTACATCGCAGACCGTACCAGGGTGGCAAGCCCGGCATGAGCGTTACCATCACGCCCCTCGACAACGGCGTAACCGTTGTTTCCCACTACATGCCGCAGGTGGAGACGGTTGCCCTCGGGGTGTGGACCAATGCCGGTGCCCGCGATGAGTCCGAGCGCGAAAACGGGCTGGCCCATCTGCTGGAACACATGGCCTTCAAGGGCACGCCAACCCGCACCGCGTTTGACATCGCCGTGCAGATCGAAGCTGCCGGCGGTGACATGAATGCCTCCACCTCGATGGAGAAGACGGCCTTCTACGCCCGCGTACTGAAAGACGACTGGCGTCTTGCGTTCGACGTGATGAGCGACATCGTGATGAACCCGCTGTTCGACGCTGATGACCTTGCGCTTGAGAAAGGCGTCATCCTGCAGGAAATCGCCGCCGCACTGGATACGCCCGACGACATGGTGTTCGACGTGGCCCAGGCCATCGCCTGGCCGGAGCATTCGCTGGGCCGCGACATCCTGGGCACGGCTGATACCGTTACGGCCCTGACGGACCAGGATCTGCGCGCCTATCGCAGCCGCCACTACAATGCCACCCGCATGGTGGTGTCTGCTGCCGGCAATATCAACCATGCCAGCCTTGTTGCAGCGGCGACCGAAAACTTGGCCACGGTCGCCATCGGAGATGCGCCACGACGCACCCCTCCGGCATTCCAGTCGGGTGAGAAGTTCGTCCGCCGTTCGCTTGACCAGGTCCACCAGGTCCTGATGTTCCCGTCGGTTGGATATCACCACGCCGACATCTACGGCACCTACCTGATGGCCAGCATCCTGGGTGGGGGCATGTCGTCCAGGTTGTTTCAGGAAGTGCGCGAACGCCGCGGTCTTTGCTATTCGACCTTCGCCCATGTGTCGGCGTATGCCGACTCCGGCCTGATGCAGGTCTATGCGGGCACCGCACCCGGTGCTGCTGCCGAGTTCACCGCCGTGGCTGCAGAGATCGTGCAATCTTTGGCCGACACCGTCACCAGCGAGGAGTTGAACCGCGCCCGCGCCCAGGTCAAGGCATCGCTGGTGATGAGCCTCGAAAGCCCGTCCGGACGCGCCGACCAGATTGCACGGCAATTCCTGTCCTATGGCCGGGTGCCGGAAGTCAGCGATATCCTGGCACGGATTGATGCCGTCACTACGCAGGACATCAGCCGCATTGCCAGCGCCACGTTTTCGTCGCAGAAGGTCGTGCGCGCAGCCGTTGGTGCAACATCGCTGCTTGCGAAATCCGGCAACATTGCTGCAAGATTTGGCTAGCGGTGGCAGTGCAACCGCGGCAGCCTCCGAGGTGTTCAAGCTGTCATGGTCTTTCTGAGAAGTTACGCATATCTGGAAAGCGAACCGGTCCTGCGCACGGGCAGCGTCGTGCTGCGCACGCCGGTCATGGCCGACTACGAGATGTGGGCGAAGCTGCGCTCGGCGAGCCGGGATTTTCTGGAACCCTGGGAGCCGTCGTGGCCACGCGACGACCTGAGTCGATCTGCCTTCCGCCAGCGCGTGCGCCGCTATGCCCGCGACATGCGCGACGATTACGCCTACGCCTTCTTTATTTTCACTGCCACCTCAGACGAACTCGTTGGCGGTCTGACCCTGTCGAACGTCCGCCGCGGTGTTGCCCAGACGGTGTCAGCCGGGTACTGGATCGGCCAGCCCCATGCCCGTCGCGGCTACATGACCTCGGCCCTGACGGCGGCGATCGAGTTTGCCTTTGACGGATTGCGGCTGCACCGGGTTGAAGCAGCCTGCCTGCCTTCGAATGAAGCCTCGCGCCGCCTGCTGGAGCGAACGGGGTTTGTCCATGAAGGTTATGCCCGCCAATACCTCAAGATCGCAGGAAAGTGGCAAGATCATCTGCTTTTTGCCAAAATAGACTCTGATCCTGTACTTTGATCCGTGCACATGCACAGTGGATAAGCGCGGTTCGCAAGGGTCGAACCGCTAGGGTGCCGTGCGGCGACAGAGTAACCTGACCATGAAGAGAACGGCCATGAAGCCATTCGGGGGAGGGGCAAGTACAGTGCTTCGCAGGCATGCGATAACCGTTATTGTGTTGATGCTTGCTGCAGCACTGCTGGGCCTGGGCGGCCATTCGCTTGCCCAGAATGCCACCAGGATCGTGGCTGCTGACTTTGCCGGGTCATACGTGGATCTCGTGTCGTACCTTGGCGGAGTTGCCAGTGACCGGGCGAAGATCAGCGTACAGGTGCCTTCCAGCGTCGCGGGCACGACGCAATCCATGCAGCTTGAGGCCACGCGGCCTGGCACCACCCACCGCTGGGCGATATTCACGGTGGCAAACCCCGGGCCTGAACCGCTGGAACTGGTGGTTGATTCAGCCCGCCAATCGTTTCCGGGGTCCGGCATCTTCCAACCGTCCCACCGCAGCAGCCGCATTGCCAGCACTTCGACCTCAAACGGCCCGGACTTGCGCAAGTTGAACGCGCCGGACCGTGACGCCTACGCCCTGACGCTCGCTCCGATGACCTCCATGACCGTCGCGCTGGAACTGTCCGAACTGGGCGTCAACGGGTTGCGCCTGTGGAAACGCGCGGCCTTCGACAGCACCACCACCCGCCAGACAATGTTTCGCGGCGTTGTCATAGGCATGTCCGCCCTGGCGGTGCTGGTGATCTCGTGCCTGGTGGTACTGTCGCCACAGATCGCATTTCCGCTGTCCGCCATCTTTGCGTGGGCGGCTATCGGTTTCATCACCCTGGAAACCGGCATGCTGCAGCCCGTTGTCGCGCGGCTGGTGCCGGCACCGATTCCTTCCGACGATGTGTTGGGTGCCATCGTCGAAGCCCTGATGGCCGCAGGCGTCCTGCTGATGGGTGTCACCATAATGCGCACCCGCCGCCAGTTGCCGGCCCTCAGCGCCTTGCTCATGGCGGCCGGCGGTGCCTGCATCGGGCTGGCCGTGTACAGCTGGTTCGAACCGATGCTGGTCAAGCAGATTGTCCGGGCGGTGTTTGCTGCGGCGGTCGCCATCGTG
>CAYMJJ010000105.1:0-9012 GCA_964390445.1 uncultured Anderseniella sp.
TTCAAAGGTGTTCTCGATCTCGATCGTGCAGCCCACCTCGAATTCACGGGCGTTGGTCTGGAACGATGTCATGACTTTTCTCCCTGCAAGAGATGCGAAAATACCCGGGCATTGGTCTGGCCGAATGCATCAAGTGCAACGCTGGCACCGGTCGACGGGTCCGACAGCGCGGTGTGGCCCGTTATGTAGCGGGTGATGCGGAAGGGCGGCTCATTGCCGATGCCCTTGGCCTGGCGCTGGCGGACCAGTCCGCGCATGGTTGCACGCAGGAAGCCGTTGCTGCCCGGGGCCAGCGTTTCGACCGTGGCACCGCTTTTGGCATCAATCACCAGCACGCTACCGGAAGGGCCATCCAGAAATCGCAGATCGCGCGACTGGGCGATCTCGGCGCTCAGCGGCGTTTCATCACGAACGTCAGTCAGGCGCGCCAGCCCTGTGAGAGCAAGGGTTGCCATGATCACGGCACCACCGGCGATCAGCGCGGTTCGGCCTCCGTGGTCGGGCTTCGGGGGGTCGTCGGGGGAGTGTGGTGTCATTTCCTTTCGTCTCCTCGCTAGTGGTTTCAACCAGCTGCCGGACGGCTTTCATGCCGCTTCTGTGGTCAACTTTGTCTTGGATGCAGGATTGTAGTTTTGCGTGCGGGCTGGGCGCGCACCTTGTGCCGGAGCCATCACGATGCCCTGTTCGGCATGTCGGATGGCCTCGGCGAGCATGCTGGCAACCTTGTCCGGTGAACTGATGCAACGCAGCGACGGTTCGGGCCTGGCCAGGTGCCATGCCCGCACATTCGGCCACAGCGCCAGCCAGGCCAACCGCACACCCTTGACCGGCCGCACCGACACCGTGCCCGTGCCGCCGGCATGATGCGACATCGCTGCCGACTCGATCTGGCTGAACGGAATGTTGATGGTGATCGGCAAGGCGATACCGTGGCGAAGCACCAGCCGCTTGCTGGTCAGCGTATAGATGGTCGAGCGCGCATAGCCCCAGGCGAGCAGGCCAAGCAGGCTGATGCAGGCCAGCGAGATCAGCGCGAAGGTACTGGTCCCGGTCAGCAGTTGCAGCATCGCCATGCCGTCGTAGGCAGAGCTGATCACGTACCACGCCACCAGCAAGCCAAAGTAGATCGCGGCCTTGCGCACATGGAACGCATGGATGGCGAGGTCGCGCCATTCAGGCGACCCCTGCCACAGGATCTGCTCACCGTCCGGAGGAACGGCAGGCAGACCCTTGATGGGTTCGAAATCGAAATCATCGTGGCTCATAGCATCGGCTCCGCACGCTGTGGCGTCGCGTAAAGCCGGCCGCCGGCATAGTAGCCCATGATCATGTCTTCCTCGAGCAAGGTCACCTGGTCCGGTGCCTTGGTTGCCGGAACACCGGCAAACTGGCTGCCCAGGATGGACTCGACCGTGGCGCGACGATCACCGATGCGAATTGCCGTTGCCGGGATCAGGCGCGAGCGGGCGCGTGGCGACCCATCAAGCTTCAACTCGTAGTAGCGGATGATCATCTCGGAATGGTCGACCCATGCATCGACGATGGTGCCGGCCACCACGCCGTCAGCACCCACAACTGTCATGCCGCGCGGATCGGTGTCTTCGGCAGCAATCCATACATGATCGTCACCGTTCATCGGGCGGATCTTGACCTTGTTGTCAAACGTCATGTCCGGCACGTTGGCGCGTTCTGCATACGCGGCAGGGCCGACGCCATCTGCCATCGCATCGCCTGACGGCACCAGCGGCGCACCGGGCCAGGCACCTGCGCGGGTGGCCTTGACGGGACGGGTATCGCGCACGTCGTTGGGGACGGACACTTCGCCACCATGGGGCAGGCGGAAGGTCTTTGCGTCCGGGATCAGCAGGAAGCCCTTGTCCTTGACCTGACCGGTCGGGTCGATCTCCAGCGGGTATCCTTCGCGGCGGTCTTCCTTGCGGATGTAGAACACCAGCAGTGCGAAGAAGATGAAAAATACGTAGAGGGTGACCTGAGCCACGTCTATGTAGGATGTAATTGCACCTGTGCCCATCACAGTTTCCTCCGGGTTTGTCAGCCTGGCAACTCTGCCATGCCGAATTTGGATGTCGTCCGCTTCGAGGTGAAACCTGTGTCGCGAACGAGCGGTCCGATCGCGATCAGGGTTGCAAACAAAAGAGCTATTTCCACGCAGTAGACCGCAGCGTAACTGGCCGCAGGCGTGGCCATTGCCTCGCCGAGCGCGCCGGTGGAGGCCACGCTGCTGACGGCGTCACGCAGAATGCCGCCCGTGGCAATACCGATGCCGGCGGCGGTGGCCTGCACGCCACCCCATGCGCCGGCTGCCAGGCCTGAGGTTTCGCGTGAGGAGAGTTCCATCGCGGCAATCAGGCTGCCCACCGCAAACAGCCCTGTGCCGAAGCCGATCAGGCAAACGCCCGCGCGGAACATCAAGGTCGAGTCGAAGGCATTGGCGAACAGCACTGCAGCAAAAGCCGGCACTCCGATCAGCGCGCCAATGGCCGCCAGCCGGCAGGCGTGCATGCCGCGCGCGAACACCTTTGCCGCGAGCAGGAAGCCAACCAGCGTGCCACCGGCGCTCAGGGCGGTCAGTAGCGTGGTTTGCGGCACGGTGAGGTTGAGAATTTCGCCGCCATAGGGTTCCAGCAGCACGTCCTGCATGCCGAAGGCCATGGTGCCGAGACCAACAGCCACCAGCAGCCGGACAGCCGGTTTCTGCGTGGCGTAAGTGCGCCAGACCTGGGCGAAGCGTGGCCGGTCGTCATGGCGGGTGGCAGCCCGTTCGCGGTCACGTGTTTCCTGCTTCCACATGGCGATGAAGTTGACGACCACCGAGAACACAGCCGCTCCGTGAATGACCCGGATCAAAAGCTCCGACGAAAAGTCGATCAGCAGAACGGAGAAGACAAGCGCACTGCTGACCATGCCAACAAGCAGCATCACGTAGAGCAGGGCGACTGCACGTGGCCGGCGGTCTTCCGGCACCAAGTCGTTCATCAGCGCAAGGCCGGCCGTCTGCGAATAGTGCACGCCAAAACCGATCAGCAGGAAGGATAGCGCGGCCCCGCCCTGGCCGACGATTTGCGCTGCGGCACCGCCTGTGTGGGCCTCGCCAGACAACAGCAGCAATGATGGCGGCAGCACCACGTAGCCACCGAACTGCAACAGCAGGCCCGTCCACATGTAGGGCGTACGGCGCCAGCCCAGCACAGACCGGTGCGTGTCGGAGCGGTGGCCGATGAGCGCGCGCAGGGGGGCAAACAGGATCGGCAGGGCAATCATGCTGGCGACAAGCCAGGCATGCACCTGCAACTCTACGATCATCACCCGGTTGACGGTGCCGGTCATCAGCACCATGGCCATGCCGACAGGAATCTGGAACAACGCCAGCCGCAACAACTGGCCCAGCGGAACCTGCCCTGTTGCCGCATCGGCAAATGGCAGCCACCGGGTGCCAATCCGGGTCCACAAGGTCGTTGCTCTGGTCGCCCCAGGGATCATGCGCGTGCCAGCTCCAGCGCGTGAGAGGTGTAGAAACCCGACTTGACCCGGTGGGTGCGGTCCTGCTGCCAGCCGGCAAGGCAGTCCGAGCGGGTGATCAGGCGCGACAGGCCGTTGGTGCTCACGGGCTGAATGGCCGGCGCGCGATCAGACTTCGGAAACAGCTTGCCGACATTGTGCATCACGGCCAGTGCCGGTGTTCGCGGCGCATATGTGAACACCATCGAGCCGTTGCAGCGGCGGGCAAATTGCGACAGCACGCGCACGATGTCGGTGCTGTTGTAGTGGATCAGGCTGTCCATGCACACGATGTGGTCGAAGTGACCAAGGCTGTCGTCCAGCATGTCGCCCGAGCGGAACGTGATGCGGCCGGCAAGGTGTTCGGAAGCCGCTAGGTCGCGGGCGTAGGCAACCAGGTTTTCCGACAGGTCGATGGCAGTCACCTCCGCGCCACGTCGTGCCGCCTCGATCGACAGGGCACCCGTGCCGCAGCCAGCATCGAGCAGCTTGAGGCCAGAGAGGTCTTCCGGCAGCCAGGACAGCAACAGCCCGCGCATCTCGTCGCGGCCCTTGCGAACGGTCGCGCGGATCTTGCTGACCGGCGCATCGCTGGTCAGCTTCTTCCAAGCATCGACCGCGGTACGGTCGAAGTAGGTTTCCAGTTCGCCCCGGCGGGTTGCGTAGGTTGGTGTCGGCATGTCAGTCGAACCCCAGGAAGTCGAAGATTTCACGGTCTTTCATTGGCCGCGGCGTCATCACGTCGTTGCCCTTCCAAAGTCTGTCTGCCAGCTTCAGGTATTCCTGTTGCACGGCGTTGATTTCAGGGCTGTCGTCCATCTCGAACAGCGTGCACTTCTTCAGCCGTGACCGGCGGATGGCATCAAGGTCGGGCAGGTGGGCGAGGCGCTTCAGGCCCACCACCTCGTTGAACCGGTCGATCTCGTCGGTGTCCTTGGAGCGGTTGGCGATGACGCCGCCGACGCGAACCTCGTAGTTCTTCGACTTGGCGTTGATGGCCGAGACGATGCGGTTCATCGCGAAGATCGAATCGAAGTCATTGGCGGTCACCACCAGGGCGCGCTCGGCGTGTTGCAGCGGAGAGGCAAAGCCGCCGCACACCACGTCGCCCAGCACGTCGAAGATCACCACGTCGCTGTCTTCCAGCAGGTGGTGTTCCTTGAGCAATTTGACTGTCTGGCCGACCACGTATCCACCGCAACCGGTGCCGGCGGGCGGGCCACCGGCCTCGACGCACATCACGCCGTTGTAGCCTTCGTAGACGAAGTCTTCGGTGCGCAG
Organism: uncultured Anderseniella sp.; assembly: GCA_964390445.1. Taxonomy (GTDB): domain Bacteria; phylum Pseudomonadota; class Alphaproteobacteria; order Rhizobiales; family Aestuariivirgaceae; genus Anderseniella. The sequence continues at coordinate 4,801 of CAYMJJ010000105.1, forward strand.
CTCTTCAGAGTGGAAATCCACCTGCTCGAGCACGTCGATCACCGTCGGCATCAGCTTCTTGGTGAGGGTGAACGTCGAGTCGTGCTTGGGGTCACAGCCGATCTGCAGCACGCGCTTGCCGAGCTTGGAAAACGCCGCCGACAGGTTGGACGAGGTGGTGGACTTGCCGATCCCGCCCTTGCCGTAAACTGCAAACACTTTTGCAGAGCCAATGTTCACCTCGGGGTCGAGATGCACCTGGACACTTCCTTCGCCATCGGGCTGGCGCAGGGCCTTGCCAGAGTGACGATCCATTTTCGTATACAGGTTCATGCCATTGCCTCCACAGGTGCGGGAATGCCTTCAAGATTGTCTTCAAGTTCTTCGCTGGCGCGGCGCAGGGCCTCCAGCGTTGCGTCGTCCGGTGTCCAGAACTGCCGGTCGCAGGCCTCCATCAGCCGGTTGGCCAGCTTGGAAGATGCAGCCGGATTGAGTTCGGCCAGGCGCTTGCGCATGTCTTCATCGAGAACGAACGTTTCCGACAGGCGCTGGTAGACCCAAGGGTCGACGGTGCCGGTGGTCGCCGACCAGCCCAGCGTGTTGGTGACGTGTGCCTCGATCTGGCGCACGCCCTCGTGGCCGTGGCGCAACATGCTTTCGAAGAATTTCGGGTTCAGCGTGCGCGAGCGGGTTTCCAGCGCGATCTGGTCTTTCAGGGTGCGCACCTTGGCGGCACCACGGGTCTGGTCGCCGATGTAGACCGGCGCTTCGGTGCCGCGCGCACGCTTGACCGCGCGCGAGATGCCACCCAGCGTGTCGAAGTAGTGGTCGACGGATGTCACGCCCAGTTCAACCGATTCAAGATTCTGGTAAGCGATATCGACGTTCTTCAGCGTGTTTTGCAGCAGTTCGGCGTTCTGGCGGGCCTTGCCGTCGCGGCCATAGGCAAAGCCCTTGCGCCGGGTGAATGCTTCGGCCAGTTCGTTCTCGTCGTTCCAGGTGCCGGCATCAACCAGCTGGTTGACGTTGGAGCCATAGGCACCTTCGGCATTCGAGAACACCCGCAGCGAGGCGGTTTCCATGTCGCAGCCGGCCTGCTCGGCATAGGCGAGGGCATGGGCACGGACAAAATTCTGCTCGAGCGGTTCGTCTGATGCGGTGGCAGCCTTGAACGCAGCTTCGGCGAGCATCTTTGTCTGCAGTGGCAGCAGGTCACGGAAGATGCCGGACAGGGTCATCATCACGTCGATGCGTGGCCGGCCAAGCTCGGCCAGAGGGATGAGATCAGCGCCAGCGAGCCGGCCAAAGCTGTCGAACCGTGGCCTTGCGCCCATCAGCGCCAGCGCCTGGGCAATCGGGCCGCCATCAGACTTGATGTTGTCGGAACCCCACAGCACAAGCGCCACTGAGCGCGGCACTGCGTCGTGCGTGGCCAGCAGCAGATCTGCCTGCTTGCGCCCGTCTTCCAGCGCAAACGCCGTCGGCATGCGGAACGGGTCGAACGCATGGATGTTGCGGCCGGTGGGCAGAACCTCTGGCGAGCGGATCAGGTCACCGCCGGCAACCGGCGCGATGAAATGCCCGGCCAGCGCATTGAGCAGTGCCGGCAGTTCGTCGGTCTCGGCCAGCAGTTTCTCGACCCGGGCACGCGTTTCGTCATCGGTGTCAGCCATCACCCGCACATGCTCGGCGCGCGCATCGGCGCTGATTTGCCTGCCCACAACGTGAAGGCCATCGGGGATCAGCGCTTGTTCGGTCTCGAGCAGGGTGAGCCACAGCTTGTCCGGATTGGTTTCGGCCATGTCGATGGCTTCGGCCTGGGTCGCGATCAGGGCCGCGAGATCGGCGCGCTCGCTTGCGCCCGGTGCCAGGGTGCGCCAGCGCGACAGGCTGTCCTTGAGGTCGGCAAGCCCCTTGTAGAGGCCCGATGCCGCCAGCGGTGGGGTCAGGTGGGTGACCGTGACAGCGTTTGCGCGGCGCTTGGCCAGCGTTGCCTCGGACGGGTTGTTGGAGGCGTACAGGTAGACGTTGGGCACGTTGCCGATGAGCCGGTCCGGCCAGTCCCGCCCACCAAGGCCCGCCTGCTTGCCGGGCATGAATTCGAGCGCACCGTGCATGCCGAAATGCAGGTAGGCATCGGCACCGAAACTGTCGCGCATCCAGCGGTAGAAGGTGACGAAGGCATGGGTGGGCGCAAAGCCTTGCTCGAACAGCAACCGCATGGGGTCGCCTTCCCAGCCGAAGGCCGGCTGCACGCCCACGAACACATTGCCGAACTGCTGGCCCAGCACGTACACGCCGCGCCCGTCCGACTGGGTGCGACCGGGTGCCGGACCCCACACGGCCTCGACTTCAGCCAGCCAGGGCGTGTTGCGCACGATGTCGTCGGCGGCCACGTGGGTGGCCACATTGGCTTGCTGGCCATAGCGGGCGGAGTTGCCCACCAGCAGCATCTCGCGAAGCTCGTCGACGCTGGCGGGCGGGTCGACCTGGTAGCCGTTCGCGCGCATGGCGTTGAGCAGGTTGAACAGGCTCTCGAACACGCTCAGGTAGGCGGCAGTGCCGACCGCGCCCGAGTTTGGCGGGAAGCCGAACAGCACGATTGCCACCTTGCGCTGCGCATTCTGCTTGCGCCGGTTCAAGGCCAGCCGCAGTACCTTGTCAGCCAGTGTTCCGATGCGTTCCGGGCAGGGTGCCATGGCGCGGTGTGACGAGACCGTCTGGCAAGGCGACTTGCAACCGGTGCAGCCGTTGGCGTCGTGGCGGCCGGCAAACACGGTGGGGTTGGTGGCACCATCTATCTCGGGCAGGGCCACCAGCATGGTGGTTTCAACCGGGCCAAGGCCGCCGCTTGATCCGGCCCACTGCTGCAACGTCTGGAACTCCAGCGGGTGTGCGGCGACATAGGGCAGGTCAAGCTCGCCGAGCACCTGCACGGCGGCTGCGCTGTCATTGTAGGCAGGTCCGCCGATCAGCGAAAATCCGGTCAGCGACACCAGCGTGTCGATGCGTGCGCCCGCTTGCGACTTGAACCAGGTCTCGATGGCGGGACGGCCATCAAGCCCGCCGGCGAACGCCGGAATCACGGCAATGCCGCGCGCCTCGAATGCGGCGATCACGGCGTCATAATGGGCAGTATCCGAGGCCAGCACGTACGAGCGCATCAGCAGCAGGCCAACCGTCGCGACTGCGTTCGCAGGCCGTGGCAGGTCTTCGATTCGGCCCGTGATGCGTCCCTTGACGCCCGGGTGGTAGAGGCCGACCTCCGGATACTCGACCGGCGGCAGGGCATCTGCGCCGCGCCAGTCCTTGTAGTTGGCATATCGCGAGATCAGATAACGCACCATCTGCTCGACATTGTCATCAGATCCGCCAAGCCAGTATTGCATGGTCAGGAACCAGGCCCGCATGTCCTGTGCCTTGCCTGGCATGAAACGCAGGATCTTGGGCAGCCGACGCAGCATCTTCATCTGGCTTTCGCCGGAGCCCTGGCCGGGCTTTGAGGAACCGCGCAGCTTCTTCAGGAACTTTGCAATGCCTGAGGCAGGCTTGGCCATGTCCAGCCCGCCCATACGGGTCAACTTCACAACCGCACCATCGGCGATCATGCCGACCATCGCGTCGCAATCGTCACGGCGGGCTTCAAGATCCGGCAGAACGGCCTTCACGTGTTCTTCGAGGAACAGCATGTTGGCGATGATGATGTTGCCCTGGGCGATGGCATCGCGCGCACGGTCAAGGCCTGCCGGGTCTTCCGACCAGCCTGCTGCCGCATGGATGGAAATCGACAGACCGGGGAAATCATGCGCAAGCCGCTCGCTGGCCCGCGCAGCGGGTCCGGCTGCATGGTCGTCCATGGTGATGATCACCACCCGGTAGCCGGGCTTTGGCAGGTTACCGTGCATAGTGCGCCTTTGCCTCGTACAACGTGTCGACGGTGATCTCGGCAATGCCGCGCTCGGCAGCAAAGGTCTCGGTGTTGCGGCGCGCCTTGCCGCGCACGAAGAACGGTATCTTTTTCAATTCCTTTTCTGCCGCTGCGTCCCAGCCCAGGCTTGATGCGGTGGCCGGGGCGGGCTGTTCGGCGGCGGGCGCTCGGCTCTCGCCGACGCTGGTAAGGTGAGAGGGGATAGCCTCGTCGGAGAACTCGAAGTCTTCGCGGAACATGCCCAGCAGGTGTTCTTCCAGCCCCATGGTGAGCGGGTGCACCCAGCTGTCGAAAATCACGTTGGC